>JAZROL010000013.1:0-54775 GCA_045648665.1 Candidatus Enterousia sp. | reverse complement strand
CATGATTATTGTATGTATTGGAATAAATGTTAGCATCAGATTTCCATCTCCAATGGTCTGATAAAACAAATTCGTAATTTCCGCCCAAAGTTAAATTAGCCCCAACAACAGATTCTGGTTCTTTAAGATTACGACAAAAACGACCAAAACCATTTACTACACATTCTTCACCCCCGTTCCCATTATTGATATTAGAATCAGGTGCAGCACCAAAATTAAACCAAACATTCCAACGCTTATTTTGACGAATTACATAACGATAATAAGTCATCATTTGTTTTACATTATCAGGTAAATCTTTACCAGCCATAGCAAGACGTAAATGATAATCTGCACGATACCAATACCCCAGTTTCATATAACATAAAGCAAGTTCAAACCGAATACGTGCTAAATCTGGTTGATCGTCAAGAATCTTTCTGTATATTTTGATAGCAGTTTCATAATCACCTTGCTTTTGTGCAATCTGGGCAAGCAAGAACCATCTTTCTATTTCAAGTGCCAAATCATTCATTTTTGGCATTTTAGTTAAAATTTGATTGGCATGTTCTAAATCACCACGTTCAACCAAATTCCCCGCCAATTTAATGGCTTCTTCGGTGGTCATAGTGATTTCTTTCACACCAGATTCAGCCCATACGCTAAATACGGGCTGAATCATTAACAATAAAAACACTAATAATTTCTTCACAAATTATTATTCTGTTTTACCACCAAATCCTATGTACATAGTCTTATTATTTTCCTGTATCATTGGATTTTCACTTTCTGGGTGTTCTTTTAAGCTAGGATCTATAATTTCTTGATATTGGAATAAACCAGATGCTTCTGCAGCAGTATCTTTTTTATCACTATAATAACCTGTATCAAATGTCTTTATGGTTTGATTAGTACCAGACATATTAAATCTATCGCTTCCTGTTTGGTTTTCACCAGTAAACACATAATTTACAACACCGTTATCTTTTGTTGCAGTTATTGTATACCATTGTTTTGATTGATCTTCTGTTTTTACAAAATTACCTGCAAAAGTTTCTTTTGCATTTGCACCAGTTGTATCCAACGTTAATGTGGCATTATTTGCGATTATATTTAAATAATCTTGTGCTGGATCAGATGTCTTTGTGCCTGCGTATTCAACCATACCACGAGCAGTTCCTGTATAAGTAATTGTTTGCCCAGATAAATCTTCAGTTGGATTTTGTTTTAATACATTATAACCACCAGCAAAAGGTATATCCATATTACCTTCTCCTACATCATGCCATTTATTTTCTTCTGCATTCCACCATTTCATATCACGTATCTTTACAACACCAAAATTAGCAAAATTTAAATCACCATAATTTTCAAATTCTAAAGTCCCATCATCTTTACCTGATTTTAAACTAAATTTATTATCACCGATATATTTCATACCAGATAGCACAACCCCTGGTACAAAATCTGCAACCTCTTCATCTCCTGACCATTTTAACCCAGTTATATTTCCATTATCATCAACAATAAAAGTTTGTTTTGCCAGACGACCTGGAGAATATGTGATATTCATATCAATATCATCTGCATAGAATAAATCCCATTGTTCATTTCCAACCGCAATATTACCATGTGTTGTGGCTGCTCTTGCTAATCTTTTGGAAGCAAATCTTGCTTCGGACAAAGTTGTGTTACCATTCGAATCTACAGTTACCCCTCTGCATTCACTTCTATCTGAATTACAGGCAACTTTTGAATATTGTGAACCTAAATCCATAGGTGTTACTGTTGCTCTTGGTGCAATGCTTGAACCACCACCAGAACCACCACCACATGCAGTTAAAGCTAAAACAGAAGTCAATATTGTAAGTTTTTTCATCTGGTTATCCTTTTGTGTTTTTATTGCAATAAATTCAAACCACCAAAAAATATTGGTGGCTGGGAGTTAGAAAATCAGTAGCTACTACACGATCCGTTGCTTTTCTTTATATGGGCAACGCTCCCAACCATAAGTCAGGAGTGTTAACGGTACAGATGCACCATCAACATTAACGATGCATACTGCACCGAGAGCTACGGGATTTCTAAGTCCCAAGCAGATATTCCTATTATCTGCTTAAGCCAATAGTACACAATATCTTTTTAATTTGCAATAATATAAACCTTCACAAAATAAAAATTTTAATATCTCTTAATAAGCAAATTATAAAAACATTGACTTTGTATCTGTATTGCATAAAATATGTATGTGAAAAGTGTAAGAAAAATGCAGAAAAAATCTGACAAAAAAATTTCTGTTAGAAAACAAATATTGGAACAGATTAAACAAAAATCCAAAAATGGGTTTATTTGGTCAGAATTATTATTGGATAAATTCAAACGAAATGATATTGATGTTGCCCTTCATACATTTGCCAAGAAAGGGATTATAAAAAAGATAATAAATGGTTTATACTGGATAAAACCAAGAAGCGTAGCTTCAATAAAAGAAATTGGTGAAGCTATTATGCTAAAAAACAATTTTAATGGGGTCACAACAGACGAAAACAACATTTGGTTAGCAACCATACCAAAAACAAGAAAATATGTTGTAGAAAACGAAATTTTAACCTTTAAATCAATTTCTTCCAAAAAGGTCAATATTTTAACAGAACAGAAAGATAATATTCATTACTTATATAAACATAATTCTCCAAAAGGGGATGAACAATACACCCCAAAAGAAGGGGTTTCTATTATAATTCCTTTCTTAAAAGCTAAGCATTTCAAAACAATATGGTGTCCATTTGATATAGAGAAGAGTTGGTTTGTAAAACTGTTAAAAGAAGAAGGATTTAATGTAATCTATTCACATATATGGAATGGACAAGATTTCTTTAAATATACACCTGCTGAACCTTATGATTGCATTGTTTCGAATCCCCCTTTTTCCAGGAAGAAAGAAGTTATACAAAGATTAATTGAATTAGACCGACCCTTTGCCATGATTCTTCCTCTAGTGTGGTTGAATGATAAAAGTTGTTCAGAAGCATTCAAAGATAAACAGATGCAGTTATTAATTCCAGATAAGAGAATTAATTTTGATAATTCTTCCAATACTAAAATTCCATTTAAATCAGTATATTATTGCTTTGATATACTACCACAAGACATAGTTAATTGTAAATTATAACCCCCTAGATAAGGTATCTAGAGGGTTTTTGCTTATGGTATTATTAGTCATACTATTATAAAGAACTTAATGGAAAAAAGGGTAACACCATAAACAAAAGGGTTATATATCCAACAAAGGTTCATTAGGTATTTCATCATCTATATTGCTATTTACATAATCTTTTTCTGTTGCTGTTTTTCCATAATCATTTGAAAAGTAAACACTCCAATCCATTAATGTATGACAAGCAATATCTGAAGAAAATAAGTTGTCACTAGCTTCAGAACTTCCAATCCAAAAAGAGATTCTATGAGAAAACAAATCAATGACTTCTTTGCATAAACAGTCATAAGCACTTGTTATACATATCACATGCACTTTAGGTGTTTGTAGCAATTGCTTTAAATCATTCATAAATCTATTATGGTCATCAAACTCATAATATAATATTGGTTCATTCAATATAAGGTATATATCAGTATCATCTCTATCTTTCTGATTTATCAGTTCTTCCATATATTCAAAACCATCTTTAATCTTGGTTATCCTTTTAGATACATAAAATGTTTCAAATTGAAATACACTGCAATCTTCTACACAATCTAATACATGAGTTGATTCAGGAACAACACTTCCCATAATTTCACTCAATAGATTCATGATAAACCCATCTACAGTTGTTTTTTCTTGTTTATCATAAACAATTAATAAATTATTACTTGGTAATAAACTGTGAAGGAATTCATTAGTTTCTTCATTTATATTACAATCTTCATTAGTAGCTTCACTTTCTTCTTCATTAAAACATGAAGAGTAGTCTTTAGCTAATTTAATCCATAAAGTTAAGTTAATTTCTTGTGAATCTTCTTGCTTATTAATTTCAATTTCCATTAGTTCTAACCTTTATTAAATTTTCTCTTTAATTCTATTTATCAATAAATTCTAAAAAACATGAAAATATATAATTAAATAAAAATTTAATAATAATATATATTACACTTTTACATAGTATACTATCCATCACACCTTGAATTTAAATTCTTTTGATTCTTTAATACATTTGTAAATATATTTAAATGTTTTGGATATGGTTGTTTTATCTGTGTTTTGTATTTTGTTAAAAAACTTTTCTGCTTCTATGATATATGGTCTGAAATTCTTATCATATTCCATTTTCCTTATATCATTTATTCCATTTTGATACATATCTGCAGTTACTTTATATCCAATCATTTTAGCAAATTCTTGAAGACAATACCCTTGTTTTAATGCTTTATCTATAAGAGAATACTTTTTAGCTCGAGACATTAAACCACTTGTTAAATGTGGCATAATGTATTCTTCCCAACAATTTAGAATCATATTAGTTGCTATTTTAGGGTCGAATAATGCTTCAAGAGTTATTGTATTTGGGTCTAAACCTTGTTTTATTAACTGATTTCTAATTTCTCTAACTGATAAACATTGAAATTCAATTCTAAGCAATTGCTTGACATTCATTAGTTCTAATGCTTCTGAAATAGTTTTTTCAACAAATTGACCATTTATATCTACCCATACCTTTTCTTCTCTGTTGGATTTAGAGGAATTGATTTCTGCAATTTTATCATATACAGATAATCTCCAAGCAGGTTTCCCTTTATTAGAGAGAACAAAACTGAATCCATCAAATTCTGGTTGTGGATAACGTTTCCTTCTTGCTTTTATATTTTTAGGATATGCTATCATCGCTAATGTTTGCAGTATGGTCATACAACTTGAATATTTTGTTATGTCTATGACTATACTTGCATCATATCTTGATAATCTAGCATTTTTTAAATATTCTTTTGTACAATGAATGTCCATATAATAATCGAATGTTGTATACAGCTTATCAATAAATTGGTTAAAGTCGTTTTTTCTTAAAGTTTCTATATTGTTATTATTTAAAAATTTTCCACAGCTTAATTCAAAAGACAATTCTGGTATTCCATGATTGTCCTTCATGATTGTAATGGTGGGTAAGTGTGCTTTTTTTTCTTCTGTGCTTTTATATCTACAAGATTTCCTACCAATTGGTAAGCTATCAGGTGTCTTAAAATCAAAGAAATCCATATTGACACTTAGATTTTGAGGGTCGATTTTCATTTTTCCATTAATTGTATCCACAGACATGACTAATTCCTTTTTTATGTTATGTCTGTATTTATCAATATGTTTTAAAATCGATTTTCAAAAAATCTTAATTTTTAGATATTTGTTAACGAAATCGCTGTAAGTACTGGAAATCTAATATTTTTGATTTTTAAAAAATAGTAGACATCTTGAAAATGTTACGGTTACATGGAAATTGAAACAAAGTTTAACATTTTAAAGGAGTTATTAAATGGTTAATCATTGTGTTGTATCAGATAGTCAAATTAAAGACATTTTAACTTACATTAAAGGTATCAGACATAGTGAAATGATACGAATGATGTTCTTCTGTTCTCTCAATGGAATGAGAAGTATCAATTTTGCTTATCTTCAACTTAAAGATATTTATAACTTAGACGGAACAGTTAAAAATATCATTGAGTTAGATTCAGATAAAAACAAAGGTAAATTTAAAGCTGAATATTATGTAAATAAGCAATTGAAGAAAGAATTTGAAGATTATTATGTATTCATGAAATCTAAATATGGTGAAAGACTAACCCCAGAAACATATTTATTTACTTCTCAAAAACTAAATAAACCTTTCAATAGAGTATCTATAAGTAGAATTTTCCATGACATATACCATAAATTCAATATATCTGGTGCTTCTCACCTTGGTAGAGTTAGATATGTAAGTAAGTTAGCAGAAAGTGGAGTATCTGCTTTTCTTGTTCAGAAATTAGTAAATCATAAAAACATATCAACAACTCAAAGATATTATACTTCAAATCCACAACAATTAATGAATGCAGCTGAACTCATAAGAATTTAAGCTGGATTTTTATTGTTAAAAGTGTAACATATTCGATGGATTAGTGATACATAATTGATACATATTTAGTATTGTTACTCCAAAAAGAAAAACAAGTAAAACCATTAGAAATCTGGGAATTTTATAACTTTTAATGGTTGGAGCACGAAATCTGCACGATTCCGTGCGCTCCAACCAAAAATTCAAACGCACCCTTGTGGTGCGTTTTAATTTTTGCTTTTGGAACGTCCGTTTGGTTCTAAGCATCGTTCGACAACAAGTAGATTTTACAAGAAAAACGCAGTAAAATCGTTACGGTTGACCCGCAGCCGTGCTTTAGCACGAGCGAGGGAATCCGTGCGCGACATTTGTATTATTGTTTATCAAGGGGCGTAGCGCTCCAACCAATATTCAAACGCCCTTAACGGGCGTTTTAATATTGGTTTACACGCCCGTTTAATTTGAAATATCGTCCGCCTTTGGCGAGACTGGTTCGACTATGAGTAAGCGAAAACAAGCCTTGCGTAGTTTGAGCGCTAACGAATGCGGCACAGTGTCGGCACTGCCGACCGAGCCAATCTGTGCACTCTATTTTATTGTTTATCAGGGTCTCGTGCGCATTCCAAAGAATACGCCCAAGCGGCTTTTGCCGGTTTATTTTTTTTTGAAAAGTCTTTTAATCTATTGAATCGTCATGCGCCAGATATTCAATACCATCAATTATAAAATGTAAAGAACTTTCCATACCGGCCGACATTTTTGGATTATCAATACCATCTTGTTTTTGGCTCAGGTTCACAGAATACACCGTATCATTTACACGAACAAACAAACGATGTATTGTTGGATGTGCAGGTTGTTGGTGCATGTATAAAATATCGTCACCAACATGTAATTTTCGACCACATTGTGATTGTTGCCACATACCAGCCGGGGCAAATGGATGATTTTCTGGACAAGATATGATTCCTTGTGGTGTTGTTTCATTAAATGTAAGTTGTCCGCCTGGACAATAATGGTCATTCAAACATTTTGTGCATTCGTCAATGTTGGCGGGTAAATAATATCCCGGATTACAATTATGGACATTTGGGGTAAAAGTTGCCGTAATATTTGAAACATTATTATATGCTCTCAAAAAATCTTCTTTACAACCATTTCTTATATTTTCAGTCACTTGTGTTTTGAATCTGTTCCCTTGGTCAATATCTTCATTAAAGCCAAATGTCCCACCATTACAATCATAAACATCGGGACATACAACACAACCATCATGATTTGCCGGAACATAATATCCAGAATTACATTGGTATTGGTTAGGGGTAAATGTTGCTAATAAAATTGTATCTGTATTTAAACTGCTCGAACAACCATTTGTAATATTTAACATAATCAAATCGTCCGCAAATGCAGACATTGGTATTATTAAAAATAATAACCATTTATTTTTCATTATAATGCTGGACCTGCTATAAATTGCCCTGTGCCTTGGTTATAGAAAAATTGACCTGTAACTTTATCAACCATACAAGGCACATTATCCTTATCAAGAGCAGGCATAAGTTCCATAATAACTGTGTTTGTTGTTTTATTTATAAACTTTGCTGTATATATTTTCTGTGGAGCTCCGCCTAGACTGTTTTTTGAAGGGTGATTGCTTGTTCCTATGTATATAACTTTATTGTTAGCGGCATAAGGTAAAAAACTTCCTTTATCTATGTTGTCAAACAGAATTTTACCAGAGTAATCATTAAAAATTATTGTGTGAATATTTGTGTCTGGTAGCGTAATTGAGCACTTTGTGTTTCCGCAATTTGCCACATTTATTGTACCAGCTTCTTCCCATAACTGAGTATCTGTCGGATAATCAGATCTCGAACCTCTACTGGCTCCAAATATTAGTTTTATAGAATTATGAACTACTGTTAGTTTAAATTTATATTCTGACATTAAATTACTACTAGTAAGAATGCCTGTGTCGATATATTGTGCTCCTGTGGATTCTATGTATTCGATTGGTGTATAATTTGACATTTTCCACCCAGTAAAAGTATATCCATATTTAGTTGGTGGGGTGGACGGTAGTATTAAATCACTGTCAATTACACATGTTGAATTTTCGTATACAGTTCCATCTTCATTTAACCAGTGCAGGTTTATTGTGTCTGCACATACCGTATTACAGAATAGTAATGATAATAATATTAAAAACCGTTTCATGTTTCTCCCCTGTGGTGTAAAAATAAAACCGTCAAAGGAATATTGGCGGTCAGGGAGTTGATAAATCATTTACTCATTGATTCCGTAGTTTTTAGGCAAAAGCCCTGTTGTATGGCTACGACCCCCCGACCATAAGTCAGGGATGATAACGGCGCAAAAGGCACCGATAACATCAGATTACGATGCTTTCGCACCAGAGTAAAAGAGCTTATCACAGCCCTGAAACCAATTCCCATTGGATTCAATTCCATTATAAAAATTCAACCGATTGAAAGTCAAGAATTTGTTATTGAAACCAACATAACAATTACAATATTATCAAGAATTTGATTTCAATTTATACATTATGTGTTATAATTCCCAGCATCATAAAAAAAAGAACTTAACATGGAAAGAACAATTAACTCACACAGAGGAAAATCTTTTTTATTTGCTTTGGCTTCGCTTGCTTTCGTATTTATGGGAATATGGATGTTTAGTGCTGATATAAATACAGGCCTTGCTCTTTCTTTACGCATAAGCGGTTTATATTATCCGATTGCTGTTCTAGAAATATTATTTTTTAGCTTCTGTTTTCTTTATTATTTATATTGCTTTCTTTTCGGCAAACAATTATACGTAGTAAACAAACAAGGGTTTACTTTTAAAAAACGTTTTACAAAAAAAGATTTGTTCGTTCCATGGCAAGACGTGAAAACAATATCAAAAATTTGCATGGTTGGTCAGTCTTTCATAGTTTTAAATGTCAGAAACGAAAAAAAATATATACATTCTGGTTTTTATGACAAGGCTTTCGCAAAAGGTTTAACAATAACAACAAACGCAAGTGATATAAAAGAAAAAGAGCTTATAGATATATTATCAAAATATGCAAAGTTATCATAACAAAACCGCCATCATGGCGGTTTTATTAAAACTTAATCGAACCAATCAAATGTTTCAAATCACGCCAGGCATCCAATACAAAGCCGTCTATTATATTTGAACCGTTTATTGATATTGCCTGTTTCCAACAATAATAAGCAATTAAAATGAACAAAACTGTGGCTAATATTCTTAATATAGTTGATGTTCCACCCAGCACACCATAAATCAAACAGCGAATACCCAACACTGTGAATACAAAAGCCAATAATCCCATTAATATAGATGATCCAAAAATAGCAGAAATTATTCCCATTTTTTTCTTCCTTTGTTTACACGAGACATGGTACCATAAAGCACAAATAAAAACAATTTAAATATGAACATAAATATTTTAATTTATTTTTTGATTGTACTTTTATTTTTTCTAGATTTATTTCTGGCATTCAAATTCTTTGAATATGTATATTGTGCCAACATAAAAAAACAACCTCCTATGGTTGCCAGCAATCCTGTATTACGTGCATTAACGGCGACTGAAATCAACACTCATTTTCCACATGCAAAAAATATTTGTGAATTGGGTTCTGGGTTTGGCGGAATGGCAAGATATATTGCACGCCACACAAAAACAAATGTTACAGGAATTGAAAACATGATTTTTTCAGTCTGTGTATCTAAAACATTGGATTTATTTTGCGCCGCAAAATCAAAAACTGTTTTCGGCGATATATTTGAATACTTAAAAAAAACACATGAACATTTTGATATAGCAATTGCGTATCTAGGTCCCACAATAACACCAAAATTATTAAAATATAAAGATAAATTTGACGTGTTAATATCCCTGGATTTTGAAATACCTAAATTAAAACCAGTGCGAATTATAGATATGGGGTATGGCACGACACATATGCATGGCAAAAAATATCCGCACAGATTATTTGTGTATAAAACAAAAACAAATTAAGCCATGCTTGAAAAATCAGATTTATAAATGTATAATACCAACGTTATTGCTCCCATCGTCTAACGGTTAGGACACCAGATTCTCATTCTGACAATATGGGTTCGATTCCCATTGGGAGTGCCATAAACACAAAAGGTTATAAACATGGCAGATTTAGTTTTATTCGGCGTCCCCAATGGATTTAGCAGTTCTAAATGTGATGCACAAACCGATAATTTTCTTCAGCTATTCTATGTTCCTCATAAACCAGGGATTGAAATGAAAGTTTACAGAAGGCATAACAACGATGTTCACTATGTGTTTTTAGTATACGAAAAAGAAGGTTCGGTATTTATTGATGCAGATGGACGATCAGGTTCTTTTTTCGGTATGTCTTTGATCTTCCACAATGAATATATAGGTAATACAGCTAATTTGTATAAACTTTTTCAACAAACTTATGATAAGTATATCAAAAACCAAATTATTATTGAACGACCAAACGGTGTACGCCAACATAAATTTGAAACCTTTAATGTCCCTGATGATAAAATTGCGGAATATGTTGTTCGTGGAATGACATCAATAATAAAACAAAATCCAGAATTAAATTTTATGAAAGATAGATACCCATTACCGCCACCACAAAATCAAACAGAAAGATAAAAATACCGGCTTTTGCCGGTGTTTTTTTACTTTTTTGATTCATATTAAAGTGATTTTTTAACTATATCGATTTAATAAAAAAGGCCGGCATTTACCGGCCTTTTTTGAAAAAAATTACTTGTTTAATCAAGGGTCATTTTTGCCTGTTTTAATAAATTTATTGCTACACTGATTGCGTCAGCATCAACGTTTGTAAAAGTTTGTTTTTGAACCTCTGGATATTCAGTTTTTATATCCGCGATTTCATCATTAAATGTTCCGTTGTGCAAAACTTTTTTAACGCCGGCAATTGTCATACCTTTATCATACAAAAGTGATTTTATCGCCTGTATCTTTTCAATGGTATCACGACGATAATATCTGCGACCACCGGCACCAGTTGTCGGTTTAATCGCATTTGAAAACTGCTTTTCCCAATAGCGCAAAGTATGTGCAGGCACATCTAAACGTTTGGCAACTTCGTTAATAGGAACAAAATATTCGCCGTTGTTTTCCATTGTCTGCACACCTTTTGTTTATTCCGCATTTTCGTTATCCGCCACAGATTCCGCCGTATTGACAGATTCTTCAACTATAACTTCTTCATTTTCTTCTTCGTGATCTATTGCTATCGCAGATACGACTTTTTCATTTTCAGCGGTTCTGAACAATGTCACACCAGCAGTTGAACGACCCGCAATACGAACATCCTTAACCGGTGTTCTAATAATCTTACCACCGTTTGTCACCATCATGATATCTTGGTCATCTGTCACAGGGAATGACCCAGCAACAGCCGTATTCTTTCCGCCCAATTTAATATTAGTAAATCCATTACCACCACGATGTGTTAAACGATATTCATACGAAGATGTGCGTTTTCCAAATCCATTTTCAGATATAGTTAAAATGAATTCTTCACGCAACGCCATTTTCGCCATTTGTTCATCACTTAAAACAAGTGTTGTGTTTTCTTCTTCTGCATCCGCTTCTTCTTCTATTCCGGTTTCAGCACGACGCAACGCACGACTTTGTTTAACGTATGCAGCACGAACAACAGAATCAGATTCACCATGATTCAACATAGCCATACCGATTACATAATCATCTTTTTGCAAAGTTAAACCACGAACACCGGTTGAATTACGTCCCGCAAATATACGAATTTCAGGAACAGCGAATCTTATGCAACGGCCACGATATGTGGACAAGAATACATCTTGGTCTTCATTACATGGCAATACCGAAATCAAAGAATCACCTTCGTCCAATTTCATTGCAATTTTACCATTTGCACGAATCGAATCAAAATCAGACATACGATTTCTGCGCACCGTTCCAGATGCAGTTGCAAACATCAAGAAATGTTCAACCCCAGATTCTGCAACGCGTTTCATTTCATCTTCTGGTACCGGCAATATAGCGGTTATTGTTTCACCATCTGTCAACGGCAACAAATTAACCAAAGGACGACCTTTGCCGGATGCAGATGCTTCTGGTAATTTGTATGTTTTTAATTTATAACACAAACCTTTTGACGAGAAGAATAATAATGGCGTATGTGTATTCGCAACAAAGACATTTACAACATAATCATCTTCTTTTGTTGTCATCGCATTACGGCCCTTGCCGCCGCGTTTTTGTGCACGATAAGTATCCAGCGCAACACGTTTGATATATCCAGTATTAGAAACCGTGACAACCATATCTTCGCGTGCAATCAAATCTTCTATATCAATATCGATTTCTGCATCTGAAATTTCTGTACGTCTTGGTTGTGACCAATTATCACGCACAGCGGTTGTTTCTTCACGAATAATTTGAACAATGCGTTCGTGACTGCCCAGTATAGCAAGCAAATCTTTTATTGTCGCACCCAAATCAGTCAAATCATTATGAATTTTATCACGTTCCAGACCTGTTAATCTGTGCAACTGCAATTCAAGAATTGCTTTTGCTTGATCTTCGGACATATAAAACATTCCGTCTTTGTATTCAGTATTTGGATCATCAATCAAATTGATATAACTTTCAATATCAGATGCCGCCCAGCCACGCGCCAACAATGCAGATTTTGCTTCATCTGGATTTGCAGATTCTTTTATCAATTTGATAACTTCATCCAGGTTTCCACATGCAACAGACAAACCAAGTAAAGTATGTGCACGATTACGCGCTTTGTTCAAATCAAATATAGTTCTTCTGCGAATAACTTCTTCACGGAATTCTATGAACGCATCTAATACTGTTCGCACAGTGAACAACATTGGACGACCACGATTTAACGCCATCATATTCACAGGGAAATTAGATTGCATTTCCGTATCTTGGAACAAATGATTCAATACAACCTCTGGCATAGTGTCGCGCTTTAATTCGATTACAACACGCAAACCTTCTTTTGATGATTCATCACGAATATCAGAAATTCCTTCGATACGTTTGTCTTTTACCATTTCTGCAATTTTGATAATTAATTGCGCTTTGTTAACTTGGTAAGGCAATTCATCAACAATAATTGCAGGATGATCATGAATAGTTTCAAAATGGGTTTTTGAACGAACTATGATTGAACCACGTCCTGTTGTGTGCGCTTTGTACGCACCAGCATGCCCCATAATTATACCACCGGTTGGAAAATCAGGCCCCGGTATAACACCGAACAATTCATCATCAGTTATGTCTTTGTTATCTAAAATCGCCAATATACCGTTGCAAACTTCGCCCAAATTATAAGTTGGAACATTTGTAGCCATACCAACCGCAATTCCCGAACCACCATTGACTAAGAAATTAGGAAATTTAGTTGGCAAAACAATTGGTTCTTGTAATGTGCCATCAAAGTTAGGCTGCCAATCAACAGTATCTTTGTCCAAATCTTCCATTAACGATGCACCAAGTTTTGACAGGCGCGCCTCTGTATAACGCATAGCCGCCGGTTTATCACCATCACGCGAACCAAAATTACCCTGACCCTGGACCAGCATTTCACCCATAGAAAAATCCTGTGCCATACGGGCCATCGCCTCATAAATAGAAGAATCCCCGTGTGGATGATAACGTCCCATAACATCACCCACTATACGCGCAGATTTTACAGTTGATTTTGTTGCGGGCGCAACCTCATTCATAACGTATAAAATACGACGATGCACAGGTTTACAACCGTCCCGAACATCAGGCAACGCACGGTCAACAATAACAGACATCGCATAATCCAAAAATGATGTTCGCATTTCATGTTCAATCGGCGAAGTAGGCACCTTGATTTCGTTAATTTCATTATTTGTTTCAATTATTTCAGACATTACTTTTTCCCTTGTTTTTCAATACCTGAAAGATAGCAAAATTTTACCGTTTTGGTCAAGAAATTAAACACAAAAAAACAATAAAATTTTGATAAAAAAGACCACACTAAAAACATTGACAAAATACTTTTAAGTGCTATATTATAACCATAAAGAATCAAACAAAAGGACAAAACATGAAAACATCTGGCGTATTTCTACCATTTTGGAATTTAATGGCGTGGATTTTTGTGTATTATTTGTTCTTAGAAGGCCTGAAAAAACTGGGCTTAGTAAAAACTAAATAAAATAGTTGCGTTTTGCAAAAAGGTATGATTAAATAGGCAAAGCAAAAGGATTTTAACTATGGCAACAAAAAGAACATATCAACCATCAAAAACACGTCGTGTAAAAACACACGGTTTCCGTGAAAAAATGGCAACTAAATCTGGACGCGATGTTTTGAATCGTCGTCGCGCATGTGGCCGTAAACGTTTGGCCGTATCCGCCGTTAATTAAGATTGATGGATTTTGAAAATAAAAAAATGCCGGCAATGCCGGTATTTTTAATTTGTATCAATTAAAAAAACAATATTCATCCTGGTATAAAAAATTATATTTTTTCCCAGCGACAAACTATCTTTGCATGTTCGATTTCGTTTGTCATAATTTTATGACGGGTGATATTACCGTCAAACGCTAATTCAATTCTAACCGTTGGTGTATTCGGGTTTATTTCATGTTCAAAATAAATATCTATGCCACGCAATTTATGTTGATTACGATATTCAAATCCAACACTTTCGGTCGCCCACACGGCATACACTGCATTATTTATATGTTGGTTAACATCTATATCATCAAAACGGCAAGACCATACACTGCTTTTTGTTGGGATAAAATCAGTCCCTTTGTCAAACGTACGTTCCCACACACGTTCTGGCAAACCTTGCCAACCCGGCAAGACATCTGTTATACGCACCGGACGACGGGTTTGCAAATCTATTAAAACCCATTGGGATATTGCACGAACTTTTAAATTACCGGCTTTGTCCCTGATTTCAAAATCACGTTCACTGCGCAAAGTCCCGGTCACAGATGGCCAAGTTGAATATACTAACATTTCTTCTGCACGTGGCATATCAACAATATCAACAAACATATGTGTCAAAACCCACGCAACATTGTGTGTGGTGCAATATTCACGTCCTGCACCCAGCATGTCTGCATGAGTCCCGGCCAACCCTTGCAATTTATTCATCAAAGCAATCGGTCTTAAAAAACCGTAACGATCACATTGATATGTTTTAAGTTTTCTTTCTTTGACGAACTTTGTTATCATTTTGCCCCCCACTCCATTCAATTATGCCATATTTTGCGCGACAACAAAATCAATATCTTTACCCAACACTATTTCATTTGCACGTGCCGCAGATTTAATCAATCCCAACAAAACATCGGGCGTATCAGATGGCACAGTCAAAGTTTCAAGTTTGGCACCATTACCAACCTTTCTTTCGGTACGCAATCCACGAACATTTTTCAAAATATCCAACGCGATATTCATTTGCGATACGTCTGTGTTATATTCGTCTTTGACCGTTGGATAAGATGTTAAATGAAGAGTTTCGCCACCTTCGAAATCTTTATAGATTTTTTGCCACAATTCTTCTGTGATAAATGGAATAAATGGTGCATATAAACCAATTATATTGCGCAACACTGTGTACAAAGTCCATTGTGCAGACAATTTAGATTCCGCACTATATTTTTCAGGTGACCAAAATCTGTCTTTGATAAATTCCAAATACTGGTCACAGAATATATCCCAAAAGAAAGAATCAATTGCAGCGCGCGAATTATAATTATCGTATTTATCCAGATTCTTACGTGTTTCGGCAATTGTTTTATTCAATTCACTCAATACCCATCTGTCTTCGATAAATCTTTCAGCCACAGGGATTTCTTTTGCAGATTTTGGATCAAAATCAGATAAATTCATCAAAACATATTTCGATGCATTCCACAGTTTTGTTAACAATTTAGAACCACGTTTAACTTCGTCATCACTGCATCTTAAACTGGTTCCAATCGGCGCGGTTGCAATCCAATAACGCAACGCATCAACACCAAATTTATCAACAGTTGTTAATGGGTCTGTGCCATTACCTTTGGTTTTCGACATTTTTTGACCCTTAGAATCTAAAACCAAACCATGGAAATTAACAGTATGGAAAGGCACATCGCCCATCACATAAATCCCCATCATAACCATACGTGCAACCCAGAAAAAGATTATGTCCGCGCCAGTGTATAACAAATCTGTTGGATAATATTTTTTCAATTCCAAAGTATCATCTGGCCAACCTAATGTTGAAAACGGCCATAAACCAGATGAAAACCAAGTATCCAAAACATCTTTATCACGGGTCAAAGTTTTACCGTCCGATTGTTTAATCGCTTCTTCTTCGGTTTCTGCAACATAAACATTACCATCTTCGTCATACCAAGCTGGTATATGATGTCCCCACCACAACTGACGAGAAATAGTCCAAGGACGAATTTCACGCATCCACGCCATAAACAAATTATATCTGTGATCTGGCAAGAATTTAATTTTACCCTCTTCCACCGCTTTAATCGCAGGCTGCGCTAATTTTTTAGCATCAACAAACCATTGCGTTGAAATCATAGGTTCAACAGGCACGCCACCACGTTCTGAATAAGGCGTTGGTATAACCTTGTCTTCGATTTTAACCATTAAACCGGCGGCTTCTAAATCTTCAACTATTGCTTTGCGCGCAACATACCTGTCCAAACCGCGATATTTTTCAGGCACCACAGATTCGTCATTTAACTTTGCATCTTTTGTTAAAATACACAAAGGCTCTAAATTATGACGAACACCAACTTCCCAGTCATCAAAATCATGTGCAGGCGTAATCTTCACAGCACCGGTACCTTTTTCAGGGTCCGCATGTTCATCCGCCACAATTGGGATTTCAATATCTGTTAATGGAATAATCGCTTTCTTGCCAATCAAATGTTTTAATTTTTCGTTTTCAGGATGAACCGCTATCGCTTTATCACCAAACAAAGTTTCAGGACGTGTAGTTGCAATTTCTATAAACCCACCATCAACCAATGGATAATTGAAATAATAAAACTTTCCATGTTCTTCACGTGTTTCAATTTCCAAATCAGACACAGATGTTTGCTGTTTAGGACACCAATTCACAAGGCGTTTTTCACGATAGATTAAACCTTCGTTATACATCTTTACAAACAATTTAGTAACGGCACGCGACAAACCTTCATCCATAGTAAATCTTTCACGTTTCCAAACAGGCGTCACACCAAGTACATGCAATTGATTCATTATCTGTCCACCCTTGTCCGCCTTCCAGGCCCAGGCAGAATTTAATTTTTCTTGCAAACTTAAAGTATTTGGATTTATACCACGTTTAGACAAATCGCGTTCAACCAACAACTGGGTCGCAATAGATGCATGGTCAGTTCCAGGTTGCCACAAAACATCAAATCCGGCCATACGTTTATAACGACAAACTATATCCGTTAACACGTTATCCAGCGCATGCCCCATATGCAAATTACCAGTCACATTTGGTGGAGGCATCATAATACAAAATGATTTTTTATTAGAATTTACATCATTATCCCAAAAATGATTTTCATCCCAAAACTTTTGTATTTTGGTTTCCAGTTCACGTGTATCTATATTTTTACCTAATTCAATGTTCATGGTTTCCTCTATTTTTCCAGTCAAATTTTACACAATAAAAACATAAAATCAAGTAAATGAAAGGAAAAACGTTCCTAGTGCAAAGCCTATATAAAAAGCATATTATTTTTGTGTCTGAACCACAGGGGAAAACATGAATAAAATTCTTAAAATGCTTATCAAAGCGATTATACAGAACAACATCCTGGTACACACGAAAGTCAGTGCTGGTGATAAATACAGCGTATACAATCGCAAAAACGAAGAAATATTGACTGTAATTGATGGTTGGGCATCCAAACAATATAATATCTCGGTAAACAGAAAAACTTTGTTATCTGTTAGATGGGACGAAACTAATTCAAAACCTTTGACTGGCGATCAAAAAGATATGTTAGATATAATTAACGCCTGTAAAGAAAAAATTGATTTACAAGAAACAGCACAAACAATGAACGGTGAAGAATTACAAATGGCAAATTTTCTACAACAATCACTTTGCGAAATAAAACATTAAATTGCATGAACAACGCGACAGAACGAAACAGCGTATACGGCGGACGCACCGGCTTTGCGTAAAACACGATTTAATTCATAGAAAGTCGCACCAGATGTCATAACATCGTCAACCAATAAAATCTTTTTTCTACGAATTTTATCTTTATCAATAACTTTGAATACACCGCGAACATTTTCACGTCTTTGCTTAGCATTTTTGTGTCCCATATCTGTTTTATATTTACGGCGCAAAGAATCAACATCTAAATCCGCATGATAATGTTTTGCGATTGGCCGCGCCAAAAGGGTTGCCTGGTTATAACCGCGTTTAAATAATCTTTTCCATGCCAACGGCACAGGCATTACAACATCTATATCTAAATCCAAATCACGCAAGGCATTTATCATAGCGCGAGACATCAAGGTTTGATACTTAAGTTGCGATGCATGTTTAAATGGCAACATGATATCTTTGGAAACATCATCATAAACACACGCAGAACGAATAAAATCCAAATCACATTCACCCGCCGCACAATGTGGACAAAGTGGCGTTGGTCCTAAATCCAAATCCGCAGGAAATGGATAACCACATTTGAAACATTTGGGATTCGATATCCAATTAAAACGCGCCCAACAATTTGCACACAATGCGCCATGCGATTCAACAGATTCGTTGCATATGGGGCAAATCGGCGGATACAGGAAATCTAAGATTTTATTTAATAACTTTACCACGACATACTTTTGTATGTTTTCTTTGAAACAGTGCTACCAAACATATTACGTTTCTGTTGTGTTAATGTTTCAAAAGTATCACCTGAAATTATACGCAAAACAAAAGTGTCACTATCACGTTGTGACAACACAGGAATAATTCTTTGTTCTGCAACACCAGTATCACGTAAAACTTGTTCAACAATGGCCAAACGACGCGCGGCCAGTTTACGATCGTCTTTGTTATAAGTAACAGATTCCGGAATAGCGATTTGAATTGCGCGCTTTGGATTATTCACAACGATAGAAGCGGTTTCACTTAGCACGTTATAATTTTCACGTGACAAAGCCGAATCCCCATCTAAGAAACTTATTTTTACTTCCAAAGGTCTTACCCCGCCGGACATTTCCGACAAATCGCGTTGCGCGGTAAATCCCTCTATATTGGCAGACATATCACTTGCCACATCAAAACCATCATCCATTTCATAAGTCGATAAATGTTTATTTTCAGATAAATAAGTTTTCTTAAATGCCTTTTTCAATTCATTTGGCGACATCTTTGATAAATCGCTTTTCACAGATGCAATTTTTGGTTCCGCCGTATTATTAGACAACGAACGCATAACAATGTCTTTGTCTGTTTCAATTGGAACAATTTCACGTTTTAAATTTGCACTGCGTTCTTTGACCGCCGGTTTAACGTCCGCCTCACCAGATATTGGTGTACGCACGGTCACAGGGCGTGCACGCGCGATATTTTCGTTTTCTTGGACATTTTTCAATTTAGCGATTTCATTACGCAAAGATTTTAATTCCTCTGCAACTTCATCACGCGACACACGTTCGGCAATATTTCTTTGCTGTGCAATATTAATTGATTGTGAATCTAAGTTTTCTTCTGGTAATAAATCATCGGAACGCATAACCGCTATTTCATCCATACGCGGCATACGCAAAGGCGTTTCGTCTACATTGCGCGCCCACAAATCAGAACTTGGCCTATGAGGTTGCAAAACATCACTTGTCGCAACAATTGCCCCACCAGTATCAACAGATTTTTTTGCCGCACGTGACACAACCTTTCTTTCGACTTTTTTTTCAACTTGTTTGCGTGGTGTTTCAACAGCGACACGTTTCGGCGCAACAATTTCTTCCCCAAATGCGGCACGCGCAGACACCATTCCGGTTGACACATCAACGGCCGGCAAATTCACACCAGCATTGGCGTTTAAACACACTAAACAAGCAAATAAAGATATACAAATGCGTTGCATAATCCTTTCCTTCCTTACCCAATCATAGAACAAATGACGAATCGCACGCAAGCAAAAAATAAACCTTTTTACAAACTATTTTTTAATTTGAATTATTGTTCGTTCTTAATCTCCACCCACTGAAAATATAACCAGGGCGGGTCGGGTTTGTGGCGGGTAAAGTTATCGGTTGGCCGTATGTGCATTGATTTGTTTCATACACTGTATCGCCCACACTGTACCAATTAAGGTTTATTACATTCGGTTCGTATTTAGCAACTATTTTAACATTAGATTCTATACCTAACAAATCTTGCGCACATCCGGACGTTTTGTTTTGTTGAAACGGATTGTTGTATACAATGCCTTGGTTCCTTGTTTCGTTAAAAGAATAAGTTCCGGGGGTGCAAGTTGCCTCATTGGGACACGATGCACAATTAACACTGTTTGCGGGAAGATATTGTCCAGCTGAACAAGTTATCTGCATTGGTTCATATTTAGCATTTATTGATACATTATCCGCAATACCCAGAATATCTTGACCACAACCATCGGTGACATTTGTAGTAATCAAATCACCATATGTTGGTAAAACGACAAACATTAAAACAAATATACATATCTTTTTCATACGTATTTTACTCCACCTCTGGGCCGGCAATAAATGCTGGGGTGCCAAGGTTATAAAAAAACGTTTGTGTAACACGATCGAAAAAACAAACCAGACCATCGGGATCTTTTGCCGGAACAAAATCACGAACCAACACACCATCTTTTTTGATTTTTAAATAATATACATTACCGCCAAAACTACAATTGTTACCTCTACCATTACTGCCTATGAAAAGGTTTTTATCAGATGTGATTTCACCGGACCAAATTGCATGTACCGCTTCATCGTTAAACTTTGTTATTACAGTATGTGTCGATTTATCGACATATATACTGTACGTATCAACATTTCCGTATGTAGATGTAACTTCTCTTACATAACTTCCAATACGAAATTGCGGTTTGTTAATATTGGTTCCGCTGATAATAGTAAAAGGATTTGAAATACCTGCCGCACCACTGCATGTACCATCCATACCAAATGCGACTTTATAAAATTCATTAAATTTTAATTTTGTTTCGAGTTCAATTTCATTTGAATCCAACTTTATCCCAGTGTCAATATAAGCATAAGACCTGGAAGCGAATCCTATATACTGTAATTCTTTTGTTGGTTTGATTTCCCAACCAACAAAATTATATCCTGTTTTTGTGGGTGGGGTTGGTAAAATTAAATCGCCCCCAACTGTACAGGTTGTTGTGTCGTATGTTGTGTCTCCGTTTTTCCAGGTGATATTTACAGTATCCGCAATCGCAAATGTGCAAATACATATTGCAAAAAACAAAAAGCCCAATATTTTCATATTTTTCCTCCGTTTCAAAAAACAATCCGTCCCGGCTGTGCTTTGCGCACCCGCGGCCGCGACAAAGAAACACCGCATTGAAAAATCACAAGGCGGTTGGAGGCTCAAAACAATCCAAAGTATTGCGCCGTTTATTCAACATATTCACAGCCCTCCAACCTGAATCTACTAGTTGGAGATTTTTTTACGTCTCTACATAGACAACTTTGGAAGAGGTTTTGATGCCCCATCGAAAAAAATCTTTTCGACAAAGTAATGTTATCAAAAACCGAATAATCAATGCAATGAAAAAGTGCTAAAAAAAACACCCAAACGGGTGTTCTTTTTATTTTGTAATCACATCCGCTATTTTTTTTACTGCGGTATTTTCAACGTATGCTTTGTTTGCCATTTTATCCAATCGCGATGGATTTTCGAACAAATCGTCCAATGTTGTCGACAACCATTTTGCTGAAAATTTATTCTGGTCCACCGCAAATCCACCGCCCAATTTTGCAAAAGACGCCGCATTTGCAGCCTGGTCTGGATTTATATTTAACGGCACTAAAATAGCAGGACGTCCAATCGTTTCTAATTCTATCACTGTGCTGGCACCACTGCGCCCTATGACCAAATCAGATTCGTTTATTGCGGATGCCATATCACGAATAAAAGACAACACGTTTGCACGAATTTTATTTTCCGCATAAAAACGTTGTAATTTTTCTACATTTTCAGGGCGCGTTTGATGTGTAATGAAAATCTTTTTATTTTTCATTTCTTTGATTGCAAGCGGAACTATGTCATCTAATATTTGCGCGCCGAGTGAACCACCGGTCACTAATATTTTATTTTCGTGTTTCAAAGGACTGTTCGACAATGCCAAAAAATCGGCCCGCACGGGCAAGCCTGTATAAACAACATTTTTTTTATTATCTATGCCTGATACAGTTGGAAAACTGGTCATCAAAGTTTTCACCCAACGAATTGCGAATTTATTTGCGCGCCCTATTGCCGCATTTTGTTCATGCAAAAACGTCGGCACTTTCCATAAATGCGCCGCAAATATAGCCGGCACAGAAGCATATCCACCAAAAGCAACCAATCTGTCTGGACGCGAAAACATAAAACGCAAAGATAACGCAACCGCTGAAACACCTATTTTCATCAAAGCAATCATTTGTTTAATACGGGATTTAGCCCCAACTCCAGAAGCCCACACAAATGCGACACGCGCCTTTTCTGGTTTACCATCACGCACCATTTTCAACACACGTCCATCGGTTGAAATCGTTATTTTATGTCCGCGTTTTGCTAATTCTGTCGCCACACTTAATGCCGGGAAAACATGTCCACCTGTTCCACCTGTTGCAATCCATATTTTCATATTCGCCCCTTTTATTTATTCCAAGTATCTTCACGTATTATTGCTAATAACATACCAAACAATATGCAAAATGTTATGAAAGAAATCCCACCATAAGAAACAAACGGCAATGTCATACCTTTGTCTATGACCAAATGCAATGCAGTCATCAAATTAAAACATATTTGTCCACCGAACAATGCCGCCGCACCGGATACAGCATATATAACAAAATCGTCCTTTGCATGAACGGCATGTTTTATCATATTGTTTAATATTATAAACAGTAATACAACCAAAGCGCATGCACCGATTGCACCCCAATCTTCCGCTATGGCCGCATAAACAAAATCGTTCGTAGATTCAGGCAAAACATCTTTAACATATGATTCATCACCACTGCCCAACAATCCCCCATGTTTAATTGAATTGATAGAATACCAGGCCTGGGTTCGTGGGACTATATCAAAAATATGCATAGCGCGCGCACGAATATGTGGCATAACTGTCAATGCTGCAACCGCCATGGTCGCAACCACCCCAAACATCGCCGGTAATAATTTCCATGGAAACCCAGCGACAAAAAGCATTATAAACAACACCCCAACATATAACACCGCTGTTCCAACGTCTGGATGCAAAAATATCAACAATATGCACATCGCAAATATAACAAGATATGGCCACCAACTTATTTTATTTAAATGCCATGCATTTTTATTAAGGAAAATATCACTTCCATAAACACTGTGCATTTTTGCAAGGAACCAAGCCGTTAACATAATAAAAAATGGTTTTAATATATCCGCGGGCATAAAACTGAATCCCATTATATTAACCCAGCGCAACGAACCATTAACCCGCATAGGATGAATAAAAGTAATCAACAATGCCGCAATACCAACCAATAAACCAACAACTGATATCCTGATAATTTTTTCTTTATTAAGCATACTGAACCCAAACAAACACAGTATCCCCAAAGAATATGGAACTATTGCTTTTTTAAGGAAAAAGAACCAAGGCTGTGGCGGGACCATTCTGGCGGCCTGTGCCGCGCCTGCGGAAATCATCATTACAATACCTATGACAATTAAAACAAATATCCATCCCAACAGAGCCCTGTCTATTTCAAAATGCCAACTGGTTAATTTGCTTTCTTCGCCACGCGTGATTCTTAACATTTAAAGCACCTAAAATTTTATGCGAATTTTAACAATACCAATGCTAATCCTGCAAAGCATACGGACAAGACAAAAAACCTATCCACTATCTTTGTTTCCGCCCAACCCAATTCTTCAAAATGATGGTGAATTGGTGCGCGCAAAAAGATGCGTTTGCCCGTCCCTGTGATTTTGCGGGTTGCTTTGAAATACATAGTTTGTATAAATGAAGACAATAAAATCAACACCATCATGCCCGCTGCAACACCCATGATAATTTCAGATTTTAACAACATTGCTACCGTTCCCATAAAACCACCAAGCGCTAACGAACCAGTATCACCCATAAATATAGACGCTGGTTTTGCATTGAACCATAAAAAGCCCAACACTGCACCGAACACCGCGCCAAGCACTGCATAAAGCGCGCTGGCTTCTGGTAAAAACATAACTGCATCCATAAAACCTATACGGGTTGCACCATATAAAGCAACAACCAAAACTATTAACACTGGCAAATATAATTTAGCCAACATTCCATCCAAACCATCTGTTATATTTGTTGCATTTGCAGAACCACAAATCACAAAATAAGCAAACACATAATATAAAAATCCCAAAGTTAACGGCACACCAAATAAATAACCAATATAAAAACTGTCCAAAGGTATAACTATGCTTGAACCCAAAACTATGGATAAATTTGGTACATATCCCGGCATAGTTTTATTTATAAAATATGCCAAAATAATAACACAGATTGCCTCTAAACCCAATCTCATTGCTGGCGACAGGCCATTTGATGCTTTCTTTGACTGACTGGCAATTTTTTTATAATCATCTGCAAAACCAATCATTGCAAACATTATCAACGAAGAAATTGCTATCCATCCCGTTGCATTATGCATAGGCATAAATAATAACGAAGCCACCAAAGCAGCAATTATTACCAATACCCCACCCATAGACGGTGTTCCTGCTTTTTTTCTGTGTTCAAGTGGAACATTTTCACTAATAGGTTGGCCTTTGCCTTGAATTTTATGCATAAATCGTATAAAACTGCGTCCAAAAATTAACATTATCATAAACGCGACACCAAAAGCAGTGGCAAATTGTGTCCAACCACTTGCAAAAAATTGATAGCCATGATTTATCATAAAATCCGTCAACATAGAAAACTCCTTTGTTGATGATATTTTATCATAAAAAAAGATGTAAATAAACGAATATAAAATTTATTTTCTAGAATATTCCACCAAAAGATGCTTTTGTTTCTTGAACTTCGGGGACTTTCCCAGGATTAGGTTTTTGTCCTGGTTTAAAAACTTCGTTAATTATGACACCGTCTGGGTCTTGCGCAGCGGCAATACCAGTGTTTCTATTAACACGAATAAAAGTCAACCCATCTGGCACAGGGAACGGTTGATTGCTTTCATCTTTCAATGCGACCTTCATAAAATCAGCGAAAACACGTGCCGCCATATGGGAACCAGCACCTTTGCCCAAAGGTTTTGGGATATCATACCCCAAATAAACGCCGGCTATTAAATCTTTTGAAAAACCAACAAACCAAACATCTTTGACAGAATTCGTTGTCCCTGTTTTACCGGCGATAGTATGACCCTCAACACGCGCCTGTTTCCCAGTACCACGTTCAACAACACCCTGTAAAATAGAAACCAATTGATACAAACTTTGTGCATCCGACAAAGGTTCTGTTTTTTCTTTCTCCAAAGGTGGCAAAAGCCCTGGCGTCCAATCAATCTGGACACTTGGTTGTCCGTTGATTACTTTTCCATATCTATCTTCCACATAATCAACCAACTTAGGTTCAACAATTCGACCGCCATTTATAAACGCAGAATACCCCAAAACTAATTTTTCCAAAGTGGTTTCACCAGATCCCAATGCCAAAGATTCATTCATATTCTTTAAATTTTCAGGATAAACACCGAATCTTTGCGCGGTTTCAATCGCATCGCTAACACCTATTTGTTCAACCAAACGAACCGCTGGTACATTACGCGATGTTTCAAGCGCGAATCTTAATGGGATGTTACCTAAAAATTTTCTGTCGTAATTTTCTGGTTTCCATTCTTTATTATTTTCGCGCCACCCAACAACAGGTGCATCCAGAATTAAAGTTTCCGGGCCAAAACCTCTTTCAAGTGCAGATAAATATACAAAAGGTTTTATTGTTGATCCAATTTGACGATAAGCCTGGGTCGCACGATTAAAAGAACTTTCACTAAAAGAACGTCCACCCGTCATTGCCAGAATGCGCCCAGTATGTGGATTCATAGCGATAATTGCACCTTGTAATTTAGGTTCGTTATCCGCTTTACCTTTATTAAATGCATCTAATTCTTTCGCCAAAGCCGCTGCCGCTGCACGTTGCAATTCTGGGTCAATGGTTGTTTTTATGTACAACCCGCCGTTATATAATGTTTCGCGACCAATACTTTCCAATAATTTGCGACGAACATCTTCTGCAAAGTATTGAAAATCTTCCTCCATTTGCGCTGTAAAACCAGAATTTATATTCAAAGGTTCAGCCGCCGCAATTTGCGCCTGCTCTTTGGTAATATAACCATCATCTGCCATACGGCGCAAAACATAGTTACGACGTTCTATGGCACGATTCCTATCGTTTGGCGCTTTCGGCAAGGATGCCAAAAATGCACATTCGGACAAAGATAAATCTTTAACCGGTTTATTAAAATACATCAAAGCAGCAGATCCAACACCGTATGCACGCGCCCCTAAAAATATTTCGTTTAAATAAAGGGTCATTATGTGCTTTTTTGAAAAACTGCGTTCCAATCTTAACGCAAGAATTGCTTCTTTTACTTTTCTTGAAATAGTTCTATCCGAAGTCAAAAAGAAATTCTTTGCAACCTGTTGTGTTATTGTTGATGCGCCGGTGAATTTAGTATCAAATCCCATCAAACGCATAGTATTATTCAAACTTGCACGAATTATCCCCTGAATATCAATACCTGGATGTGTCCAGAAATTTTGGTCTTCGGCTGCAACAAAAGCGTTTACAAGTTGTGGTGGCATATTTTCAAAGTCTATGAAAACACGTCTTTCTTCTGCATATTCTATAAGCAAAGAGCCATCTGCCGCATACAAACGCGTTGCCACAGGAGGCGCATATGTTGCCAAATTTTTATAATCGGGCAAACCATTTCCATATATCAAAACCAATCCGGCAACCCCGGCAATTCCAGCCACAATACACCAGAAAATAACCCCTATAAAAATATGCCAAATTTTTTTGAATTTCATAGGTTCAATTCTAAGTTAAATATTTTAAGTTTGCAAGTAATGTTTCAAAACATTAAAAAACCGGCACATGCCGGCATAAAACTTTATAATTCAACACGACCGTTTGTCGCAACAATATCTGCACCATTAACAGAAATTTTTCCGCCTGCTTCACGAACCAGTAATTCACCAGCCGCTATTTCCGCATAATCCAAAGGATCAGAAACAAAAGCATCCATTTTACCAGCCGCGACCCATGCTAAATCCAAAGCAGGACAGCCGGTTTCCAGCGCAACACCAGAAATAATGGGACGTATTCCGTTTGTGTTATATCCAATTGTTAAATCAACCGGTTCGCTTAAATTAGATACATGGATTTTTTCAGAATGATATGCAGAAAACACATACGCGCCACGTTCCGATTCGGCATAATACAATCTTTCATCAATCGGGGAATAAACCAAAGCAATTTTAGTTTCGCCATTGTTTCGCAATGCCAAAGAAATTGCAAAGTGCGGATTTCCACGAACAAAATTTGCCGCACCAGACAAAGCCAAAACAAATTCATCACGACCGTCACCTGGTTTTGAAACATCTGGTGTCAATAATCCGGCATTTGGACGAATCAGTTGTAAATCTGATAAAATGCTTTCTTCTATTCTGTTTGCAGCCTTGGCCACAAAATCACGTGCGCCACGCAAAGATTGCTGTAAATCTTCAACTTCTCCAAAATCATGACGCAAACCAGACGCAGTAGCCTGTAATGCGGCAAACATTTTATTTAATTCCGTTGAACCTTTAATCAGCAAATCCATATTGCAGTCCGTTTATTAGAAATTAAATCCAGCAAATTTACTTTTGAATTCTTCCGCACGTTTACCCTTGGCACCATCGTTATTACGTTGGCCAGTCCATGCAGGATGATTCAAATTATCCGTAGACAAAACCAAATCTTTTTTAACAGAAGAATACATTTTTACAGTTTTACCGTCGGTTGTAGTGACGTTTATTTCATGATATTCTGGATGAATTCCTTTTTTCATCTTAATGTCCTTTTATTTTTTTAATTACATGTAATAGCCCGACGATTATACCTGCTTTTTTAGCAAAATCAAGATAAACTTGTAATTTAATATTGGCCTATGCATCCCAAATATGAATTTCCAGTCGATTCGATAATGTTTATAAACTGATTTTGATTTTTGCCAGAAAACAAAGCCAAAATAGTCCCTGCATCAGTTGCTAACATATCCGCAACCGTAGCAATGGAAGAATTCATTTTCTTGAAAAAACCGCTGGACGGACGAATTTCAGCGGCTAATAATTGATGATTCCCATGCATTTTTGCATTTTGTTCTGCAACAACAACCATTAATTGACATTCTGGCGAAACTATTATTTTTTCAACAATGACACCGTCGCTGCCCAATAATTCGCCCCACCATCCTGTCGATTCGCAAAACACAGGGTAATATATTGTTGCATTTGGATTCTTTTCAAAAATTGCGGGTATATCTAAGTCATCAACAATTACTTCTGGCATCATACCAGTTGTGGTATTTATAACCTTACGCGATAACTGGTAATCTGTACTACCAGTCGTCTTATGTGGCCAATAAAGAATCGGAAACTCTCTCATCAGTGAGAATTATATCAGATTCGGTTGGAATAAAAAAGTGCACAAAGTTAAATAAAGCACTTGATTTTTTATTTTTTTATGGCTTCGCCCCATTTTTTAAGGTTTTTCCACATCGTATTTAAATCATTTTTGGCCGTTTCGTAATATTTATTAGATATTTTGATATTGAATAACATATTTGTTAATTGCGGAATCATCGTCATAAACATAGCAAAAAACACACCCATCAATATTAATGTTACAAGGCTGGTTTTCTGGGCAACTAAGCCTTCCATCAATATGGTCGAATCGTTATTAATTATGGTTTCGTGTAAAATATTTATGCTTTCCATTGACCCAAAGGTCGCATTTAAAAACTTTATTGAAAAAGTCAAAAATATCACCGTTAACGCAATTCCAATGACCGCTTTTATAACATCGTCTATCATTTGGCGAATCGTTTTTCCTCCTTTCGGGAATAATTTGAAATTTTCATCGTCAAACATCCAAGACATTAACATCAAAGGCAACATTATCAAATCCATAGATAAAGTGATAAATATTTCTAGAAAATACAACGGTATAGGTAACAACGCATAAAAATAAAGAACAAATATCAACAATCCTAAAAAGAAATACGGGACATTTGGAAATATTGGAATATTCGATAAAATTTTATGCATATAATCACTGTTAAAGGCCATACCCATTATCGTCCACCCAACTGTCATACCAAGGCCTGTTACCTGGTGAACATTTGCAACCTCGCATGCCAATTGGTGGCGTAATTTGGGTGAAAAAGCCCCATAATTTGCGGCATCTGCAGACACAACCGCAGGATCAGCCAACGACGTTGCAATCATACATTCGGCAAATTTGTTATCTTGCGAAACAGCATAATCTATCGAAGTACCTATTGTTAAAGCCGGTTCTATTAAAACATTTGTTATCAAACGTGGCAGGGGTATCAAAAGAACGCTTGCAACAACAACCAAACGCACCATATAAGCCCCAAAATTACCGGCCATTTTATCGGCTTCTTCTAATTTGCCGTTAAAAAATCCGGATGTCAATCGCCAACCTATGAACATTGCCAATAACGCAACAGACATTGGAATTATAACCAATCCCAATGCACGATATACACCCGGCAGCAAATCAGACATCACCACCATTACATCCGAAAAAATCTGACACGTCCAACATGAAGTAAAAAAATCCAAAGCCTGGGCAACATCAACCGGAGCAATATTTCGCCATATAGTTGCCCCGATAATCCCAACACCGACAGCCGCACCACCTAAAACAAACGGTGCCACACCCCACGAAGCCATTGGCAACATCGCAGCCCAAACCATAAAAAACTTTTTTATCCATTTCATAATTTTAATTATACCACAAATTATGATAAATGTGATATAATTCAATATATAATTTATATCACGAGAGAGAATGACAACATCTAAATCAATTTTGTCACGACTTTTCTGTCGCGTTCCAAATTTTATTTGGGCGGCTTTTGCTGTGTGCTTTTTTTTCATACAACCAGCCAACGCGAGTTTAATTGATTCTTTCAATCTTGCACCATTTGTCCCACTGGTTCTTAAAACAATGATGAACATAGCAACATCTTTGTACAATTATTTTGTGGGCAACGGGACAGGCATTATATATATATTCGTATATGCTTTTTTAGGATTTTATATCTTTATGTACCTTTTCAAAATGTATTTACCAACAGACTGGCTTTCTTTCTTGGGATTTTCTGGCGGTGGTGAAATGTGGTCAGGAAAAACAACCGGATGGTCAATTGCCGATAACATAATGAAACCATGCGTGCGTGCAATTATTGCCATTGTTTTGTTATTACAAATTCGCCCTGTCTATGTGACACAATGGGTTGTTAATCCATTTCTTCAATTTGGATCAATTTATACACACAGTATTTTAACAACTATGACGAATTCAACACCAGACGTATCAAATGTTCCAACATGCCCGGCCAGTATCACTGATTCAAAATGGCTGACCAAAAGCAGTTGTGAATTTTTAATTCAACCCGTATATATAATTTCACAGAAAAATAACGATATGATTGAATACGGATTCAAATTCCTTAAAAGCGGTCTACGCAGTTTAATTACCATTATTCCACATGGTGCAGATGGATTCTTAAATATTATAACCGGGATATTATTAATAGTCGCATTTGTGTCCGCAAACTTATTTATGGCATTGCTTATTATCCAGGCTATTTTTGATTTCTGTCTGGCCTTGATCATGTATCCTTTTAATGTGCTGGCGTGGGTTGCAAAAAAATCAGATAAATGGTTTGATATTTGGCCTGCATTTGACCAAATTATTGACGCATTAAAAAAATTAGTCATCACAATGATTGCTTGTGCTTTTATATTATGTATCAACATAGCAATTGTTCGTGCATTATTTAATTGGTCTTCATCGGCATTTGTTGTAGCAGCCGGAGGCGTGGCATCTTCAAACATCCCAACAAGTGCTGGTTCAGGATTTGGAAATCATTTCATGTTGTGGTTATCATCTTTGCTGACGTTCTTTTTAATGCAAAACATCTTCCAAATGACACGCAAAAAATTAGATGAATATACCAGTGGCACAAAACACGATCTTTATGACAAAGTGACAAGTGATGCAAAAATATATTGGGGTAAAGCAAAGGCTGCACCTGGGGTAATAAAAGACATCTGGGGTGGCGCAAAAAAGATATTAAAGAAATAGGGATATTATGCAAGAACTAACAAATTCTTTAATAGATACAACTGCACAATGTTGGGCGTGCGGTGTGTTTGATGCATTATTCGCAATAATATCCACTGTTGCCGCTGCAGCATACGAACGTTTAACAATATTTGGTGTTATAATATTTTGTGTTTTATTTGTATTTTATGTTTTCAACGCCTTTTGGCAAAATATGAAAAATGGCATGGGCGACCCTATGTTTCAAAAATCATTGCGCCCGGTATTAATCAAATCTATGTTGGCGTTATCATTATTGGCAATGGGGACTACAATACCAAAATTGATTTCAAAAATTACTTTTGAACCAGTTGCCGCCGTCACATTACAATATTCAAAAGTTATGTTACCCGACGATTATAAAATCACAGAAACACCCACAAAAATAGCATTAGACGATAACGGATTTTTCAACCCAAAATTAAGGGATACTATTTTACAGATTGTGGAAACCAGTGTATCAAATTTCCAAGTTTTTGTTAAAACAGGTGTCGCGATTATAAATTCCGCATTTTCTATTGAAGCTTTGCTTGGCGGAATTGGTACATTGGTACGCCACATAATTGTATTTTTCATTGGGTTATTTTTAACATATAATTTTGCAAAGTTATTTATCAAATATTCATTTTGTTTTATGGATATAATTGTCGCTATGGCAATGTTCGCGTTCTTTTTTCCTTTGTCTTTGATATTCTTTATTTTCAAAGGCGCAACGGACGCACCAAAATGGATGCAAAATCTGGGCAGCAGCATGGGCAGTGGACAAATCAAAAAATTGATAAATGCTATAGTGTCTGTGGCATCCGCAATATTAACTTATACTATCATCATGGAAATAATACGTGGATTTTTAGATCAAAACAATGCAGACATTAATTTTCTTCAACGCAACAGTGCACAAGTTTTTAATTTTAATTTGGATAATCCTGACACTATGACTATCACTTTTTCTGGTATAATTGTGTTGGTTTATGTTATAAATTACATAGCGGGCCAAGCACCAAAAATAACTGAAAAAATTATGTCTGTATTTGGATTAAAACAAGAAGACGAATATTCAAAAGCTATGGGCAAAAGTATGTTAACATTAACAGAAGACGTTTGGAATCTGGGTAAAGGTTTAGCAAAAACAGTTATAACACATGGTGCTGCAACAGCTGAAAAAACGGATGATAAAAAATAATGCTTAAAAAGTGGGCTATTGAAAAATTATTTAAAATTTGTATAGGACTTGTTGTCCTGGGGATTGGTGTTTGGTATTTATCATCTTCAATTGGTGGTGCATCTTTATCATATACAAATATATCTACATTTATGCATCAAATCGGCGGTGACAACGTCGCAGATGTTAATGGATGTTTTCTTTGCGGGTATATAAAAGAACTTTTTGAAACATTAGGCAACGCCACAGGAATGTTTTGGAATGCGATAGTTGATAATTTGTGGATTTTAATAGCTATTGGTTATGGCATATTTATAATTTTACATACAATACAATACTTGCGTGAAAATGCCACTTCAAAAGATGTAAAAGATTTAACAACCAATGAACCGAAACTTGAATTTTCAAAATGGTTCGACAAAGTTTGGAAAACAGGGTTACGTGTTTTGATAGTCGGTGTATTAATAGGCGCACTTAACATATCAGGGACAAAAGCTTTAAGTTTAACAGCAGAAATTATAATAACACCAGTAATGTATCTTGGGACATTATTATCTATGGCGGCCACTGGCGTAATAAGTGGTGGACATTGTGATATGGTTATCGCAACACAAAATGCAACCGATATTTTAACACCTGTATTGCAACCATTCATGTGCATGATGGGAAATTTAAATACAGTTATGTTGGCGGGGGCTGGCGGTGGATTTGCTTTGATGAATTATGCATGGATGGGATTGGGCGGCGGATTATTTACTTGGGTCGCCGGGTTGGCACTGGTGTTGATGTTTTTAGTCATTGGTTTTGATTTGTTTTTCCAGGTGTTAACTGTTATTTTCAAATTGATTTTCATAATTATATTTTTACCAATATTACTAGCCGCATCAGCCTTTGAACAAGTATGGAGTCTGGCAAAAAAAGCAGTAAATGCTTCTTTTGATATATTAATAAATTCCGCCGTCTCTATCATAAAAATAAGTTTAAAAATAATAATTATATATGCGATTGTTTATTTTTCTGCTGATAGTTTTTATCCACCAAAACAAGATGGATTTACCAGTATTTTACCACCATTAATAGGTCAAATAACACCGCAAAACACCGACATGGAAACAAAGTCTGTGATGGCTGTATTTACAACGTGCGAACAGGTTGCTTTGGTTGATGGCGAAATGGACAAAGACAGATTTAAACAATGTTTTATAACACAACGCAACATTGTTGAACAAAAATATCCGGGGGCTTTTGATTTTATGGATGATGGATTTGATTTCCTGTTATTTATGATAGGTGTATGGATACTTTACTTCTGGATTGTATCTCCAAAAGTTGACACTTTGTTAAAGAAAGACGACAAAGAAACATTTGATTATGGTCAATGGTTAAAAGATTTTGGAAAAACAGTTTATAATGCGCCAGGCAAAACATATAATGCTATCAAAGAGCAGTTAAAAGAAGGGAAATAAAAACAAATGCGTATTCTTAAAATACTTTCACATTTATTGATTTGCATTTGTTGCATCTTTTGTTTATCAAATTTTGCATATGGCGCCGATAACTTACCATACGGTGATATTGGCGAATATGGTGATTGGATAACGCATGATAATATGCAAAAATTTAATGGTAATATATCTGGTGATTTAGAAAAATTTGAAGGGAATTTTCAATCGACAATAAAATCAAATGATTTTGTTCCTTTTGAGGTTCGCATTGGTTTGAAATTTATGCAAGCTTTGTCCGCCATTGATTATGTTTTACAAAATTCATTGGTTAAGTTTGTAATTATCTTTTTGCTGGTTATGTACATATTTTGGATTGGATTAGAAGCATATAAATTAATCCGGGAATCGAACGATTATAAAAAATTCATGTATGACATATTTATCAAAGGCATAATTATTTCCGTATGGATAGGCATATTATTTTATGGCCCTGCAAAAATATTTACTTTGTTAGTAAGTCCTATATTAGCACTTAGTACAGCAATATCAGATTTTATTTTAAATACAGTAGCACAAGTATATAATATAGATATGCCGAACACTTGTGCTGCAATAAAACAATACGTAAACGAAAACACTGTTATAAATGTAGCAAATAATCAAACGGCAAATGTATTAATGCCAGACATGATGGCAAATATAATGTGTGTGCCGGGACGTCTGTCTATGTTTTTCTATCATGCGATGGGCGCAGGATTTAAATGGATGATACATGGATTCGGTCAAAACACTATTGCGGTTATAACCGGTGCAATATCCATTGTTATCTTTTTTAAATGTATTTTAAAATACGCTTTTATGACATTGGGGGTTGTGGCAGATTTGTTTTTAAGATTATTAATGTTGCCATTTACTGCATTGGCGGAATCTATGCCTTCTACATCTGAAAAAGGTTATCTTGGGCAAATATTCAACGGATTTTTAAAATTATTTAACACGCAAAAAGTAGCCGATATTTTAACTGTATTTATCAATGTAGCAATTTATTTCGTCAGTTTATCAATAATTATTGCTATATGTGCAGCATTATTATCCAGCATAGTATTATTAAATGATGCCGGCGAATATAGTTTTGATTCTGCAATGGTTTCTTTGTTGGCGGGATGTTTTGTGTTATATCTGGCCGGCAAAGCGGACGAATTGGCACAACAAGTTGGCGGAAAAATAGATAATTCATTTGGTGTTCAAATACAAAACGATACAAAAACTTTATGGGACAAAGGTAAAAATTTCGCAGGTATGGTATATAAAGATTGGTTAAAGAAAAGATAAAAATCTAAAAATCACAAAACACGAACAAAATCACGCGCGACATGTTTTATACCTTTGGTTTTAAAAGCAACCGTTAAGGTTTTGTCTTCTTCGGCAATAACAACACCTATACCCATTTCTTTATGTGCAATCATTTTACCGACTAATGAATTATTTTGGTGTTGAATGTGTGGTTTTCGTTCGTAATGTTGCGATGCAACATTATTAATACGTCTTTCACCCTGGGTATTCAAAAAGTTTTTATCTATTTCACCAATGAACCGCGAAGGTGTTTGATACAAACGTTGACCGAAAAGTGAACGAACCATTGCATTTGTTATTATAACGCGCACACGTGCACGTGTTATCGCAACGTATGCTAAACGTCGTTCTTCTTCCAAGCCGTCTTCCTTGGTTGATTTTTCATTTGGGAAAATGCCCTCTTCCCATGCGGGCAAAAACACAGTATTAAATTCCAAACCCTTTGCCGCATGAATTGTCATAATACTGACAACGTTTTTTCCGTCTGTTTCATCATCGTTATCATCAGTCGTCATCAATGCGGCATGTTCCAAAAATTCAGCCAGATTATCATATTTAGCCACAACCACATTTATTAATTCGCGTATATGTTCGATTCGTTCAACCGAATCGGCATCTTTTGATTGGCGCCACATATTCATATAACCAGAATTTTCCAGTAATTGTTGCACCGCATCTTTTGGCGCCATATTTTGCCAATCAAAATCAAAAGCGCTTAAAAAAGAATTTGCATATTCTTGTTGTGCGGCGGAAAGTTTTGTATTTTTTAATCCGTCCATTAAATACTTACCATTCGCACGAATTTTATCAATTGCCGCAGGACCTATGTGCCGACTAGGTTTAGAAATAATACGTTCAAAAGAAATATCATCAAAGGGATAAACCAACAAACGCGTATAAGCAATTGCATCGCGTATTTCAGCCCTATCATAAAACTTTGTCGCACCATATAATTTATACGGTATATTTTTTTCATTAAATTCTTCTTCGAAAGTTCTGGAAATAGAACCAGCACGAATTAATACCGCAAAATCAGAAAATTTATTATTCGCATTTTTAATAATTGCATCGGCAACCAGGCGCGCTTCATCCCAATCACTGGGAACAGTCGCTACATATACACGTTCTCCCATATCTGCATTTGGTGACATCTTTAAATCTTTTCCCAAACGCCCCATATTATTTTTTATCAAAGAATTTGCCGCACCCAAAATATTTCCGGAACTTCTGTAATTAGTTTCCAAACGTATTATTTTCGCCCCAGGATAAGTTTTTTCAAATTCCAAAATATTTTTAATTTCTGCACCACGCCATGAATATATAGACTGGTCATCATCGCCCACACAACAAATATTAGGATTTTCATTATCACGTGTTAACATTTTTAACAATTCCATTTGGGCGGCATTAGTATCCTGAAATTCGTCAACCATAATATATTTGAATTGATGTTGATATTTACGCAAAATTTCACCGTCACGCGCAAAAAGTTTTAACACGAACAAGATTATATCCCCAAAATCAATCGCGTTTCTGCGGGCTAATTCTGCGTTATATGCGACCAATATTTTCTTTGCCACATCAGACAAAGACATTTTTTCAATATCAACCTCACCTTTGTCTTTGATTCCAGATATTCTTTCTACCCAATCGGCCGGCGCAAATTCTTTTACATCTAATTTTAAGTCGGTTATTACTTGCTTTAAAACTGCTTTTTGGTCGTCTTCACCATATATAAGAAAATTCGACTGTAATCCGGCAGCCATATAATTAGACCTTAATATCCGCAAACATATTGAATGGAAAGTCCCCATCCATAAATCCCTGCACAGATGCGCAATTTCTGGATACGAAGCGACTCGAAAACGCATTTCATTTGCGGCTTTGTTAGTGAACGTCAACGCCAATATTTGCCACGGATTGGCCAGGTTTTGCGTTAATATATGTGCAACTCGCGATGTTAAAACACGCGTTTTCCCGGTTCCCGCCCCAGACAACACCAACACAGGCCCGTCCACAGTTGTGACGGCCTGTATTTGTTCCGGATTCAAATCAGACATATAATTCATAGATATTTTTCAATTTTCCGTATTGTAATTTATAAAAGTTTTTTATACAATCGTTTTGTTTAATAAAAATAGTTGGAAAGTTATGTCACGAATAATATGTTTTGATATCGAAACAACCGGTTTTGAATATATGCGGGGCGACCGTTGTATTGAAATAGGCGCGGTTGAAATGGTTGACGGAAAATTAACAGAAAATACTTTCCACGAATATATTAATCCAGAGGGCAAAATCATTCCCCCCGAAACATATATGGTTCATAAAATTTCAAATGCTTTTTTGGAAGACAAACCAACTATGGCTGTTATCGCGCCACGTTTTTTGGAATTCATAGGCGATGCGCAAATTGTCGCGCATAATGGACTTGATTTCGACTTTCCATTTATAAATTACGAATTGGAAAAATTAAATTTACCACAAATACCACGCGCACAAATGTTGGATTCTATTGTAATTGCGCGCAATCGTATTTTTGGTCCTAAAAGTTATACTTTGGATGCATTGGCAAAATGGTTTGGTGTATCTTTGACCGCACGTGCGGATGCGCATGGCGCATTAATTGACGCTGAAATTTTAGCACACGTATATCAAGAACTTGAAAACACAGCCCCTGCACGTGATATACATGAAATTATGGATGAACAACATGATGCGTTTTTGAAAACACCAAAAATCGGCAACGAATTTCCAAAACGTTCTTTTCCAGTATCAGAACAAGAACTGCAAACCCACAATGAATTTATGGAAAAGATATTATCAGACTAAATTATATTATATACCATATTCACCGAACAACGAAGTACGAAACTGCTGTTTGTCTGGTAGGGCGGAAGAACATTGACCAGAACAATAATCGTTACACTCGGAATAATTCTCTAATTCGTCAACATATACCCACTGTGAACTTGATGTCTCATATTGTTTACCGGTGTTTGATGTTAAATTTTCCATTTTACACCAACAATATTTTCCTGCAGAACTGCCTTCTGGATAACCTGTTGTATAATAATCTGTACCAGCTGTTGATACACACATAAATTTTCCTGTCAAAACACCCCAATCAAACTCACCTGTCCATTTTTGTTCACTATAAGAGTCATTATTAGGATTTACAGATGTATCTAATAAACAACGATTGTTGGAAAGTTTTGTTCCTGATGGACACGCTGAAAAACATTTTTCAAACAAATCACAACCAAGCACACAACTATTACCAGATACATGATAACCTTTACTGCAAATACATCTATCGTTAACATAAGAACTTGGATAGGATGAATCCGTACGCGACACATCGGAATAATATGAATTATCTGGACACAACAAAGACTGATAGAACAACACAGAAATACCTTCTATTAACTCTTGTTCTTGTCTCCTGGTTCTTTCTGTTTTTTGCCATTCAGGCAGTGCTGCTTCTGCGGTTTGACTGCCATCACCATATTCAGCAGCAATATCACCCACCTTTTTTCCCATACCAATATCATACGCAAATACCGCATAACCACATGTCAGTGCAACATTATAGCAAGTTCCGGTTAAAATCCTATGAACGTTTTCTATTGTTGCTTCGTCTGAATAAGAATTAATCTGTGTCATTTGTTGATTATAACAAGACGCTATTTCATTCATACATGTTGATGCATAATCCGAAATTACACGTTGTTGTGCGGCTTTTATATTAACCATTGCACGTTGAATATAAGTTACAACAACTTCATTATATGGATTATACGTTGATGTATTACCATTTTGGGTGTAAGTAAAATCTTGGCATTTATCCAATACGGCACGACACAAACCACCATCTTTCACACTTTGACCCGTTCCAATTTTAGTCATCAAATAATTCACAATACACGCACCATCGTTGCCTTTACAATCCGTATTACCAATCGAATTTTGTATAAAATCTTTTGTAATTTTGGAATTGCTATATCCCTGCGAAGAATCATAAGAATTTTGTAACATCGCGGTTATATTTGTAATATTACGTCCCAAAACAACAGTTCCATTTTCATCAATATAAACCTTGGTCGGGTCAAGGCATTTTATATAATCTTCACCACAAACCATATCATCCAACATACATTGATCCAGCGCAGCCACACACCCTTTGATATCATATTGATTTTTATTTTGCAGAACTGCCAAACGCGCCTTTTGCAACATTAGATTTGCACTGCGCACATTAGATTTCAACGTATCATTTAATTTTTTCAAACCTTGTTCATACGCGACACAATCTTTATCAATTGCTAAATCATAATTACCACTGATTTGCGATTCAGTACCACCGGCATTTTTGCATTGTTTAAGAACGTTTTTACAACGGCGCGTTGCTTCACTATACAATTCTTTACCGCGTTTTGATGAAATATCAGAATTAGAAGAAAACATATCCAAACTGAATAAATCCGCAGAATCACCATCAAAATCCATATCCAACATAGAAAAATCAACAGAAGAAGACGTCGCAAAAGATGAAGTTGTCGCTGTTGGATCTTTTATCATATCGGCAATATCGTCCAACATAGAACGCGTTTCAGTATTATCGCGCGTTTTATCCATTGCTAATTCCGCTTCGGTTGCGGTTAAAATAGCACGAATTTCATCGGCAGACAAACCAACATAACGAATACGTTGTGCAACATCGTTTAATTCAGCATTTGCATCTTCCACTGCCTTTTGCGCTTTTTCATATCTGGCTAAATTAGCAGAACAAGAACAACGTTTTTGATTTGTATCAACCACCGCACAAAATTGATCCATACATTCATTGTATTGTTGTTGACATGTACTATTTAAATCCGCGGTCTGTTCCAGTATTTCTTTGGCTTCTGCTATTGATTCCGCAGATATTTTTTTCTTAGACGTCCCGAACAATCCCGCACGCCCACGCGCAGAACTGATTTGTTCGTCCATGTTTGAACCAGTTTGTTGGTCAGTCCCAATAATCATTGCACGTCCACCAACTTCGGCAGTAGTATCACGCAAAGTCACCCCTGCACGACGAACCGCCGCAGTATTATTCATACTTGCCGCTTCTGTTCTTTGGTTGCGCCCAACAGTATTAACCGCATCATTTAACGAAGTGCGTGCTGTTGTTTTTCTTGCGCCACGAGAAACTATGTTTGCTTTTTGATTTGAACGCGGAACAACATTAGTTTCTGGTTTTACAACTGTGCGCGCCACGGTACCACGCGCAACAGTTTTATTATTATCGACCGTTTCAGTTTTTTGCTCTTTTACCAGATTAACACGACGCGCAGCACGATTTTGAATTACTGGTTCGGTATTATTCTGCTCAACCGGTTCAGCATTTGTTTTTCCAGGAATTGCGCGGGATATAGCAACATCCGCAGCCATCGCAGGCGCGGTAAAAAGCGCAGTTATGAAAAAATACAAAGCAAATTTTCTCATTTCCTTGGGTTTTATTATATCACAAAAGAATATTAAAACAAAGCAGATTTACAAAATATTATCCTGAAAAAGACAAAAAAACACCCACCAAAACCGGTGGGTGTTTGCGATATAAATTTTTGTTTTATTTTGCGGTTTCTTCTGGAATAACCGAAACAGTTTTTCTGTCCCCGTTTCCACGTTTAAAAGAAACAATACCCGCAATTTTAGCAAACAAAGTGTGATCTTTACCCATACCAACATTCAAACCAGGATGAACAGATGTTCCACGTTGACGAATGATGATATTTCCTGGGATAACGCGGCTGCCGCCACTTTTTTTCACACCCAATCTACGTCCGGCCGAATCACGTCCGTTAGTAGAAGCAGAACCAGCTTTCTTATGTGCCATAATTAAACTCCTTCGATTTGGGCTGTGTTAGGCCTTGATTGATTTAATTTTCAAAACAGTGACAAACTGACGATGACCGGCAGTTCTGCGATAATTTTGGCGACGTTTTTTCTTGAACACCAAAACTTTGTCATCACGTTTTTGTTCGATAACATCGGCAACAACGGTTGCACCCGCAATAAACGGATTACCAACTTTGTCACCAACCATTAAAACCTGGTCAAAAGTGACCGCGCCAGTGGCATTCAGTTTTTCAACTTTTACAATGTCGCCCTCAGTCACGCGATATTGTTTGCCGCCGGTTTGAAAGATAGCAAATGTAGACATATTTTTTATCTCTATTGTTTTATTATTGTTAATGTTCAAAATATCGTTTAGTCGAATATTTTATGTAAATTGTATATAAAAAATATCAAAAGTCAACCATTTTGTATAAATTTTTATGCATAAAGTTCCCCGCCTGGGGCGGGGTGGCGCCGAAGGCGACGGGGAGGGTTGAAAAAAATTCTCCCCATGGGGGGGGTGGAACCTGATATGATTTCAATGGATAAAAAAATCCCCTCTGGCTAAGAGGGGAAGGAAGAAAAAAAACGGAAACACAATAACTATTACCTAGGTGCCCACGGGTTTGAATAACGTTGGCTTTCTTGCTGTAATTTTCTTTTTGCAGCGGATAATTTTTGCATTATTTCAACTGCACAAGATTTAATATTTTCCCTTGTGGAATCACCACAACCTTTTGGATTATCTTTTTCTTGGTCAAGATATTTTTTACACTTATCGCTCCATTGTGGTTTATTATCTTTATCCATTTCTGTATTCAACCGCGAATTTACAGCCGCAACATCAGTTTGTAATTGGCGACAGGCATCTTTGCGGTCTGCGCTGTCTGCATAACTGTTTATCAAATTGATATTTGAATTTTCGCAATTTACAAAATCATCAAATTCGAATTTCATAGAACAATTGACCGCACCCTGCAAGAACAAAGATTTATCGGTACTTTGCGATTTTCCACCGGCCAAGCCACCAGACCTGGACGTGGACGAACCGTCGGATTTTGCGCCTGCGGCCTCTAAATTAGCAGTTGTAACGGCCTTTTCCAACTGGGTTTTAATACGACGAATTGTCGCGGACAAATATTCATATTGTTTGTACATCTGTTGCGAGATAACAGTGGTTTTAAGCGCGACTATTTCCTTCATATTATCGCGCAATGACGAATCAGTGGTATTTTCTGGTTGCCCTATATTATACATATGCGTATCACAAATCGCATATATTGGATTGATATATGGACAAGTTTCAGATTCAGTTGATACTAACGCCGTGAAATTTTCTTGTCTTTCATCCATATCAACACATAATTGTTCACCTGGTTTTGTCCCCAAAGATTTTGATAAAGAAGCCTTTCTTAAAATAGTTTCACCATTAACGGTAGTGTTTCCTATTTGAGCGGTATTAATATTGCAATATTTATATAAATCTTTAGCATCTTCATCTTTACTTTTTGTATTTGGTTCAACCTGGCTTAACCAAGTATTCAATTCTTCTATATCTGGAACGCCGGATGCATTTTGCATATTCGCTTTACGTTTGAATAATTTAGCGTTCAACAAAGCACCAGTTGCACACGCAACAACGGTGGTGTTTTCTTTGGTAATAACATCCGTATCAATCCAGGCTTCATAAATTTCTTCTTTGTTATCCAAAACTTTCAACATAGTGCAAGGTTTACAACCAGATTGAATTCTGCATTTTTCTTGACACGCCTTGTCGTGCTCCCTTTTTGTAGTAACTTTATTACCAACAGTTTCACTCACTTCAGTATAATTACAAGTCGTTTCTATACAATGATCTATGTTTTCTGTTGTCATTTGTGGACAAATACTTGGTGCGGTTTTTTTACCATTTGTTGTTGAATCATAAACAACTTCACCATCTGTCATATGCGGGCACATATATTGCGCCCAAGAATTACAGGAATTATCCAACATCATATAAATATCTGATAAATCTATACCGCCCAATATTATTGCATCATTCAGCGCATCATATACTTTATCAACAGAATTGTCATATGGATCCAAAACATCCTGTGCCAATTCACGCCATTTTTTTACACGCTTTGGCCCGGAACAACCATTACCACGACGATCGCACCCGGCATATTCAAAAGCGGTTCGCATTGCGGTTTCAACCTCTTTCAGTGAAAGCGCAGCGTCTTCTATTTTTTGTAATATTTGTCCGCTGACTTTTTGACGTTCCAACGCGTCCAATGAAATTCCTTTGGAAATGGCCTCACGCTCATATGCGGTCAAACCAGATTGGTCCGCCATCGCAGCATCAGTCGCAGCGGTTTTCATATTTTCCAACGCCGCAGCATTTTGTGCCGCCTGTTGTGAAAGTGCTTCCTGTAATTGTGCAGCGGATTCGGCCTGTTGTTGTGCCATTTGCTGTTGCATCTGCATCATTTGTTGTTGCATAGCCGCCATTTGTTCGGTCTGCCGATCGTTTTGTGCGGCCGCTGCTGCAGCCGCTGCCGCGGCCTGGGCATTTTGTTCATTTACTTTTGCAGTTGATAACGCAACCATTTGCGCGGTCATATAATTTACTAAATCATCGCCATATTGTTTGCAACTTGCATTAGATTGAACACATCCCGAAACAATGGCCGCCGCAATTTGCATATCTGCACAGCCACCACTGCTGCATTTAGGTTGTGCGCAACGCAATATAACAGAATTACAATTTCCATAATCTGCCTTTGGCGCAGGGGTTGGCGCAGTGCGCCCATTTGCCATAGTTGCCCATTCATTATTATAAGCAGTTGACGGATTATACGAGGTTAAATTTGACCCAGATGTTGTCGCAACCGGCCCCGCCGCATTTGCATACGCAAGTGGCGCAAAACATAAAATTGCGGTCAAAATACGCGATATAGATTTCATCTCTCTTGGATTTAATTTTATCATAAAAAAAAGAGATAGTAAAGCGGGAATAAAAAAATTATATATCATTTTGGGCAAAAAAAACACCGCCCATCAACTTGCGCTTCGCTACAGCGAGACAAGGACGGGCGGTGAAAAAATTAAGGATTAATCATTTGACAAAGCGACACACGTATTATTATTTGTCAAACCATAACCATCTTCACAACTGGTGATTATACATACTCCGTTATTGATATACCCTTCCTCTGCATGTTTAAATTCCAGTTCATCATCGGTACAATTTCCCTGTATAGAACTGTTACCCAAAGTTGTACCACTAGTTGATGATGTGTCTGTTTTATCCCATTTTCTTAAACAGGTGGTACCATCCGTATCACTATTACAATTCAACGTCCTTTGCAAACATTGTTCACGAACAGCCGCAGAATTTAATTTTATTGAACCGATACCATTCCAATTGTCCAAATCTGCGACATGCTGGCTGCCGGTACCATACAATATTTCATTTATTGTAACAACATTACGACAGTTATTAACATCATAATCATTTGAATACGAACATGATTGGCTATCAGGTTTATCAACAACCGCAACCAATTGTGATTGCAAAGGAGAACAAATCATAGGCTCATAACAATGTGGTACCTGTGATACTTGGGCACAATAAGCCTTGATACGCGCAGTTGTCCACTTTGTATCTTCGTCACTATATTCTTCGTAACAATCCCAAATTTCAGAGATACATTCGTTGAAATTGTCGATAGCGGCCGTGGCAGATGCCAAACGAGCAGATTCTTCTTCTTGTTTAAATTCAAGACGCTTTTGTTGCAACGCCTGTTCCGCGGCAATCTTTTGATAATTGATATTTTGCGCGGTTTGTCTTAAGTTCGCACCATAAGTATCACATGCGGCATTCGCATCCAACAAATATTTTTGCATAATGGAACGACGCGCATCCGCAACCGGTCCACGGAATGAATAATACGGGTCAGATGTAGTGGCAGATGTCGTACGTGTCACACTGGTTGTAGTTGTTCCGGAATAACCGAAACAAGTAGCCATTGACGATGATGTTTCGCCACTTGCCCCACGTTCATTCAATTTAACCTCGCCATCACTTGTGACAGATATCGCACTGTTATAATTGAAAGGACAATTCGTTGTTGCACCATTCGCACACTTTTGATGTGTTTTTGTTGATGTCTTGGTTCCGTCAGCCTTAGTGTAAGATTCTTCTATCGTTGGTGGTGTACCACAAGATTCATAAATACCATTAAAACAAGAATCCAAAACACGTCCGCAAACATTATTATGCGCATATTGGAATAAATCATAACCCCATCTATTTGCTAATGAATCCAAAGCCGCTTTGCTTGTATCTGTATCTGTAATACCAGACAAACTGTTTATAATTCCACCAATATTTGAATAAGCAGAAACAAGACTGTCTACATCATCAACAGCATATTGTTTTGCCAAATCTTTCGCATCTGCCCACGCTTTTAATTGTGCCAATATATCGGAAGAAGACCCATTAATATTGCTTATATCAAAACCAAAATTGTTTCCACCGGTTCCCGTGGTTTTACAATAATCTGGCATTGAACAAGTTACTACCGCATCACCATTTTGTCCATAAATATGATGAATAGTGCACCAATTCTTCGCTTCGTCTGATGATGCCCCGTACTTTTCAGTTGTTTCTTTCCAAGACACACAGTTCATTACTTTTTCAGCATCTGTCAAAGAAAATGCATATTGCAAATCTTCACCCTTGCCCTTGGTCGCAATCAAAAGTGATAATTGACCAGACAATTTAATTAATTCTTCATTTGCTTCTTCCAAAGCATCTTCCGCAGACAAGAAATTTGTTGCACGTCCAGCGCACGAACAACGTCCCTTGGTATCACTGCGCGCTGTACAGATTTCATCCATACATGTGTAATAACTTTCCAAACAGTTTGAATATGCATCCGCAGAAATCAAACCAGTCGAAGAATCAATTATATTTGCATAACTGCCCGTGTATAACTTATTCGACAAATATGTGACAGTGCTGGCACGATTGGCAGGAATCACTGTTCCCGAAACACCAACACGTGATTGTGCAGATTGTGTTGTTGCAGTACGCGCACGAACCGCACGATTATTTGAACCGCGAGTTGAAACAGTTGTTGCACCACCGCCACGGCTTGTAACACCACGTGTTGCAACGGTTGTTGGGCGACTTGGCGTTATTGAACGACCGGACACCGAACGTGTTCCAACACCACGCGATGCGACAGTTTTCGCAGACAAATTTGACACAGCACCACCGCCACGAGAAACAGCCGTTCTGGATACAGTTCTTGGCGATGTTGTTGCAGCGGTCGAACGCGGACTTACACGTCCAGAATGCCCCGCCAGCGCATTATTCGCGGGTGCAATTGGATCTGCAAATACAGAGCGCATCGAAATAAAAGTTGAACACACAAAAAACGCAGTTGCCAAAAGGAATACCGTTCCCACAGCATTTTTCAATGAATTTACATTTACACGCATTGTCATAAGATTTCTCCTGTTATTGCATTATACGAAACATCGCCCGTTTTCCGGGAAAAACGACGTATAACACACCTTCACTTGTAAAAATTATAGCATGTTTGGTCGTGTGTGTAAATAATAAAATTAAACATCGCGCCCAAAAATGGGAAGAAAATTCGTTAGACAACAACGAAATAAAAATACTATAATCGAATAAAATGAAAAAATGTTTAGCATCTTTATTAACATTGGTTCTGGCAACGTCTGCATTTGCCGACACTAACATCATGTTCGGCGACAAAATAAATTCAATAACTTTATATGCCGCCCAGGGTGTTGGTCCTGGATCACTTTTGAAATTGGTTCAACCGGGGCTTTGGGATTTTGGTCCACAGACTTTTGTTATGGCACAATACAGCCAACCGATGAAATTCTTTCGTCTGGATTCAAGATTAAATTTAAATGTTGTACAAAATATTGCTTATAAATCAAGCCATGGGCTCAGTTTCTTTGGCATGGGCATATCCATAGATACCGCACTTTTGCAATATGATGATTGGTATTTTGGAATTGGTATTGGCCCATATATGCGCGACAATATGGACAGATGGGTTGAAAGTCGCCTTGTATTCGGGGAAAAAGTTTTTATTGGAAAAAACATTAACGAAAACTGGCATTTTGAAATTTTCACCATACATTTTTCAAATGGAAACTTTACGCCACTTAACGAAGGTTTTAATTTCGCGGGCGTATCAATTGGGTATAAATTCTAGGCTTTTGAGAAATCATACCTGTGGAAATCACATTTAAAAAAATATATAATCAAATTGTCTATGACACACGGCAGGTCCAAAGAATTTTCTTTCGTCGGCAGGCCTGAGGAATAGACCAGCAATACCCCATTACCGTGGTTAGGGGCGTTGCAAAAAACCCCGTGTTCGCGCGGGGTTTTATTTTTTTATTTGATTTCTTGGTATCGTTTCCAATATTTCATAAAAATCTGCATATCTTTATCTTTGGCGTTCGTTATACGTAAACCGTCCCAATCTATAATTCCACAAATATTCAAATCGTCATCAAATAAAAAATTAGTTTCATTCAAATCAAAATGCCCAAGAACACTTTTAGATGTTATTTTTTCAACTGGTGAATTCTGCAAAGCAGATACATAACTTTTATAATTTGGAATTTTTTTGATATCTATTTTTTGCAAATCGTCTATGATTTTTGCAACTTGTTTTTCTATTTTTTCGTGATGTTTTAAAACGTACTTTTTATCAAAATCGTAAATAGAATGACCTTTCAGTTTTTCACAAACGTACATAGATGAAATTTTGCCGACAAAAACAAGCGGAATTTCAACACTCAAACGACGCGCAACATAATCCGTTAAATCTGCAAAAGCCTTTAATTTTTTAACCGGAACTTTTTTGAAAATCTTTACAAAATATTTATCGTTAACTATACAAACACACCTGTCCGAGGTATGTTGACGAACAAAATGAATTTTATGTGCAATTTCACCATATATTCTTTTTATAAACCAAGATATTCGCGGAAAATATAATATGCAATTAACCCAACCCCGCACAACATGCCTTTTGTGCGAATTTGGCACAAAACAAGCAAACAAAGTTCCAATATAAAACGGTATTCTGGTCATTAGCCCTACAATTTCTTTAGCATAGGAATTATTGCACAAAAACCTAAATAATCAAAGATAAAAAAATCGCCATTATTTTGGCGATTTTTTATTAAAAGCAATTAAATTCACACGCTGGTTTAACACGTGTATAAGTGCCATCTGGAACGTATGTGACAACTGGCTTATAAGTTTGAACAGTTTCACGAACAAAATATTCACGTTTTACAACCTGTTGTTTTGGTTGTGCATAACCACAATCACTATGATTTGAACGTGCGCGAAACGCAGGCAACCCTTTTTGCACAGTTCTTACAACACCATTATCACATTCAACAATAGTGATTACTGCTTTTTTATCGGCACTCGCCCTGTCAAGCGCAGCGCGCATTTCGGCTTCGTCACAGTTGTTAACTTTTTCAACATACATATCAGCCACAGCATTATTTGACATCAAAGCCGCAACTAACGATACCAGAACAAATTTTTTCATGTATAACACCTTTTTGTTTGCTCTCTCTTTGATGCGATTGTAGAACATATTTTTCAATGTGCAACTTAAAAATAAACTTGACAAAAACAAATTGTGTGTTATATATCTACTTATAGAAGATGGAGATGTCAATGAAACAAAACATAGACATGCAAAAAATCATAAATGTTATCAAATACGATACACGTCGTGGTTATTTTGGCGATTGGACCCCAGCACAAATACATTCGGCGTATCATGAAGCAATGGAAAATCCGGATCATGGCATCAATATTTTCACAGGAACAATATCTGTAAACGGCGTATGCGGCGCATTATGGAATGAAATGTCCTATAATCCAACACGTTTTGGATATAATTCGCCGTTTTTATTTGATAATCAAAATAGTATTGAATTGTTTTGCAAAAAACAAATCCAAGACCAAGTGTTAAAACCAATTCAAGAACACTTACATACATTTTTATCAATCGCAAAGAAAATAAACGAAAATTTTGAACAAACCAATAAAATCAACGAAGACAATCAAACTATAAAATCCACTTATGGCACAATCAGTATGAATTACGTTATGTTGTCTTCTTTGGTAAAAGCAATACATTCAATTACAAGTATTAATCTTAATGACTTCAAAAGTTCTAAACAACACAGAAGAAAAATTATAGAAATTGTTCAATCTCGTCATCCTGACTTAATCCGCCGAAATAAAAACATAGATTTTGATATCTTTGAAACCTATCAGGCAGAATCAAGATATATAGAACACAAAATACATGTATTAAATCACGAAATTGAAGATATTTCATATATTATCCAAGACAAACAAGAATACGAACAACCACTGGACACATCAAACGAAGAATCAAAAATAGAAACGAAAAATAAAGAACTTGATAAATTAATGTCCAGACTTGAATTTATTCAATATCAAGCAAAAGAACTTTCAAAAACAAACACAAAATACACGCCTACCAATGGCGTTTTTTTTGGGATAACTTACTTAAAGCAGACAAACATAAAATTTGCTATCTATTTTGATTATGAAAAATACTTTCAATATCAAAGGTGCAATTATACTCGGGATGCACGACGCGATTGTTTCACTGACCGGATTAATCGCTGGATTATTTTTTGCATTCACAGATAATAATATCATTGTAATAACATGTATTGTTTCTTCAATTACTGCATCGTTATCTATGGGCGCATCAAATTATTTAGCAGAAAAAACAAACAACAAAGAATTCGCTTTGCGTGCCGCAATTTATACATTTTGTGCATATATGATAACTTGCATTATTTTAATATCACCATTTTGTATATTTAAAAACCGCGCAACAATATTAACTGTTATTGTTTTAATGGCTATACTTATAATATTTGCGTTTAATAGATTTTTTTATCGTCAAAATATGTTTTACAGACATTTTTTTGAAATGCTTTCAATATGCACCATAGTTTCAACAATTGCTTTTTTCATAGGCGAAATAGCTGGTCAAATATTTGGGATATAAAAAACCGCCCAAAATGGCGGTTTATTTATCGAATATTTTGTCTTGTTGAATCTGTGAAATTTACTATTTTTGCTTGTTCTTTACATAAATCATCTTGTGATTTTTTAATTTTTTCTTCTTGTTTAACTTTTGGCTCAAAATCTTGTTTATGTTTGCCAACATAATTAGCTAAAACACAAGCACCAATAAACAAAATAACCATAAAACTTCCTTCACACACAGTGCCTTTATCATTTTTCCAACAATCCAATATTTTTTCCCTCAAAGGCCTAATGTGCATTTTACAAAGATGCATTAATTCGCTTAATTCTTTGCCGTTATCGTTATTGCGATAATATTTTTTATTATTTATTGTAAAACAAATACGACTGTTGTTGACTGCACTTTCATTATCACGACAGATTATAACATTATCTATTTTTATATGCTTATCATCTGGCTGAGATATGTTATATTTTTTATAATTTTTCTGTAAATATTGAATATTTTCCAAAACCCGTTCATCAGACAATTCAGACCAATCATCAGGAAAAGCAATCTTTTTTGGCGCACGGACATATATTGCACCGGCCAATTCGCGCATTCTTAAATATTTATGCCACAATTCAGGATTAATAAAAATTTCATTACCATCAATTATAAATCTATCCTTGTCAACACAAATACTATGCGTACCAAAGATGTCATTCCATATAATTTCATTCCCTTTGACCTTGACAGATTTATCTATGCCATATTCGTATGTTTTTATAAAACGATCCATCCATATATGGGCGGCAGTTTCTGCTGGTATGATTATTTCATTGTCTACAAGTTCCATATTTAAATCCTTTGTTTATCGCGAATATAGTTGCACAAAATATTTTATAAGTCAAGTTTTTTATCTAATATTTTGTCTTATTGTATCATTGTAATAAATTATTGATTGTTTTACTTCTGGGATTTGTTTTTGTGTTTGTTCTATATTATTATTTGGAATATAATCTTGCTTTCTAGCATTTACAATCATACCACCAACAACAAATAATAACAACAGAACCAAAATATCTGGTGTATGATCTTGGATTTTTTCTTTAAATGTTTCTGGCTTGAATAAATCGTTATCTTTGTCGTATTTCATTTATCTAATCCTTTGTCCAAATCTAAAAGCATTAATAGTGTCATTTTTTAATTCTTGCACTTTTTTAATTTCTTTCGTTTCTTGTTTTTTATCAAATTTTGCTAATAAACCAGCACAACTTTGATGCATAGATAAAACCCAAATAGTACAAACCACAGCAACAGCCAAAGTTTCAAAATGTTTTTGCATATTATTTACACCTTTTTTCCATTAAAAAACCGCCACTCGGGCGGTTGAAACGGTTTTTATATCAATCTGGATTTAATTCTGGCGACGACCTACTCTTCCGTGACTTAAGTCAAAGTACCATCGGCGATACGGCTTTTCCCTGTCTGGTTCGGAATGGAACAGAGGGTTTCGTCCGCTCTATAATCACCAGAATTAAATCCAGCGAGTTCATCATAATTCAAATTTATTCAATGTCAAGAATCTTTTAACACTCTCTTCAAGCATAATTAAAGATAAAAAGTCAATGGTTCGATTAGTAATGGTAAGCTAAACCCCTCGCAGGGCTTACACCGCCATCCTATCAATGTCCTAGTCTAGAACTGAACTCATGGGGATATCTTATCTTGCGACCAGCTTCCCGCTTAGATGCTTTCAGCGGTTATCTGTTCCGAACATAGCTACCCTGCGGTGCCGCTGGCGCGACAACAGGTACACCAGAGGTTCGTTCGACCCGGTCCTCTCGTACTAAGGTCAAGTTCGCTCAAATATCCAACGCCCACAGTAGATAGGGACCTAACTGTCTCACGACGTTATTAACCCAACTCACGTACCGCTTTAAATGGCGAACAGCCATACCCTTGGGACCTGCTCCAGCCCCAGGATGCGATGAGTCGACATCGAGGTGCCAAACACTACCGTCGCTATGGACGCTTGGGTAGCATCAGCCTGTTATCCCTAGAGTAGCTTTTATCCGTGTGCGATGGCCCTTCCATGTGGAGCCACCGGGTCACTATGACCGACTTTCGTCTCTGCTCGGAGTGTCCTCCTTGCAGTCAGGCTTGCTTTTGCCATTGCACTCACCGGCTGATTTCCGACCAGCCTGAGCAAACCTTCGCGCGCCTCCGGTACGATTTGGGAGGCGACCACCCCAGTCAAACTGCCCATCACGCACTGTCCCCCGCCCTGCTTCAAGAACGCGGGTTAGACACTAAAACACATCAGGGTGGTATTTCACCAACCGCTCCAGGCGAACCAAAATCCGCCCTTCAAAGCGTCCCACCTATCCTACGCAAATGAGTCCTAGTGCCAGTACGAAACTGCAGTAAAGCTTCATAGGGTCTTTCCGTCTAGCTGCGGGTACCCGGCATTTTCACCGAGAATTCAATTTCGCTGAGTCTATGTTGGAGACAGTGTGGAGATCGTTACGCCATTCATGCGGGTCGGAACTTACCCGACAAGGAATTTCGCTACCTTAGGACCGTTAGAGTTACGGCCGCCGTTTACTGGGGCTTCACATCAATGCTTGCACACCTCTGCTTAACCTTCCAGCACTGGGCAGGCGTCAGTCCCTATACATCATCTTATACGATTTAGCAGAGACCTGGGTTTTAAGTAAACAGTCGCCCCCACCTGGTTTGTGTCACCTGATTAAAGTTGCCTTGAAACAGGTCATCCTTATCCCGAAGTTACGGATGCATTTTGCCTAGTTCCTTCAACATAGTTCTCTCAACCGCCTTAGTCTACTCGACTCGAGCACCTGTGTTGGTTCTGGGTACGATCTATACGCTGGGGCTATTTCCTGGAACTGCTTCACTGCATCACCAATCCAATAAGGCAAAACAATTTACGCAATTCGTCACTCACCAGCAGGTCACGGAATATTAACCGTGTTCCCATCGACTACGCCTTTCGGCCTCGCCTTAGGGGTCGACTCACCCTACCCTGATTAACATTGGATAGGAACCCTTGCTCTTACGGCGTCAAGGTTTCTCACCTTGATTAGCTGCTACTCATGCCAACATTCGCGCTTCTGATACCTCCAGGTCGGCTCGCGCCTTGCCCTTCACAGGCTTACAGAATGCTCCGCTACCGCGCATCTTACGATGCACCCGCAACTTCGGTAGATGATTTTAGCCCCGTTACATTTTCGTTGCCGAAACTCTAATAGACCAGTGAGCTATTACGCTTTCTTTAAACGATGGCTGCTTCCAAGCCAACATCCTGGTTGTTTTGGAATCTCGACTCACTTTCCCACTTAATCATCATTTGGGGACCTTAGTTGGCGGTCTGGGCTGTTGCCCTCTCGTCCATCGACCTTAGCACCGATGGACTGTTTCCCATGCTATTTATTTGTTGGTATTCAGAGTTTGATATGGGTTGGTAAGATTTTACTCCCCCTAGCCATTTCAGTGCTTTACCCCCAACAACGAACACATGAGACACTACCTCTATAGTTTTCGCGGAGAACCAGCTATAACGGGGTTCGATTGGCTTTTCACCCCTAGACACAAGTCATCCCCTAGTGTTGCCATACTAGTGGGTTCGGCCCTCCAGCGACTGTTACGCCGCCTTCAGCCTGCCCATACCTAGATCACCCCGCTTCGGGTCTATTACTGCATACTATGGTCGCCCTATTAAGACTCGGTTTCCCTACGCTTACACCTAGCGGCTTAGGCTTGCATGCAATAATAACTCGTTGGCTCATTATACAAAAGGTACGCCATCACCGGAAAACCGGCTCTGACAGCTTGTAGGTATTCAGTTTCAGTGTCTATTTCACTCCCCCTTCGGGGTTCTTTTCACCTTTCCCTCACGGTACTTGTTCACTATCGGTCAATCAGGAGTATTTAGCCTTAGGAGAAGGTCCTCCTATATTCAAACCGGATTTCACGTGTCCGGCTCTACTCTTGAACCAA
>JAZROL010000012.1:0-9781 GCA_045648665.1 Candidatus Enterousia sp. | reverse complement strand
TTTCTTCTGGGGACGCAATAGAAATACGCAAAGCATCAAATTGTTCCTTGGTTTCTATTTGTCCAAATATCTTTTGCAACATATTTGTCATTTGTTTTTGCTCCTTTTAAGTCACTAAAAGTGCCTTGTGGCCGGCGGGTGTGAAATACACCCGTGGCCCGGCCACTAATCAATTTTTTTTGCTGTTAATGCCAACCCAAGTCCGCGCAATTCACGTACAAGTACGTTAAATGCTTCTGGGGTACCTGTTTGAATATCATTATTGCCGGAAATAATAGCTTCATACATTTTATTTCTGCCAACGATATCGTCAGATTTAACAGTTAACATTTCACGCAACAAGTGTGCAGCACCGTGTGCTTCCAATGCCCAAACTTCCATTTCTCCAAGTCTCTGACCACCAAAGTGTGCCTTTCCAGACAACGGCTGTTGTGTGACCAAAGAATAGTTTCCAGTTGAACGAGCATGAATCTTTTCATCAACCAAGTGATGCAATTTCATCATGTACATAACGCCAACTGTGACTGGACGGGCAAATTTTTCACCTGTTATACCATCATACAATGTGAATTGTCCAGATTCTGGTAATTTAGCCAATTTCAACATTGCTTTGATTTCTTCAGGTGTCGCACCATCAAATGTTGGTGTTGCCATTGGAACACCGTTCTTTAACAGCGCCGCTTCTGCACGAACATCTGTATCGGTCATTTTTTCCAATTTTTCTGCAACACTTTTGCCATAGATTTTACCCATAATTGCACGCAAATCATCGGTGACAGCACGTTTTTGTTTTACTTCTTCTAATACTTCACCAATTTGTTGACCCAATGCGCGCGCCGCCATACCAAGGTGTGTTTCAAATATCTGCCCGATATTCATACGACTTGGCACACCAAGTGGATTCAAAACGATATCAACAGGTGTCCCATCTTCCATATGTGGCATATCTTCAATAGGAACAACCTTAGAAACGATACCTTTGTTTCCATGACGACCGGCCATTTTATCACCCGGCTGCAATTTCATTTTGTGTGCAATGTAAACTTTAACTTCTTTCAATACACCTGCACCAAGGGTTGTGTTTTCTGTGGCTTTTGCAATTTCAGCATCTGCGCGTTCATTTAATTCTTTCAGTTTAAGAACATGTTGTTCGCGCAATTCATCAATTTTTGCTTGAATATCTTTATTGGAAACAACTAACTTTTTCATATCTGCTGGTTTAATACCTTCAAATACTTCATTTGTTAATTTTTTACCAATAAAAGGTTTCAGACTGCCACTGCCTGCAGAAATTGTTTGATTTTCAGCCAACTGGAAGACCTGGTCTGCGAAACCTTTTTCAATAATAGAAGTTTCTTCATCGCGGTCTTTGTTGATTGCTTCGATTTTCTGCAATTCAATCATTTGAGTTCTGTCGTCTTTTTTAACACCATGACGTGTCAAAACATTAACACCAATAACAGTTCCTTCTTCGTTCGGCCCAACTTTCAAAGATGTATCTTTAACATTCAAGGCTTTTTCACCAAAGATGTTACGTAACAACGCTTCTTCTGGGGTTAACAAAGTTTCAGATTTTGGCGAAACACGACCAACCAAAATATCACCCTGTTTCACGCGGGCACCAACATAAATCATACCGGATTCATCCAAATTTTTCAGCGCTTCTTCACCTACATTTGGAATATCACGTGTAAAGCTTTCTGGTCCCAATTGTGTATCACGCAATTTGATTTCCTTTTCAACGATTTTAATAGATGTATAAACATCATCGCGTGAAATACGTTCGGAAATCACAATAGCGTCTTCATAGTTATAACCACGCCATGGCACGAATGCAACCAATACATTGCGTCCCAAAGCTAATTCGCCGTAATTCATAGAAGAACCGTCCGCAATAATATCACCGGCGTTAATTCTGTCACCTACGTGAACTAATGGTTTTTGGTGAATCAAAGTTTCACCATTTGAACGACCGAATTTTTCAAGGTTATAAATATCTACACCTGTCACGACATTACGTGAATTTAAACACTTAACCACAATACGATTAGCGTCCACAGATTCAACAATACCACTGTGTTTTGCGACTTTACCAGTACGAGAATCACGTGCCACTTCGCGTTCAATACCTGTTCCAACCAATGGGGCTTCGACTCGCATCAAAGGTACACCCTGACGTTGCATGTTTGAACCCATCAAAGCACGGTTTGCGTCGTCATTAGCAACGAATGGGATTAATCCTGTCGCAATAGACACAACCTGACGTGGTGCCACGTCGATTAAATCGACTTCTTCTTTTGGAACCATAGTAAATTCACCGTCAACACGCGCAGTAACCATATCTTCTGCTAAAACACCAGATGATGTAGTTGGGGTGTTTCCTTGGGCTATTTTGTGTCCCAATTCTTCATCCGCTGTTAAATAAACCATTTCATCCGTGATTTTGCTGTTTTTAACAACATAGTATGGTGTTTCAATAAATCCATATGGATTAACACGTGCATAAGATGACAAGTGTGAAATCAAACCAATGTTTGCACCTTCTGGAGTGTGAATTGGGCACAATCTACCATAGTGTGTTGGATGAACGTCACGCACATCGATACCGGCACGTTCACGATTCAAACCACCAGGTCCCAATGCAGAAATAAGACGTTTGTGTTCAACCTCTGCCAAAGGATTATAAGAATCCATAAATTGTGACAATTGTGAAGTTCCCAAGAATTCAGCAACCAAAGACATTAATGGTTTTGCATTAATCACATCTTGTGGTTGCATTGTCGCAATATTAGGAGATGTCAAGCTTTCACGAACCAATCTTTCAATACGCAACATACCACTGCGGAAAGTTTGTTCGAACAATTCACCAACCGCACGAACGCGACGATTAGACAAATTATCAATATCATCTATCACATCTTTGTGATCAATAATATTTGTCAAAGTCTTTAATACCGCCAAGAAATCCGCTTTGGTTAAAGTACGTTCATCTTCTGGTCTTTTGCCAGAATCAATTTTCAAACGTTTATTCATCTTGAAACGACCAACTGCAGACAAATCATAATATGCCGCATCAAATCCTTGACGCAAGAACAAATTGATTGCCGCTTCTAATGTTGGACGTTCACCAGGACGAACCAAATCATAAATAGCAACCAGTGCTTCTTCACGTGATGAAGTTTTATCCGCCATCAAAGTATTACGCATATGCGTACCAACAGTAGTATTATCGATTGCAATTATTGAGATATTTTTCACACCCAATTTTTCCAATTCGTTTAATACTTCTTCTGTGATTTCTGTTCCTTCTGGGAATAATACATCTTCACCGTTTTTAACAGCACCGAATAAATATTCGCCAATCAAAGCATCGCGTGACATGCCAAACGTTTTTGAAGCAGATGTGATTTTTGCCAAACGTTTTGCATTTAAACGATCGCCTTTGTTAGCCAAAACTTTTTTATCTTTTGGATTCACTAAATCATAATTTAAACGATATTTATCCAGACCTTCAAATGCGGACGTATCGCCAACCCACAATTTACCATCAAAAGATAAATCTATGCGTTTATAGAAATTAGACAAAATTTCTTCTGCACTCATTCCCGCAATAGTTGTTTTGCGTGGATCAGCAGCAAATTTCTTTTCGTCTTCTTTTGCAGGTAAACAACGCAACAATACTGTTGCAGGTATTTTACGTCTGCGGTCGATACGAACATAAATAACGCCCTTTGATTCTTCAAAATCAATCCAAGAGCCATGTTCTGGAATAATACGACCTGTGTACGTTTCTGGATTCCCAGCAACTTTTGCTTCTTTTGTTGTTCCAAATACAACACCTTGGGCACGATGCATTTGTGAAACCACAACACGTTCAACACCGGCTGCGATAAAGCTGCCGCGTTCAGTCATAAGTGGTACATCGCCCATAAATATTTCTTGTTCTTTGATATCACGCAATGTTTTTTTGCCATCTTCTGCGATATCCCATAAAATCAATCTCAGCTTCAATTTCAGTTTGCTGGAATATGTCATATTACGCAGCATACATTCTTGAACATTATATACAGGTTTATCCAACGTATATTCAATGAACTCCAAATCCGCAATTCCCGCATAATCTTTAATTGGGAACATAGATTTGAATACATTTTGCAACCCAATGTTTTTTCTGTTTTCTGGGGCTACGTCTGCCTGTAAGAAATTTTTATAAGAATTATACTGAATTTCAACCAAATCAGGAAGCGGAGTTTGCAAAAAACTTTTACCAAAAGATTTTCTAAGTTTCTGGATAACTGCCATTTTCTGAATCCTTTATTATTTGTCTCTTCTGTGTTTTGCAAACGAAAAAAGTTAAAAACCTTTTTACGCCTGGTTTGCCTGCCAGAGTATTTTTTCAACCCAGGCAGGCGGCGAAACTGCATTTTACTGCAATTTTATTTTGAATCTTTCGATTCTGTGTCAAAAGATAGAAATTATTTCATTTCTACTTTTGCGCCAGCTGCTTCAAGTGTAGCTTTCATTTTTTCAGCTTCATCTTTTGCAACTGCTTCTTTAACTGCTTTTGGTGCAGATTCAACCAAAGCTTTAGCTTCACCTAAGCCCAAGCCTGTGATATCTTTAACTGCTTTGATAACAGCCAATTTGTTTGCACCTGCATCTGCCAAGATAACATCAAATTCTGTTTTTTCTTCAGCAGCAGCGCCCGCAGCAGGACCAGCAGCAACTGCAACAGCAGCAGCAGCACTTACGCCCCATGTTTCTTCTAATGCTTTTGATAATTCAACTGCTTCTTGGACAGTCAATTTTGACAATTCTTCAACTATTTTTTGAATATCTGCCATTTTAATACTCCTTGTGAGTTTTTATTAATTTTGTTTTTTTCCATACTCTGCTGAAACACGTGCAAGACGTGACGCTGGTTCTATCAATATACGTGCGATAGTAGAACGAATTTCCAACAGTGATGGAAGCTTGGATAATTGCACAATGCCGTTCACATCCAGAAGTTCTGCATCCATTTTACCACCAACGATGGTAAGTTTTTGATGATCTTCAGCAAATTTTGCCAACACTTTCGTGACAGCCAACGCATCAGTTGCAACTGCAACCGCTGTTGGATGTTGCATCAATTCGGATACTGGTTCAAAATTGGTACCTTTCAGTGCCAATTTCATCAAACGGTTTTTAACAACTTTGAAAAGGGAAACTTTATCACGTAATTCATTACGCAAAGATTCCATTTCTTTCACTGTCAAACCATGGTTTTCAATAACGAAAACACCGTCTGCTTCTTTCAAGGACGACTGCAACGCTGAAATCAGGTCTGATTTTTCTTCGCGTCTCATATCTATATATCCTTTTAAGCTTCTTTTGTTTAACTTTCCATCTGTGGTTTTCACCACTGGTGGGGCTTTTGTTTCTGCCCCAAAGAATTTTTCTTTGTCTATGATGGAAATTAAGTGAATATTCACACCATCAGTCTTGGACAGAAATCTTTGTTTATGGTGGGGTTAACCACCATAAAATTATTTTACATCAACCTTAAGACCTGGGCCCTGGGTTGTTGCGACACTGCAACCCAAAATATATTGACCTTTTGCGGATGCAGGTTTAACTTTTTTCAATTGTTCAATCAACGCTTCTGCGTTTTCGACCAATTTAGCTGTTTCAAAAGACATTTTACCAATACCAGCGTGTACAATACCTTTCTTTTCAGCACGGTATTCAATTTGACCCGCCTTTGCACTGGCAACCGCTTCTGCTATGTTATTTGTGACGGTACCCAATTTTGGATTTGGCATCAAACCCTTTGGTCCCAAAACACGTGCAACTTTGGACATTTTTGGCATCATATCAGGTGTAGCAATAACACGATCAAAATCCAAAAATCCATTTGCAACTTTGTCAATCAATTCTTCGCCACCGATAACATCAGCGCCGGCTTTTTTAGCATCTTCTTGACCATTGACAGTAAATACAGCAACGCGAACTTTTTTACCAGTTCCGTTTGGCAAAGACAACATTCCACGAATGTTTTGATCTGCCTTGGCCACGTCAATACCCAATCTGATTGCAATTTCTAAACTTTCATCAAATTTAGAAGAACAAAAACCACGCAATGCTTCAACAGCTTCTGTTAAAGAATAAATTTTGTTTGTATCCAAAGCGGACCAAGTTTTCTTTCTTTTTGTAATTCTCATATCTTAGTCCTCCACTTTTACACCCATTGAACGGCATTGACCCGCAACAATATTCATTGCAGATTCAATTTTAGAACAATTCAAATCAGGCATTTTATTTTTTGCAATTTCTTCAATTTGTGCTTTGGAAATCGTACCAACAAATTCACGACCTGGTTTATGAGAAGCTTTTTTGATACCTAACGCTTTCATAACATAGTAAGACACAGGCGGCAATTTCATTATAAATTCGAAAGTACGGTCTGTGTAAACAGTGATAATGCAAGGAATTGGCATTCCTGGTTCTTTATCGGCCGTTTTATCATTAAATTGTTTACAAAATTCTGCGATATTAACACCCGCAGCACCCAACGCTGGTCCAATAGGAGGCGCAGGATTCGCTTGTTTAGCAGGGACGACTAATTTAACAATCCCTTTTAATTCTTTTTTTGCCATTTTTTCACTCCGTTTTTGTAGATGCTTTCGCATCGGTTAGTGTCGTGGTACGATATGGCGTATCTACCACGTTTTTTTCAGCCTTTCGACTAAACTTTTTCAACCTGGGCAAAGTCTAATTCGACACTTGTTTCGCGCCCAAACACCAAAATCGTCACAGTCATTTTTTGTTTTACATTATCAACATTTGATGCAACACCATTGAAATTCGCAAACGGCCCATCGATAACGTGTACTTCCTGATTTTCTTCGTACAAAACATCGTCTGATGCAACCGCGCCGTCTTCTACTTGTTTCAACAAGCGACGAGCTTCTGCTTCTGTGACAGGAATTGGTTTAGATTGATTTTTAACTTTTTGACCCAAAAACATAACAACGTTTGGCATCAATTTAACCAAAGAAAAGGTTTCATTATTCATAACCATTTGAATAACAACATATCCAGGGAAAAACTTTTTTTCAGATTTAATACGTTTTCCACCTTTGATTTCGGAAACTTCATGTGTAGGAACCAAAATTTCACCAAAATAAGCATTTAATTTACGTTTGTCAATTTGTTCACGCAATTCACGTGCAACTTTGTCTTCACAAGACGTATGAACATAAACAACAAACCACTGCATTTTTTCTTCCATCGTGCATTCCTTTGTAATTAATTAAAAAATCCAACCAACCAGAGCATTCAAAATACTGTCCACCACAAAAAAGAATAACGCTGCAATCCCAGAAAACAGCAAAATCATCCCAGTTGTATGAACGACAGTTTCGCGTGATGGCCAAACAATTTTGAACCATTCTGAACGCACTGATTTTATAAAATTTATTACTTTTTTCATCAATTTTTCCGCTATCTATGTTTTTATCATCAGTATTTTTCTGGCAGGGGCTGAAGGAATCGAACCCTCATCCGCGGTTTTGGAGACCGATATTCTACCGTTGAACTAAGCCCCTATACTAATTACTGCCCATACCGACACCCCAGCATTTATGCCATTTTATACCGATAATCGGTGAAAGCATAGCACACCGATATAAAAAATCAAGCGGAAATATTATAATATCTTTTAAATTTTTCCACAAGCAAAAAAGTAAAACAAAAACTTTCCATAGAAACAAGTTCCCCGCCCTGGGCGGGGTGGCGCCGAAGGCGACGGGGAGGGTTGGCTGTTTCCCCACCCCAGGCGGCGAACCTTTCTCTCTGGGATTACTGCCTGCAAAAAACATTTTCCAAAATAACCATTTCCTTATTTTACGTTTTTGTGATATAATTCGCACGAATCCAAGGAATTGGGTTTGGGGCTGTAGAAAGCCCATCTTGTTCGGTGCAAAATGCATCGTTATTTGGTATTTTCGGTGTTTTTGCACCGGTATTATCCCTGACACAACCAGGTTGGGGAGCCGTCATACCGTAAGGTGATGGAATCAATAACAAGATGATTTTCTAACTCCCCGACCGCCAATTTCTTGACGGTCTTTTTTTATTTGAGAGAAAATTTTGCATGCGAAAAATGTTTGGATTTTTGCTGTTTGTTATATTTTTTCCAGTGCAAATTTTGGCTGGCGTTGGTGATAGTGATAACAGGTATTATGTGACTGATGAAATGTGGGCCAAAGAACCATATAAAAATTTTGTTTTACTTAAAACGAATATAAAGCTTTATAAGCTTTCTGAGTCCTTCCCTGTAGGCCATTGTTCTGCACAATACGTTGCACCAAATTTGATTTTATCCGCTGGTCATTGCATACTAACTGTGAACGATCTTTTTGACCAGGCAAAAGAATTTGAGCTGCCTGAAAATCTAGAATTTGTTAAATATCAAATAGAAAAAGGTAGAAATAGAAGATTTTATACAATCACAAATTATAAAAAAGAAACTTTTGAAGTAAAATTAGTCGATACTGCTTATACAGAACGACGTAGTGGTAAGCTTGGAGATTGGGCTATATGGTTAGTGACAGACCCTAAATATTATAGTGATTCATATTTTGATACAAAAGAACCAACAAAAACAACAGATGTTATAAATGCTGGTTGGGGATGGTGCAGAATAATTAATGACAATGAGTTGAAAAACATAAGGAAAATATATAAAGATTTAGCAGAAAAAATAAGGATAGAAAACGATAGAAAAGGAACCTATAGATCAACTAGCATAAATGATTTGGCAGATGAAATATCTGAACATTTAACAATACCATTAGAAGAAAAACCGACCAAATTGAAAGCTAGTAAATGTAAAATTTTGTTTGAAGACTGTGAACCTTTGTTGCATGAACAAATGAACGATTTTGCTGATAAATATTTTTCTGAAAAGCGATTTGAAGAAAAACAAGAGTATTTGAAAGAATATCGCCTTTTAGCAGATAAAATATATAGAAAATGCAAAGAAAAATCACAGTTACCAAAAAGCAAATTGTTTCCTTATATTTTAGCAAGCACATGTGATTCCTGGGAAGGTAATTCTGGGGGAGGATACATTTCTACGGATGGTGGACATTTGTATGGCACGTGTTCTTATGGCGGAGATAGTTTTGAAGATAAATACGACTCTGATTACATCGTTTCTTCAAAACAATTTATCGAAAAAATTAACGAGTTAATAAAAACATACGATTCAAAAAATCCGGTAGAAGAAAATGTTGCAAAAATTCCTGATAATCTTTATGGAGATACATTTTTTAATACAGAAGAACAATATACAAACAAAGATGAAAATAATGTTACACAGTCTTTCAAAAACAAATCTTTGTTTAATATTGGTGAATTAGAGCAAGAGCTAACAAATAGCATGAACAATATTCCAGAAATGACCGATGATGAATTAAAGTATTTTCTTAATAAATTAGTTGAGTATAAGGTTAAATCAGAAAATATAGAAAAACTACAACGAGCATACGAAGAAGCAAAAGCAAACGAACAATCATTGGCTAATCGAACATTGACCGCGGTTACAACCGCTGCAACCGGAATTGGTGGTATGGAATTGGCACGTGGTCTTGCTGAACAACAGGCAGATAAAGAAGCAGAACAAGATATGACGGCTTATATTTCAACTTTCCGTTGTACATATGGCGATGGCCAACAAGTAAAAGCGGGCCCAGATGAAATAGAATTGCCCGGTGCAAATGATGAAACACTTATG
>JAZROL010000011.1:0-20182 GCA_045648665.1 Candidatus Enterousia sp. | reverse complement strand
GCCGCATTCGTATTGTGTTCGCTGCACTTTGTTTGCAAACACAAACTCATAGTCGAACAAGGGTTCTTGTCCACTTGTGCCACAGAAATAAAAAAAACACCTTTCGGTGTCTCTTTTATTTCTGGTGGAGGCACAGGGACTCGAACCCTGGACCCAATGATTAAAAGTCATTTGCTCTACCAACTGAGCTATGCCTCCAAAACGCTGTTTATCTGTGCGTCGGGGGAGATTTTGCCATATAAAAAACTAAAAATCAAGAAAAAATTGCAATTTATTTAACTTTTTTTATAATCGAAATTGGACGTGGAACCATTGTTGAATCGGAAAACAAATGTTGTTTTGGGCGCCACGTCCGATTCCGTAAAACTATTATGAATAAAACAGGTTTTTAAAACAAACAGTTTAAATCCCTAGGTTTTTTTTACAGGTAATAATTCCAGAGAGAAAAAGTTCCCCGCCAACGGGTCGGAAAAATTAGCGTTCGATTGTTTGTGTATGTTTTAATATCTGTTTGTGCAAATTTGTATAGAATTCATATGCACGCGCAACATCTGTAAAAAACTTTTTTTCCCAATTATTGCGTTCTTTGTATTGCACAGACCACCAACCACCAAATAACTTAATTGGTTGTTTTATATCAATAATATTGTTGTACAAAGACATATCGTATTCCTTTTGTTGCTTACCTAAACAAAGGGGGCAAGGGAAAAGCAGAATACCACAATAAAAATGAAAATCAAGCGGATGTTATTCGTATTATATCTATAAAGAAAACGCCCAAGCGGGCGTTTTTAATCTGGTTTCTTTTGTATATTATCACCACCGAACAGGCATTTTATATAATCGCTTATACGGTTGTGCATATTCCAACATTGACGGGCGGTTTCAGTGGTTTTACCACCAGGGCCATATATCATCATATCTTTTGATAAAGTTATATTGCAGGCATCTTTTATTCTGTTTGCAATACCACCTGCAGGGCAATCATATATACCCTGGTCTTTTGATGAATTTCCGTCAAAATATTCGCTGCCAGGGCAATATCTTGTTGAACCAACACACGGTGCGCAATCTTTGATTGAACCTTTGTAATATTGACCTGCTGGGCATGGTTTTGGATTTTTGGGTATATCTTCGCATTTACCGTCGTTGGCATATTTCCCCTCTGGACATGGTTCGCACGCAGTTCCATTTTTGTTTGGAACTTCGTTATTATCACAATCCAATTCGCATCCAGTTTTATCGGTCAAAGGTCTTTGACCAGTGGGACAAGTGGCGGGCATTGAATCTTTTGTTTTAGAATATGAGAACGTCCCTTCCGGACAATATTCATTTTTCTTTAAACTAGCTCTGTCATTACAGGGGTGACATGCGTATGTGTTTTTAGGCAAATATTGTCCGGCTTCGCATTCAATACCAGACACACACTCTGTGAAATCTGCGCTATGGAACTGACCACTAGGGCATGTTTCTATCCCTTTGTTATCATCGGCAGAAAATAAGTGTTTGCCTTTTGGACAATATTCATTAGGTTCTAAAACATCATTTGAACATGGTGCGCATTCTGCTGTGCCTTTTTTCAAATATTGTCCAGCTTTACATTCAATTTCAGCATAAGGCACCTTTGTCCCGTCTTTTGCCTTGTTGTAACAGTCAGTGATTTTAGTTGATCTCCCATTTGAATATGGAAAATCTGCAGGACATCTGTAAATAGTTGCTGCATCCGATGCGCCACATTGATTACCACCAGCACTCCATGGACATTTTTTACCATACGAACACCATGCGATTACATCACTTTTATAAATCTCAGCTTCTCCATCCCCTTCTGGATCAAGACCAGTATTGTTTGATTTTTCACAATAACACCCAGGTGGACAATCACGACATGTTCTAGTTAAATGATATTCACCATCAGGACATTCGTATATTTCTGCGAAAACATTTGAAACCGAAAATATAAGGCACAACGCGAAAACAAATTTGTTCATAGGTAAAATTCCCCTTTCTCTTTATAATGATATAATTATACTGTTTTTTGCCGACAATGGCAAGGTAAAAATATCCATCCAAAAAATAAGTTCCCTTGCCTGGGGCGGTTTGGGGTTCTCCCCCAGTTTGGAGGAGAACTAATTGTGGTCACCGCATAAAATAATATTTTTACTTGCATTTGGATGAAAATAATATAAAATACACACCGTTGCGCCCATGGCTCAATTGGATAGAGCATCTGACTACGGATCAGAAGGTTGAGGGTTCGAATCCTTCTGGGCGCGCCAGAATTAAAACAAAAACACGGTTTTATGCCGTGTTTTTGTTTTAATTGTTGGAACAACATGGATTTGAACCCGACCAGAGGGTTCGACCCGCAGCAAAAAAGTGGAATAACACCGGTCACCCGAAGTTTTAACGAAGGGTGATTTTGCAAGGGAGTGAAGCGCAGCGAAACAATCCTTCTGGGCGCGCCATCCGTCTTTGCTAGCGCAAAGCCGCGACAAGCGGATTGAAGCGTGCAAAACGGAATGTCGCGGCTTTTTGGTCGCAGTTTTTTTACGAAAAAACAAGACAAAAAGACGGACTAATTCAATATGTATTACGTTTATGTTTTACAATCAATAAATAATCCAGATACTTTCTATGTTGGTTATACTTGTAACCTAAAACAAAGATTAAAAGAACATAATACCGGTCAATCCATACATACCAACAAATACAGACCGTGGCGTATAAAAAATTATATTGCTTTTGACAATGAACAAAAAGCGAAAGATTTTGAAATATATTTAAAAACCCATTCTGGTCGTAAATTTTGTAAAAATCATTTTTAAGATATATAAAACAATCCTTCTGGGCGCATTTAATTTTATACATAATATATTTGACAATTTTTACGTCTGTATTATATTGTGTGCAAAATAATTAAAAAAGGCCTGTTAATGAGATATAATTTAAAACATTCTGTGACCAAATATATGTTTTTAATGGCGTCAATGTTGCCAATTGCGAAAAGCGCATCTGCCAAAGATATAAATTCTTATAATCCGCCTTATGATGGGGAATATACATTGACTTTTGGTGTTGGTTTTGAACATTTGGTACCGTCAAAAGCCGTTAATTCAAAAATACGTGCCAATGATTTAGAGGGCTTTAACCCCGGTGTGTTCGCTGAAATAGGTGTGTGTAAATGGACCGGACAACACGGAAGATCTGGGTATGAATATCATATCGGGTTCATGGGTCGTTTTGATTATCATAATTTTCATTCGCGTGCTTATAATATGAATGCCGCGATTAATGCGAAAAATCTTGCCGGTGATAACACTTTGTACGTAGACCCAACAGAACACGGCTGTGCAAATGTTAATGGTTTTATGGGGACTTTTAATATAAATTCAGGTATTGGTTGGTATGGTTGTATTGTTGATGCAAATTGCGGATTTGGTATGCATGCTGATGATCATGGTAATTTTGGACCTGTAATTGCGCTGGGTGCCGGAATAGGGTACAGATTTAATGAACGTGTCAAATTAAACGCAAAATGGCGTTTGAATATATTCCCATTTGAAAACCTGGATTCAAAAACAAACCCAGGCACGAATCCTGGATTGCGCCACAATGTCGAAATAGGCGTGGTTTACAAGATGAAGGAATTCTTTTCCAGAAACAGATGCAACGATTGCCAAAGACGTTAATACGTTATCTTGTGTTTTGTGTTTGTTGTTCAACATATTCCATCATAAAATGTCCGCCGCATACAGATTTATACTGTGATGCGCCGACTTCGACTTGTTTCCCACCACGAATAACGTTGCCTTTGGAATCAAAACGCAGATGGTGTGTCGCTTTACATCCACAGCCCGGGACTTCACATACTGTTTCTATTTCATGTTTTTCCGCATTCATAGCAAACAATCGTGCGGATGCGGGGAACAAATCGCCGTTGCTGTCCACGACCAAGCCGTAACAGATAATGGTTATCTTTCTTGAACGGGTAATTTGAAAAAGTTTATCAATATCACTGGGGCTGAAAAATTGGATTTCATCTATTAAAATGAATTTTGTTCCGCGTTTTGGTTTATAATTTTCCAAATTTGGCAAAGCGCGCGCCGGTGTGCGCAGGCCGATACGTGATACAACCTCTGATTCCGAATCGCGATTGTCTGTGGATGGTTTCAAAACCTCAAATTTATTTTTAGTGCGTTTTAAATTAAAAGCATTTATACAAAGCAGAGCGGATTTAGAAGATGCCATAGGGCCATAATAAAAATGTACTTTTGCTTTTTCTTCTGGTTTTTTCGTTTTTAAGATTTTTTTAGTCTTTAAGATTTTTTTCATTTTTTCCTGTCCTTCGCTTTTTTGCTCTCTGCTTTCCCTTTTGTGGGTATATAAGCAAATTTTCATACAAATGGTCAAGTTAAGAATTTATTTTCCAAACAAAAAATGATATAATGTAAAGCATGAATGTATGGAAATTTTCTTTGTTGTTGTTCTTTATGCCTGTTTTTTCTGTCTTTGCAGAAAGTTTTTTAACAGCGCAATCGTTCCCAAAGACGTTTGAAGATTTGTCCTTTCGCGCTAAAATTGATTTTATGAAAGATAACTATGAACCGTTCGCAAATTTGTCGGCATACGATAAATTAAACATAGTTTATACCGATAAAAATATAGCCGAAGAAATTGCAGCAGATGAATTAGAATCCAAGGAAGATAACGAAATACGTTCGGAACATTGGGCTTATTGTCAACAAAAATTGACTGATGTGCCTGAATTTCAAACCGTTCCAATTGGAAAACCTGTGTTTGATGCAGATTATAAGTACTGTTCTGGATATGGTGTGCGAAATTTTGGAACAGATGAAAACCCAAAACCAGATAATCATTATGGTTTTGATATAGGTTGTACAGAATCACACTATGACAGGCCTGTTTTTACTGTTGCCGATGGTATTGTTGAAAAAGTTCAACCAAATCGTCGTGGCAGTTCCGCCGGTAATTATATAGTTATAAATCATCAAAATGGATTCAAAACATATTATATGCACTTGAATACTATGTCTGTTAATCAAGGGCAGATTGTGTCTGCTGGTTGTCAAATAGGAACCATTGGTTATACTGGTGGTGCCAAAATAAACAAAAGCCAATTGGCAAATAGTGAATATCCTGTGATGCGTAAGGGGATTTCGCATTTGCATTATGAAATACATTATAATGGTTCTTTAAAATCTGTGACTGATTCAAATGGTAAAACAATACCGATTATTAACAAATTCCCAGGCAGCAAGTCTGTTGATCCTGCTTATTTTATGGGCCTTAAATAATCATTGCACAGATTATTTGTTTTTGTGAAATTTAACAGAAAAACTGCCGTTATTTATTGGTTCAAAGGACACGATATGCGGGGATAAAATACTGTCTGTTGCCCATTGTTGAAATTTCTGTTTCAATATACCACTGGCGCCTGTTATTACAGTCGCTGTGCGTGCGCCAGATGTGGCAACCTGTGTCAGTATATTCCAGGCTTCTTCTTCTGTGTGATTGTGAAAATCTATTGTTGTGTGCGCTGGTACTGGGTCAGGCTTTTGTGGAATACGATTTGATAAATGAAGTGATTGGCGGACGGATTTTTTTACTTCATTATTATCAGGAATAAAATCCGCGCCAATCATATTCGCTATATCAAAATCATTTAATTGTTTCATTCTGCCAAACTACCCACAGACATAGTTATACGACGAATGCCAGAGCTGATAGATTTTTCTTTGTTTATGCGTGCTTTTATAATTTCGCCAGTATGATAAACGTGTGTTCCGCCACATAATTCGCAAGAAACATCGCCAGCGGTGATAACGCGGACTTTGTCACCATATTTTTCGCCAAACAAAGCCATAGCGCCACGTTTTTTAGCGGATTCTATATCCATTTCTTCATGTGCAACTGGTAAATCAGCAACAATCCATTTGTTCACTAAATCTTCCACGGCTTGTTTTTCTTCTGCTGTCAAAGCGCGACCAAAAGAAAAATCAAAACGCACAGAATCAGGGGCAACCTTTGACCCGCGTTGTTCAACATCGTCATTCAAAACCTGTCGTAATGCGGCCTGTAATAAATGTGTTGCGGTATGTGCGCGTGCGGTTTGTTGACGGATATTTTGATTTATTTCCGGCATAATTTCATCGCCAACCGAAATGGTGTCAGCTAAAACACCTTTGTGTATGACAATATTCCCAACGCGATTCGTTTCGGTAATGTTCATAACTGTATTGCCGTCTTTTATAAATGTACCGCTGTCGCCAACCTGACCACCCTGGGTTCCATAAAAAGGTGTATGATCCAAAGCAATTTCAACTTCGTCACCTGCGTTGGCGGATTTTACAAATTCTTCACCTCGCAAAATCGCCAAAACTTTTGCAACAGAATCTGTTTTTGTTTCGTATTTTTCAATGTCTTTTGTATCTGGCAATTGTGTTTGAGATTCCCACAAAAGTTTCGTTCCGCGTGTATCTGCGCGTGAACGTTCTTTTTGTTCCGCCATACATTTTTCAAAAGCCGCCACATCGACATTCATGTTTTTATCGCGTAAAATCATTTGCGTTAAATCAAGTGGAAAACCATAAGTATCAAATAATTTGAAAGCAATGTCGCCAGGTAAAATATTGTTATTAACCTTTGGCAATTCTGATTCCAATAATTTCATGCCATTTTGCAACATGTCTGCAAAAGAGTTTTCTTCGTTTTTGATTATTTCAACGACATGTTGTTCTTGTGTTTTTAATTCAGGATACGCATCGCCCATTTCTCTTACTAATGCGGGATACAAAGCCGACAATAATGCACCCTTGTGACCCAGTATTTGCCCATGACGCATTGCACGACGCAATATTCTGCGGATTACATAACCACGGTCAGCATTGCTGGGGATAACACCGTCTGCGATTGCAAAACCGACAGCACGTAAGTGATCTGTAATAACTTTGAAACTTGATCTGTTTTCATCTGTTTCAACAACGCCTGTTAAATCGGATACCGCATGTTTCAAATTTACAAACAAATCGGTATCATAGTTATCGTGTTTGTTTTGCATAATTGATGCAAATCTTTCGAGTCCCGCGCCGGTATCAACATTTTGTTTTGGCAAAGGTGTTAAATTGCCATTTGCATCGCGATCGTATTGCATGAAAACATCGTTCCAAATTTCAACAAAACGTCCGCCGTCTTCGTCTGGTGAACCCGGTAATCCACCTGGAACATCTGGACCAAAATCATAATGCATTTCTGTGCATGGGCCACATGGACCAGTATCGCCTGCAGACCACCAGTTATCTTTGCCAAGACGAATTGCATCTTTGCCCGTTATCTTTTTCCAAATAGCGGTCGCTTCATCATCACTTTCGTGTGTCGTAACAACAATTCTGTTTGGGTCCAGACCAAAGACTTTTGTTAACAATTCCCAAGACATTTCAATTGCGCCTTCTTTGAAATAATCACCAAAAGACCAATTTCCCATCATTTCAAAAAAAGTATGATGACGACCGTCGAAACCAACATCTTCCAAATCGTTATGTTTGCCACCGGCACGAATGCATTTTTGAACGTCTGCAACACGTGGTGCAAACGCAGGTTCTGTGCCCTGCAAAATGCCCTTCCAAGGAACCATGCCTGCAACAGTGAACAACAAAGTTGGGTCATTCGGTATCAAAGATGCCGATGGAACAATTTTGTGCCCTTTGGATTCAAAATAATCTAAAAATAATTTTCTTATTTCATTATATGTCATGTTGTTTATCCTTTTGTCAGGATATGATAAAATTAATAGTTAAAATATTCAATCATAAAATTGCAAAGGTCGTATGTTTTATGATATAATGAAAACACAGAGAGATTTAACACCATGAATAAAAAACCAGGTTTGTTATTTGCAGTATCTATGTTAGCGCTAATTATATTGGCGGTTGTTTTTGATTTGAATTTTGGCGGTAATACACCTGTGCAGTTGCGTCCAGGGGTAAATCCAGATGATGTATTATACGTTTGTCCAATAATAGAGGATTCTTGGTCGCAGTTTGCAGAGGCTTTGTCTTTTGGTCGTAAATATATAATGATGTTTTTCGCTTTTGCACTTATAGTTTTGTCTTTCAGTTGGGGATGGGCGCTTTACCAAAATTTATTGAAAGATAAATTTAATGCTGATGTGTATAAAAACCCATGGGAATTAACCAAAATTTTCTTTTGGGGCGCGGTAATAGTGACGGTATTATCAATGACACCTAATTATTTTAGAACCGTTAATGTCAACATCGGTGGCAACGAAACAAAAGCGGTTTTGTGCGAAAGTACCTCTGAAAATGCACGTGCTGTTAACGCACAAACAGTGACGTTGCGTTAATGTCTTTTTGTCAAGAATATAGGTTTTTCGCGGTTTTTAAATTATTGGCTTGACTTAATCCGCAGTTTTCTCTACGATTCGGCTAAGCAGTGGAGGCAATGTCTTTGGAACCTAGCGAAAAAGATATTGTTCCAAGGGCATTGCCTTTGAAAACTGCCGGACAACCTTAAACTCTATTATGAAAGGAGAAACACATGAACAAACAAGAATTGATTGAAGCAATTGCAAATGAAGTTGAAGTTACAAAAGCAACTGCAGCTGGTTGTTTGGATGCATTCATCAACACAGTAACAAAAGTATTAAAGAAAAAAGGCGAAGTTCGCTTGGTTGGCTTTGGTACATTTGCTACCGCTAAACGTAAAGCAACAACAGGTCGTAACCCACAAACTGGTGCACCAATTAAAATTGCTGCTTCTACACAACCAAAATTCCGTCCTGGTAAATCCTTGAAGGAAGCTTTGAACTAAGTTTGGTTTGTTTAAAGGTTAAAAAACATCCGCAAATTTGTGGATGTTTTTTTGTGCAAAAATTCCACTTTACTTAATTTTTTGAATTGATACAATTCATATGTATTAATAAAATTAACACAAAGGAAGGATATAAAAATGCCAGCAAAAAAAACAAAAACAGTAAAAAAAGCAACTGTTAAACAAGTCGCAACAAAACCAGCACCTGTTGTTGAACATAAATGTGAATGTGGTGAACATTGTAATTGTCATTGCCATGGATCTGCACATTGGATTAAACATATAATTGTTTGGGCAATTATATTTGCTTTGGGTATGGCCGCGGGTAAATTGATGAATTGTGACAAAGGTCATAAAAATATGCCGAAAACACATCCTGTGTTCACAAATGGTTGTTTGGATATGAATTCTATAAAAAATCCAAAATTGCGTGAAGCCTTAGTAAATGCGGATGTCGATGGCAATGAATGCATTTCAGTAGAAGAATACAAATCTGTCAAAAAAGCGATGAGACCAGAACGCAAACCAGGACAACGTAATTTCAAAAAATAAAATTGTTTTTATAATAAAAAATCGCCATTTGGCGATTTTTTATTTCTTTAAAATTCTTGATTTATTTCTTTCCCATTCGCGTTGTTTTATTGTTTCGCGTTTATCAACTTTGTTTTTACCATAACCGATGCCCAACAAAACTTTTAATTTGCCACGATTATTAAAATACAGTTTCAATGGAACAATTGTTGCGCCTTTTTCTTGTAATTTACCAATCATTCTGTTTATTTGATTGCGGTGTAATAATAATTGACGCTGACGTCTTTCATCAAAATTAACAATACGTGCGGCGGTTGGTAATTTTTGTATTTCTACGCCCGCCAGAAAAAGATTATCGCCACGTCTTTGTACAAAACCATCAACAATAGTCACCAAACCATAACGTACAGATTTGATTTCTGCACCGGTCAATGAAATGCCCGCTTCAATAGTGTCTTCTATTGAATAAGCGAATCGCGCTTTGCGATTTTCATTAACCATTCCAGATTTTATAATTTGACGTACCATGACCCAAATTTTATATGATTTTTTACAAAAATCCAATGTTTTTATTGCAAAGCATAATTTGTAATATAGAATGCAGAATTATGGTTGGGAATCCGCGAATAAATTGAATAAGCGGAGCAATTCACTTAAATTGTTGTTTGTTCCCAACCGCTTTATATTTTTTATTGCAAATCAAGAATCTTTTATTATAATTTTTCACCAAGAAGGCGAGTTGCTTTCTTTGGGTCCAAACAACCCAATTTAACTGTGTCAGAGATGATATAAACAAATCCCCAATTTATATCAGGTTGGGGGTCCGCGAATAAATTGAATAAGCGGAGCAATTCAGTTAAATTGTTGTTTGTCCCCAACCGCTTTTATTTAGCGGTTATTTTGTTGTAGGTTAACAAAAAAAGGCGGCGAAATGCAGTTTTCAAATATATCTTATAATGAATTGGCAAAAATATTTGTTTATTCAAAAAAAGAAAAAATTGAAAAATTACTGGGTGTCAAAAAATTAGATATCTATACCGCCATCAACATTGTCTCCGTTTGTTTAAAAAAACAAGGCGATATTTATTCTGGCAATAATCAAAATAAATATTCGCCTTTGTTTGATGAGGTATTTTTCTATGTCGCCATAGATGAACTAAAAAATGCACAAAGCAACGGTTTGAAATTAGAGGCTGAACCCGGTTTTTGTGAACCAAACATTATGTATGTTTCATAATTTTATTCGCGGATAAAGTTTTTTTGTGTTTTCAAATAGTATAGTTTCCAAATCTTCAATTTGCAAATTTTTGATTTGTGCTAAAACTTTTGCCGTTTCAATAACAAAAGCCGGTTCGCATCTTTGACCACGATATGGAACGGGTGCGCAATAGGGAGAATCTGTTTCAATCACAATCCTGTCCATTGGTATTTTTGCAAAAGTTTCACGAATATCATCAGCGTTTTTAAATGTTAAAATTCCACTGGCGGAAAAATAAAATCCACGGTCTAACATAGTTTTTGCCAGATTCCAACTGGATGTAAAACAATGCATAACACCATGGTTTTTATCTGTTAAAATCGCTGCAGTGTCTTCTTCGGCGTCACGCGTATGAATCGCCACAGGCAGATTATATTTCTGTGCGATTTCCAATTGTTGTTCAAACAGAGCAATTTGTGCATTCTTTTTTTCTGTGTAAAAATATTCTTGTTGTGAAAGATAATGATAATCTAAACCAATTTCTCCAACCCCGACGACCAAAGCATTATTTAAAATTTCATCAGTTAAATATTTGCCTGCATCAATGTTTTTGTATTCTTCTGGTTTGAATTTATCTATGTAATCAGGATGAACACCAGTAGTTACGAAAATATTTTTATGTTTTTGCGCAATTTGTAATGCAGTTTTGAAATCAAAAGGTTCTGCTGTTGCGCAAATCATCGCATTAACCCCGGCGCTGTTTGCGCGATTTATAATTACATCAACGTTATCGTCATATACTTGTTCTGGTAAATATGTTAAATGACAATGTGTGTCTATAAACATTTTTTGATTTCCGTTATGATTTTGAACAAAGTGATATCTGGTTTCAAATTTAATCTGTTTATATCAGATATAGCATTTGTTGCCATAGGATATAAATCCGCCAGATTCAATGCTGCAATCGCATCAAGTATTATCCCGTAAAGCGAAGGTTCTAATGCTATTTTGTTTGCGACCGTCATAATATCGCTGGCATTTGCATGTTTGTTGTTCAACACATCAATTAATTCTTGATAAATTATGTCGCCGCCAGACGCTTTCAAATTTGCGATTTTGCCAAAACTGCCGTTTGATAATTTTAATATGTCCGCGCTGATTTCCGCCTCTGGCATAAATTTAACGCATAATTCACGTAATTGTGTCATTGTCAAAGGCCGCATTTTTTCAATGCGTGCGCGTGAACGAACGGTTGGCAAAACATTAGATAATTGATGAGTCACCAATAAAAACAACGTTTGCTTTGGTGGTTCTTCCAATAATTTTAATATCGCATTTTCTGCGGCTATACTTAATTCATCAACTGCATCTATTAAAACAACACGCCATTTGCCGGACATAGACGACATTTGCATGCGTTCAATCATTGCGCGCACTGTGTTCACAGAAATCATTTTTGCATCTGGTTTTATGTTTCCGCGATCGTCCAGGTTTCGCGCCAAATCAATTATAAAGAAATCACCGACGGTATCATAAACTTGTTTTGCGATTTTATATGCCAATGTCGCTTTGCCAATTCCGCGTGGACCACACAACATCCATACCGGATGAATAGGGTGCGAATCGCGTGCGTTCCAGGCCTGTAAAAAATTGTTCAGTGTTTCGTCATGCCCAATTAAACAATCGTTATCCATAGGGGCGGGAAATTCGAACAAAATTTCTTTTTTACGTACAACCATTATTTACCCCATATCATCACAGATAAATTTTTAAATAAACGTCCAAAAAACATAATCTTTCTAACTTTGTGTTTTGCAACCAAAGGCAAGCGTTTAACGACATCTCCGTTGTTTTCAATAACTATTTCACCAATTTGTTGCCCTTGCTTGATTGGTGCGGCTATGGGTTCGTCAAAACGCGATAAAACGCGAATATTTTTCAATGAATAATCTTTTGGCAAAGTAATTGCAATGTTATCATCAACAGTGGCTTCTACATCCGGTTTGATTCCATACCACACCGGTACTTTCGCCAATACGTCGCCAGGTTTAAAGAATATTTTCGTTTGGGTGTTTTTGAATCCATAATTTAAAAGTTTTTTCATTTCTTCGGCCAAAGCATCATGATTTTGCGCTTTAAAACCATTGATAACACCGATTAAACGACGATTGCCAATTTTTGCGCTGGCAACCATACCATACCCCCCGTCAGCAGTGTGCCCAGTTTTAAGACCGTCCGCACTTTTCATGGAAAACAACAATTTGTTATAATTCATAGTGTGGGTTCTATTCCAATCGCGACACCAATCTGTCTGAGCCCCCTCGAATTCGAATCGTTTTGTCGCAAACAAAGGATAAATATCTGGATATTCATCAATGATATATTTTGCCAGTATTCCTATTTCACGTGAAGTCATCAGGTTGTTTTCATTTGGCAATCCACTTGCATTTCCAAAACTAGATTGTTCCATGCCGATTTCGCGTGCTTTTTTTGTCATTAATTCAGTAAATTTATTTTCGTCATCCGCTAAAAATTCAGCAACAGCCACAGAAGCATCCCCGGCAGACAACACAATTATTCCCAAAACAGCATCACGAATTGTTATTTTTTGGCCATCAACTAAACATAACTTACTGGCCGAATGCCAGGTTGAATTATTATAATCTGCGTTTTTTGATACTTTGATAGTATCGTCTAACTTTAATTGTTCTGATTTTATTGCATCAAACAACACCGTCAAAGTCATTAATTTCAGCATAGAAGAGGGTGGCATTAAAACATCTGCGTTTTTAGCGACAATATCCATGCCGCTGTCATAATCAAATAAAAATACAGATTTGGCTTTGGTTGAAAAATCCGCAGCCTTTGCAGGCAACGCAATCAAACACATTAGCAAAATCAGGAACTTTTTAATCATATCGTTGCAATAATAGCAGCAATAAATACCAATTCCAATATTTTTTTATAAAAAAACGCGACCAAAAGCCGCGTCTTTGTTGAACTATAAAGTTTATCTTGTTTTTTGTTGTGCTGGCAAAACGTATGTCGTGTTTGCTTGTGCCAAAGCCATCAATATTGTTGCCATAAATCCAGGATCAATAGATTCGTGTTGTTTAACAATATTGAAGATTGCATCACGGACATTTTTTGCAGTCATTTTATATTCATGGCTTTTTTGCACAGGCATTAAATCAAATTCATTTGCAATTTTAACAATTTCGTTTTGTTCTGCTTCTGTCAAAGCGTTACAAATCACCGTAATAGCTGCCGCCAAAGCACGCGGATTTGCCAACACTGCATCAAATTCACGCAAAGCAGTAATTATTTTTTGTCTTTCTGAAATCGATGATGAATTTTTACCTTCGTCTTTTTGAGATTCTCTTAACAAATCTTGCAAGAACTTACGACCGATATTAAGAGTTTTTGTTTTTTTGTATTTAATAACGTCAACAGAATTGAACACCAATACACTACAACCTAAAATCAAAGCCAAACAAAGAAAAGGACTTGCAGAATCCATTTCTGGTTTTTTTACATCTGGATTTAAAAGTTTTTCTTGTTTGTATTCTCGTTCTATTTCATTGCCCAATTTTATAAATTTGCCCAAAAACAGCGCGCTTAATCCCACAGCAAAACTAAAAGCGCCGATAGCGACATAATCTTTTAACAGATATTTTTCTAATAATTTATTGCTTTTTTGCATAACAATTCTCCTTGGGTTCTTGTTATCGCTTGACACAAACATAGCATAAAAACAAATTTTGTCAATTTTTTTGTGCGGTGGATTTCATCAGTGAACAAGAACCCGAAATTTATTATTCTTTTGTTGGTTCTAGTTTAGGAAACAGTATTTCCGCGTTATTTATATGTCTATCTTGTTGATTATTCAAACAGAACATTTCATCAACGGTTTTGCCTTCTGTATCATATCCAAATGTACCCAATATTTTTTGTGATATTTGCGGCATAACAGGTGACACAGCAATTCCCAACATACGAATAGATTCTGCCAAAATATAAAGCACAGACATCAATTCGTCGTGTTTTGTTTCATCTTTGGCCAAATGCCAAGGTTGTTTTTGTTCAATGAAAGAATTCAATGTGGAACTGATTTCAAAAACAGTTTCAGTATTGGATTGAATATCGTAAATATTATCGGTATTAAGCAAAGAATCTTTCAGTTTTTGTGAGATTTTATCCATAAAATCTTTTTCTGCACCGCTTAATTCAACAACTGGGATAACGCCAGCATTAAATTTTTCGATTAATTTACAAGCCCTGAAAAACAGATTACCAAAAGTGTTCGCTAATCTGTCATACACAGAATAAATGATTTTTTCAGAAACCTGAGTATCTGTAGTTTTGTTCATCAGGTTAACCAATACGAAACGGAAAGGATCCGCGCCAATTTTGGCAATCATATCTTCTGGATCAATAACATTACCCAAACTCTTAGACATTTTTACGCCGCCTTCACCAACCAAAAAGCCATGAATCATAATTCTGTGTGGCGGCTCAATTCCCAAAGTTTTCAACATAATAGGCCAATAAATACAATGTGGCTTAATAATATCTTTTGCCATAATATGAATCGAATTTGGCCAATATTTATCCAAAGTATTTCCTGAATTTGGCCAATTCAAACTGGATATATAATTAATCAGCGCATCGAACCAAATATAGGAAACATAATCAGTATCAAAAGGTATTTCTACGCCCAAATGAACACGGTTTTTAGGTCTTGAAATACACAAATCTTCCAAAGGATTGCGCAACATTCCTAAAACTTCATTTTTGAATGCCACAGGTTGAATCCAATCGGGATTTGCGTTTATATAATCAATCAGCCATTGACGATGTGGTTCCAAAGGCAAGAAATAATTTTCTTCGGACAATTCGATTGGTTTTTCCTGGTGATCTGGGCAACATCCGTTTTCATCTAAATCAGATTCTTTTTTAAATTGTTCACAGCCTTTGCAATATAACCCTGTGTATTGTTTTTTAACGATTAAACCCTTGTCAAAAACCTGTTGCAGGCATTGTTTTACTATATCAGTATGTTTTGCAGACGAAGTTTGAACGAACAAATCATATTTAATTCCCAAATCTTCAAACAGTTTTTTAAAATTAGCGCTGTATTCCCGAACATAATCTGCAAAAGACATATTTAATTTAGTAATAGTATCGAAATTTTTCTGGCCATGTTCATCTGTGCCGGTTGTAAAAAATACATCATCACCACGCAATTCAAAAGTTCTGCGCAATATATCGCCCAAAATAGTGGTATAGGCATGTCCTAAATGTGGTTTCCCATTAAGATAATATATAGGTGTAGTAATGTATTTATTTTGTTTCGGCATAATGAATTCCTTTAAATTTTTATTCTTTGGGCATTTTAAGATAATTTTTTGCTTTTTCAATGAATTTTTCTATTATAAATCCTTTTTTGTCGGATAATTGTATCACAAAAACCACCATCGTTCCAGTGTGCTCAACAAAAACTCCCTATCGTATGGATTTTTTGTTTTACAATTTGTTTATATTCCTATTTTGTGATACTATGAACATATGGCGAAAAAAGAATTAGATAAATCTGTAAAACATGGTCTGAACCTATTAAAACTGGGCTGGTTTTGTCATAATTTTATGTTGGTTATACCTGTGATTGTATTGGTTTATACATCCAAGGGCGTGACTGTTGGTGATTTCTTTTTAATTCAGGGTATATTCAGATTGGCTGCATTTTTATTTGAAATACCATCTGGATATATGTCTGATTGTTTAAGTCGTAAACGTGTTATGGTTGCAGCAGGCGTATTTACAGTTGCTGGATATGTGACTATTGCATTGGCTTATGGTTTTTGGGCTTTAATTTTGGGTGAATCATTATTGGGTATCGCAAGTGCTTTATTTTCTGGCACATTGGAAGCATACACTTATGATTTATTAAAACGTAATAAAACCCAAAAACAGTTTTTGAAAGAATTTGGTAATATTCAAACTTGGGCAGGTGTTGCAAGTTTCATTGCTATGATTATCGGTGGAATTTTATATGGTTATATTGGTTCAAATATCTTGTGGATTGAAAGTGTAATTATGTTGTTTGGCGTATTTGCATTCTTGTTATTGCCAGAATTATTGGAAGTAAGACGTGTTGTAAAACACAAAGAAGCATTAAAAGATGCTATATCTATCACGACAAATACATTAAAGAATCCAAAACTGAGGAACTTGATTCTGTTTCCGTCATTGTTCGGCGCTTTCACAATCATAATATTCTGGATATTGCAACCAATTATGGAAACAGTGAATATCCAGGTCAGTTTATTTGGTTTCTATCTTGGTATCAATCAAGTATTTATTATTGTACTTTCCAAATACGCATACAAGATATGTGAAAAGTTAGGCGAAATTCAAACTTCACTGATAACCATTGGAACAATTATAATGGGATTGACTATGGGGTTGTTTGCTACACATATCCACAGCATGCCTATGATTTATATTGCTTGTGCATTTATGGCAATGACACCTTCATTCAGAATGTTGAACAACCTGCAATATAATACTTTGATTCACCACAGTATAAAATCCACAGAACGTGGCACGGTTTTATCAACGCGAGCAATGGTTTCTACAGTTGTTGGTGCAATTGGTCTTATTATCGCAAAATTCTTGCTGGACGGCTTTGGAATCACAACCACACTGGTATTTACACTTGCTATGACTTGCTTGCTTATATGGTCATTAAAAAGTGTTATGAAATATATTAAGAAATAAGAAACCACCCAATCGGGTGGTTAAATATATTTTTCCAATATCTTTGTCAAAAATATATTCTGTTTGTGAAAGCATATAAGCGTTTTTACATGCCGTGTGAATCATCTGGGACAGATTTTACAATTTTCTTTGTTTGTATTAAATCCGTCAATGCAGATACAAATTTTGCGGCCTGCACCATTGATTTTGTTTTGTTGTGTTGCGCAAGGTTCAAAAACTCCTTATAGCCATCTTTATGCAAGCACATACAACGGACGCCGTTTAGTGTTATTACTCGCATCTTTACAAAATCTGGTTTTTGCGATTGTAATTCAATCATTGTTTGCGCGATAATATAATGAGAAGTATGGGTTGCTTTTGCTATTTCGTTAATTGATAACCATTCTTCTGTTTTTGGTTGATATTGTGTTAAACCTGATTTTTTCAAAAATTCTGCCAATCCATCGCGGTGCAGGCACAAATTTGCGGTTCCGTGCTTTGGTTTTCGCATTTCTATGTAGTTTGGCATTTCATGTTGCAATTCTGTCAATTTAGCAGAAACAGAACGATAGGTTAAATTGTTTTCTTTTGCTAAATCCACAGCAGATAACCATTCAGTTGTTTTATACAACGAATGCATGCCTGTTCTTTCTAAAAATTCTTTACGACCATTGCGATGCAAACACAAACGAGGCTTTCCAAATACAGGTTTTCGCATCTGTATAAAATCTGGCATTTTGTGTTGCAGTTCTTCAAGCCTGTTATTGATGCTGGTATCAGTAGACATTGGAAAAGTTTCATCTTTTGCCAATTCGCTAACCGATTGCCATTCTTTTGTTTTAGGTGTGTTATATATAAAACCTGCTCGTTTTAGGAATTCTCTTCTGCTTTCTTTATACAAACATAAACTTTTTTGTCCTGATTTTGATTTTCGTATTTGTATACCATCTGGCATTACAGATTGTAATTCTTTCAGTTTTCTTGCGATAAGACCAGTATCCTCAGATGGGAATGTTTCGTCTTTAGATAATTCTTCAGCGTTTTTCCATTTGGTTGTTTTTAGTGGATATTTTATCAATCCAGATTTTTCCATAAATATCTCGCGAGCATTTCTATGTAGACACATACTTGCATGAGATGTTTTCGGTTTCCGCATCTGTATAAAATCAGGCATTTCAGATTGCAATTTTTTCAGTTTTCTAGTAATAGTTATGAAGTCGGCAGAAGGGAACGTTTCGTCTTTGGCTAAATCCAAAGCAGATTGCCATTCTTCTGTCTTTGGATTTGTAAATGTTGTATATAAATTTGCCATACTATCACCTTGTTTTCATTGAATTATATCACATTTTTATGATATTTTATATGGCTTTGATAAAATATTTTAATTATTACGATTTAATACACTGATAACAACTTGCTTAACTGTATCGATTTCAGTTGGGTTGCTTTCCGCTATCAATAAAGTTAAGGCAAATAATGTCGAACCGTCCATTAAATTTTGTCCTGTGTCGCCATACAACATATTGTTTTTATCAAGGAAATATAGAAAACAACTTGCTCCAATGCGTTTGTTGCCGTCGACAAAACTGTGGTTTTTAACAATTAAATAGAGCAATGTTGCTGCCTTTTCTTCCAATGTTGGATAAAGGTCTTTTTTATCAAAAGTTTGATATATTTGACCGATAGAACTGTAAAAACTTTCATCTTTTGGTTTAGCAAAGACATCGCTTGCAAAACTGCCTTTCATTTGGTCAACCACAGACAAAAACTCTTCTGGTTTTATAACAACGGCTTTTGTTTTGGTTTTTCCTTTTGTATCCAATGTTTTATGGTCGAAATCATCCAGTAGATTTAAACCCTTTACAAAATCATGCAGAACACGAGATACTTGTTGAGCCTGGTCAATGGTTTCTGCCTGATTTTCAATACTGCGGGTCATTAAATCCAATGTTTTCTGTAACATTAACATTTTAGATTTTTGTTCGGATAACAATTGCTGATTTATAACATAACCTTGCAATAAATAATCTTTTAATGTCTTGGTTGCCCAGATACGAAATTGTGTGGCGGTTTTAGACTTTACACGATACCCAACCGACAAAATCATATCAAGGTTGTAATGCGTTATTTTACGAGAAACCTTACGATTTCCTTCTGTTCGAACTATTAAGAAATCCTTAATAGTTGAATCTTCTTCTAATTCTCCTTCTTTTAATATGTTCTTAATATGCATATTTATATTAGGTGTTGTTGTTCCAAACAATTTAGAAATTGATTCTTGGGGTAGCCAAACAGTATCATCTTGGACACGAACATCTATTTTTGCTTGACCATTTTCTGCAACATATATAGCAATCCGGTTGTTCATATCTGTCATAACGAGTCCTTTCATTATAGATATTATATAAAACTTTCGTGAATTTTTGAATCAAAAATTGTGGTTTGTAGTTTTTTGTGACGGGGACTTTTTCTTGATGAACAATAACGAAAATTAAAAAAATCTTGTTAAATTCGATTTTTTAAGATTTTAATTCCTGGCGGAGACGAAGGGATTTCCTCGACACTTTGTGTCTGCGGGGCAACCGTAACGATTTTGGTGCGTTGACACTTCCAAAATCTACTTGTTGTCGAACCTTGCAACGTCGTTGCGAATGGTTCAAATCTGCCCTCGTTTTCGACGATAAAAAAACACCACACAAGGTGGTGTTTCCTTATCGTGGCGGAGACGAAGGGATTTCCTCGACACTTTGTGTCTGCGGGGCAACCGTAACGATTTTGGTGCGTTGACACTTCCAAAATCTACTTGTTGTCGAACCTTGCAACGTCGTTGCGAATGGTTCAAAT
>JAZROL010000010.1:0-28069 GCA_045648665.1 Candidatus Enterousia sp. | reverse complement strand
CATAAGTGTTTCATCATTTGCACCGGGCAATTCTATTTCATCTGGGCCCGCTTTTACTTGTTGGCCATCGCCATATGTACAACGGAAAGTTGAAATATAAGCCGTCATATCTTGTTCTGCTTCTTTATCTGCCTGTTGTTCCGCAAGACCACGCGCCAATTCCATACCACCAATCCCAGTTGCGGCAACAGTCAACGCAGTCAAAGTTCGATTGGCTAATGATTGTTCTTTTGCTTTCGCATCTTCGTATGCTCGTTGTAGTTTTTCTATATTTTCTTGGTTTACTTGGTGTTCCACTATTGCATTAGCAACCTGCAAAACCGTATCATTTGTTATTTCCTCATTATTAGCAGGCAACTGTTTTTTCATCAAATCGCTATCGCGTTGTTTTAATTCTTTTATATTGTATTGTATCGCATAGGCAATCGCATCGTTATCCTGTATAACATTTGAAGAAATATCTGTGGTGGTATCTGGTGCAATTAAATCAATATCATAATTTTGTGTTTGTGATGCAGGATATTTTTCAATGAATTTTTCTATTTTATCTTTAAATTGCAAAGCAGAAGAAGCATAAGAAAATTCTTTGTTATCATCAAATGCAGCAGCCGCAAAATTACTACCATACGACACCACGCCATACAAAGAGCCAAAACCGTTATTTCCTATATACCCACCACCAGAATTACCCTGCATTGAATCGCATGTTGTAGCTATCATATATGGATAATTTTTACTAAATTTAAGCGCACTGTGAACATCACTACAACCAGAACCACGCAACGAACAATCCGTAAACACCAATTGACAATCAGAAGCCTTTAATTTGTACGGCCAGTCTTCCCTTAACGGTGCTATATTTAGTTTGTTTGTTTTTATTTCTTCAGTCAGTTGTTCCAATGTCACCCCTTTGAAATTTAATTGAAACAAATATTTAAAATTTATTTGTTTAATAAATTTTTTGATTTTTTCTAATTCTTCATCTTTTATAATCCTTAAAAAACCATATCCTGCTTGCAATACAGGCATAACAGTGTCTATATTATCAGGTAATTTAACATCAAAATAAGAATCGCTGTAATTTTCTGGTTCTTTCACTAAAAAAATGGCCCAATCATTACCACCAGCAGACATAAATTCTTTTTCTAATAATTCTACTTTAAAACATTTTGAAGTATAATTACAGACCTCATAATAATCCGCCATATCATATACACAATGTCCAGCAGATAAAAGCAAATTTGGAGAAACATATTGCGCCGTACATGTATACCCCATATTGATACGACTCACAATAACTTCCATGCGTACAAATTTTTTATATGGCTCGGTGGCCCACATTTCATCAGTCACATAATATCTATTATCTGTATCGCCAATACCGGCAAAAATTTGCACAGGAAACAATATGACAAACAAAAATAGAATACAAACTCTCCACATTTTATTTCCCAAACAAGACACCGCCGAAAAATTCAGGCGGTTGGAGGCACAAAACTATAACAAGGCATAGTGCGCTTTATTCAATATATTCAGCAGCCCTCCAACCAAACGTTGGAGTTAGACTTATCACCACTAAATGGCGCCTTGTCTGCGGGTTTTGTGACCCCATCAGTAAAACACTTACTGATACAAATATTTTATCAAAAACCAAGATTTAATACCATAAAAAAATCCGCAAACACAGCGGATTTTATGAATTTTTTTATTATTTTATCAAACTGCCGTTTTTATAATTTATTCGCTGTTTTCCAACGACTATAAAATTTTCCTTAAAAACAGGTTTAACTTGTTTCTTTATTTCTGTTCGCCAATATGTTTCACCGCTTTTTGTATCAATGGCATATAAATTATTATCCGCCCCAACAACAAAAGCGAAATTATCAACAATTATAAAATCAACAGGCACAGATATATTGGCACACCAAATTTTATTTCCTGTATTCGCATTTATTTTACAAAAAGCATCGCCCAATCCACCGGCATAAACATAATTTCCATCAATACCAACATGTGCGACAATGTCAACAACAGATGCCCCACCGGTTAAATTAGAATTTTTGAACACGTCCGCAACCCATACCGGTTGTCTGGTAATTGTGTTTAACTTTATAACCTCACCCGTTGAAAGGCCGGTATAGATAAAATTCCCAACACAAATTGGCGATTGATTACTTTTCACGACATTATCATTTGCAAATCCGGAAAATATTTTCTTTTCAGCGCGCCAGATATTATTTTTTTCATCTTGCCTATATTCGCAATTATCATCGCCCGATATATTTTTTGCGACACCACTTAATTCTGGCACATCTTTATTTTGTACATTTACTTCAAACGTATCAAATATATCATATCGCACACCCGGCAATATTGGATCATGTTTAGAACACCCAACCAGCCCCAGCGCACATATACCAAAAGCGACAATTTTTTTGAACACTTTTACACCCCTATTTCAAAATTTGGGCATTCGCGACAATACTACTTGGCGCATTTTCATCATTTATAATTTCGTTCAAAACTTTATCTGCATTTTCTTTATCATTTACAGATAAATATTTTTGCGCAACCAACAAACGTGCATTATAAAAGAAAGGCGATTTTTTAGTATTCAACGGTTCCAGATATTTTACAAATTCTTCAACCGACATAGAATCACCTTTTATCGCCGCCAAATGCAATTTTGCTAAATCTTTGAAATCACGAGTATGACCATTTGCCGCCAAATCTTCTAATTTTTTTACATCGTTATCCAATAAATAAGATTGAAACAACGCCAAATCAGACATTGCCCCATTGGAATTTTTAGCCATATTTGCCAAAGCATTCGCATCATAGTTAGAAACCGCTTCTTCATATGCCTGGGCAATTGCGACCTTGTGCGCATAATGTACACGCACGCCAATTTGAATTGCACATACGACAATCATTATTCCCAACACAGCACCAACAATATAACGCCAATATTTTTTCAAAAACTGTTGAGTTTTTTCATTATTTACATCTTCCCAAACTTCACGATAAAGGGCGTCTTCTGCGTATTCTTCACGTGTTTTTTTGACGGGCTGTTTAAGATTCTTTTTTCTTTCTAAGATACTTGTCATAATAAATCTCCATTCTTGAAAATTTTGTTTTTATTGGTTATACTATAAAAGTTATGACGAAGGAAATCAAGACAACTTTACCGGCAACAACAAACAGCACTATGCCTGCGGGATATGGTGCTAATGACGACGTCAGTTTGGCTAAATATATGGCTGAAATTCAAAAATTTCCAATATTAACGGCCGAACAAGAATACGAATATGCATCACGTTGGGCAAAAGAACACGACAGTATCGCTGCTGAAAAATTAGTTGGGTCGCATTTACGTTTGGTTGTATCGGTTGCCTATGATTTCAAAAACTATGGCTTACCTATATCTGATTTGATTGCCAGTGGTAATATGGGCTTGATGCAGGCATTGCAAAAATTCGACCCAGAACGCGGATTTAGGTTTTCAACATACGCTATGTTTTGGATAAAAGCAGAAATTTACGAAACCATCTTAAATAATTGGTCAATTGTAAAACTTGGTTCATCTGCAAATCAAAAACGTGTTTTCTTTAATTTATCACGCGCAAAACGCGCATTGGGCATAATGGACAATACTTTAACAAATGCCCAAACAAAACAAATCGCAGAGTATTTATCTGTTCCAGAAAGCGATGTTGAACACGTTGCAACACGTATGTCTGCACGCGATGTATCTTTGAATTCGCCATTGAATACAGATTCTGATTCCAAAGATATTTTATCCAATATGGCCGATTCACGCGTGAACATAGAAGACAGCATAGAACAATTGGAATTCAAACGCCGTGGATATGAATTATTAAGGAAACATTTGGCCACCCTGCCTGAACGCGACCGCGAAATATTAAAGGCACGTCGTTTATCTGATCCGGTTGCAACACTTGAAACTTTATCACAAAAATACGGGATATCTCGCGAACGTGTTCGACAGATAGAAGAACGCGCTTATAATAAATTACGCGAAGCGGTATTAAATGATTCAACAAATAAAACTAAAAAAATTCAGGCAAAAAAATGAAAACATTAAAATTACCATTTTTAATATTCTTGGGAATATTGTCCACAAACGCCCATGCGATTGAGAAAAAAATTGATAATTGGAAATTCGAATTAGACGCCGACGGCATGGTTGGTTTTTTAACACCAAAAGACGATGCTGCTATTTTTATTAACGATTGGGATGTGAAAGCGCAAACAACTTACAATTTTAATCGAACCCAAAAAATCGGCGCGGTTTATTCCATAGATGCGGATTGCGTCGAAAGTGGCGAATACGTTCACGATGCTTTTTTGTTACTGGAAGACCGCGATATAGGGCGCGCAGAATTTGGATTAACATATTCTATCGCACGAAAAATGGGATTGGGCTTGCCTGATGTTGGATATTTAAGAATAAATGATAAATCTATTTTATATAAAAAATTAGATTTGAAACGAGTATTAATCTCTGATACACCAGCAACAACTGGCCACGAAGCGTTAAGATTAAACCTTGCCACTATTTCAACAGAATACGGACAATATGGTGTATCTTTTGCCGGCATGACCGACGAATACGATTACGCGGTTGATTTTGCAGTAAAATTAAAAAGTCCGCTTGGCAAATTAAAAAGCGCTTATTCTTTAGCGTTATCATATATGGAAAAACCAGATAATTATTCTGAAAATTCATTTTCACCAAACGTGACCGCCGATTGGCGTGGCCAGGTTGCATTGGGATTAAACCTGCAATATAACAGTTTTATTTGGGGAACATCCGTCCGTATGATTTATGATGAAAACCCAGTTTATAAAACCGCAGACGGTTTGGTTGCTGGTTCTGGAATAAGTTATGATTTATTACAATATAGCCTTTCCTTCACTTATTTATTTTCAGACACAAATGTTTGGAAACATCACGATGAATTTGGAAACAGGTTAATAGGTGGCGATTATGTCCATACGTATCTGGCATCTTTTAGATATAAATACAGCGAACAAACTCATTTGTTTATGTCCGGGGGCTTGGCCGATGCGACACCGTTTTTTGCTGTTGGTTTAAGAACAGGATTTTAAAAAAAACCGCAAATGCGGTTTTTATTTTACATTAAACAATTCATAGTGGCATGAATATTTTTCACAAAAAACCATAAATTCCTGAAATCAGAAGTATATATACATGCTAATAATATAGCCGCAACCATTATTACAAATAAAACGCTGATACGTTTACCATGCATACAATAAATCGCAATATTATAAATCAAAAACAAAATATACAAATCGGTAGCGATACTGATAATCCAAATAGAATTACAATCAAAAGCCAACACATTTAATATTAACGCCAAAGGATAAATAAAGAATATAGAAGCAATACCTTTGACTGCAATCTCCCAATCTCTGTCCCCCATAGATATTTCAGAAACCAACATCATTAAACCGGCTAAAACAAATAACACTATGACCGCAGCAACAGGATAAACAATCAAAGTTTTAAACAAAGAAATTATGCTGAACGGATTACCTTGTAATAAATGCACAACCAAAACAACAATTCCGCCAACCAATCCCCACATAAAAGCACGCAATATAGCATCTTCCATTTTACCGTCTGCTACAATTCTGGTAAAAAAATATTTAGGTCTAAAAAAAACATCCCCAACACGTGCAATCCAACTTCTTTTCTTTGTTTTAGCTTTCATTTTTTGACCTCTTGGTTTGATTATTTATATTTTTGCTTTATAATAAAAAAAAATCAATGGAAAAAACATGAAAAATATAGTCATTGTTGGTCGCCCAAATACAGGCAAATCAACACTTTTTAATGCACTGACTAATTCCAGGGATGCGCTGGTTCACGACCGCCCTGGGGTGACGCGTGATATTATATCTGGGCAAATTCCAAATCGTCCTTGGACTGTCTTTGATACCGCGGGATTGGAAAACGCAAAATCAGGAATCGCGTACGATTCCACTAATATGGCGATAAAAAGCATAGAAAACGCGGATGCAATTTTATTTGTGGTCGATGGTCGCGTTGGATTGAATCCTATGGATTTAGAATGGGCAAAATTGGTTCATAAAAAAAGCAAAGCACCCGCCCTGCTTTTAATAAATAAAACTGAATCCGCAAAAAGATTAAACGATATTCATGATTTTTATAAATTGGGTTTTGGCGAACCTACATTGATATCGGCCGAACATAAACGCGGTTTTGATGCAATCTATGAATTTATGGATAATATAATCGCACCAGACACAACCGAAACAAAAGATACAAACAAAGAAATAAAAATAGCGGTCTTGGGTCAACCCAATGTTGGTAAATCTACTTTTGTAAATCGTGTTTTGGGCGAAAACCGCCAAATAGTTATGGATGCACCGGGAATCACCCGCGACACAGTCAAAATTCCAACACGTTTTTATGGACGCGATATTGTGATTATGGACACCGCGGGCCTGCGTCGCAAAGCGGGCGTGACCGACGACGTTGAAACTTTATCCGCATTAAAATCATTGGATGCAATTGAAAAATCAGACATAGTTATTTTAATAGTAGATGCAACAAAAAACATTGAAAATCAGGCACTGTCCATTGCATCACGTGTTTATGATGCGGGCAAAATTTTATGTGTAGCACTTAACAAATGGGATTTAGTCGATACAGCCGAACGCGATGAAAAATTATTAAAATTAAAACATCAATTTTCAAATTCCTTTCATCAAATTATAAAACCATTGATATTGGCTATATCGGCGGAAACAGGCACAGGCGTTCAAAATTTATTCAAACGAATTTATGAACAATACGACATCAGCAATATGGACACCCCAACCAGTTTTATTAACCGCATAGTTGAAAAATTAGTTGCGGATCGTCAACCGCCTATGTCACGTTTGAAACGTCCTATGAAAATAAAATTTGCACGACAAACTGGTCATCATCCATTAAAAATAACAATAAACGTTGGTGGCGCATCTGATATTCCGGAATCTTATACGCGATATTTGCGTCGCGGGATAGCAACCACCATGCACGCGGAACATTTACCGGTGGTCATAGAATACAAAAAAGACGAAAACCCATTTGATTAATTATCTTCTGGGGTTGTCCGTAACCGCCACCCACTGAATATATACCCTGGTCTGGTTGGAGTTGGTGGTAATGTAATTTTTTCACCATAAGTGCAAGTTGTTTGTGCGACTATATTATCCCGATCATACCAGTTTAGGTTTATTACATTTGGCGTTCTTGTTGCATGCATTATGTGTCCCAGATTTGCAGAACACGTATTATGCGTATTGGATGATATATATGGATTATTTGCTGCTTTTACTAATCCCTGTGCTAATGTTGGATTGTAATAATACGTTCCTCCGGCACAAGTATATCCATCAGGACAATTTGCGCATTGTACAGAATTAGCAGGTAAAAATTGTCCAGAATTACATTCCGCAGATTTAGGTACCGCGTAAATATATTTATAACCACTTCCGCATTTATTCGAAAAATCTGTTATTATTTCCCCGGATGCGGGGAATGAAAAAATAATAAAAAACAAAACGAATATTTTTTTCATAATCGCGTTTTTATTCATCAATTTGCATTGTATAATTTTGAACGAAAAGTAGAATCGGTTTTAAGCCCTTGAGAAGCACAATAAATATTGGGACAATATGCATTGCAATCATTTTGAGTTGACGCTCTTTTGAAATACACCCAATGTGATGATAATGTTTCATATATCTTGTCACTTCCGACAGGCATAAATTCGGTAAGACGACAGTAACAGTATACACCGCTTCCATTCGTAGTATTAAGGTTCGCGTTTGCATACCATTCCGCATTTGTCGTAGAACTGCATAACGATTCGCCGTATACGGTACCGTAACTAAACACAACCTTAAAATTCACTCCATTTTTTGTATATGAATCAGCATCTATCGACGCATCCAAAGTTGACATGTCGTATATTGCAGGTTCCCAACCTGTGAAAGTATAACCAAAATTATCAATATTTGGCGGGGTTATATCGCCGCCCGATTCGCAAGTTGTTGTATCATACAATACACCATTAACATACCATTTAATTGTTTCAGTCTGCGCATGCACAACAATACTTACAAACATCGCGAATACAAATAAAAATGGCCACTTCATGGTTATTTCCCCTTAATTAAAATACCGCCTTGAAAATTGGCGGTCGGGGGTTAGAACAGCATATTCATGAAATGCCCCACTTTCGTGGCACCCCGACCCAAGTCAGGGTATTGGCATAAAAATTATGCCAAGGACAAACCACGACACAAAAAGTGTCGCGCATGAATAAGGGATGTTCTAAGTCCCGATTCCAATTTCCATTGGATTCAAACTGATTATAACATCTGGTCGAAAAAAAGTAAATACTTTATGCGATGCACTTTGATGCAAAATCTATTATCGAACCGTAAAGCACTGCGAAAAAGAAACAAACACTGCCCCCGATAACAAATAAATGCCACAAAGCGTGTGCAAATTTCATACGGCGCCACAAATAAAATATAACACCAAATGAATAAGACAATCCGCCCGCCAACACAAACCACATTCCGCGCGCAGAAATTGTTTGTATCATTGCCGGCAAAATCCAAAGCAATGCCCAACCCATAACTAAATACAAAGCAACCAACCATTTTGGTTGTTTGTGTGGGTTATGAATTTTCATAATTGCGCCAAATATCACAATCGCCCACAAAATACCGAACATAGACCAACCCAAAGCCGTATGTCCGCAGCGATTTAAATTAACTAATAAAAACGGAGTATAAGTTCCAGCAATCAAAGCATAAATTGCGATTGAATCCCAAACTTCAAAAAAACATTCGCATCTGTCACCTATGGTCGCATGACACATTGTCGAACCAAAATACAAAGTGAACATGGTCACACCAAATATAGAACATGCAACCGTCGCCCACACATTTTGATGAACAACCGCAAAGGCAACCAATAAACATAATGCCGCCACCGCCAATCCAATACCGATGCCATGTGTTAAAATATTTATCGCCTCTTCCGCTTTGGTCGATTGACGTTCCCAACGGAAAAGCCCTGTTGCTTGCAATACTTTCAACAAACGGGATGCGTGCTTATCTTTCTTAACAGCACGTAATTTTTGTTTAACTACTTTTTTACTTTTGGTCATAATTTCCTTCCTTTATCAACAAACTATATAACCATATTTATACGTTCACGAACACGTGCATCACCCAACACAGACATCAAAGAATATAAATCCGGTGTGTTAGTGCGCCCGGTCATTGCGACACGTAAATTCATAGCAACATCGCCTGGCTTAACACCACATTTTTCGGCAACCTCGACAATTTTATTCCACCAAGTATCTTTATCATCACCGGCGTTATATGTTGCCAAAAATTCACGCAAAACATCTTTGTTGTATTGATATTCTTTATTGGCATTAAACAAGAAATCCCAGAAATATGAAACTTCGTTCAGCGTCTGTTGCCATGTAATAAAATCTTTACGTATACGTTTAGGATTATCGCGTTCAATGGACAAAACAGATGTCAAATATTCAATATCAGACACTTGTTTTTTATTATCTTCATTCCCATATTCATTTGCCCAATCAACAACATTTTTAACCAACACATCAACTGGCAAAGTAGCAATATATTCCTTTGCCCACCATTGTAATTTTTCTGTATTAAACAATGCGCTGCTCGTTGGAATCTTTTTAATACGCAAAGGATAATTCCAAATATTTGTTTCAGGCTTTTTGGCTTTTTCTTCTTCAAAACCAGCCGCAACAATATTATACAAATAATTCAAAACGGCTTCTTGTGGATAACCGGATTTTAAATATTGCATTGTGTTCGCTTCTGGGTCAGTACGTTTAGATAATTTTCTTGAATTATGTGTTTCTTCATCCAATTTGTTAATTGTTGCCACGTGAATATAATCTGGATTTTGCCATCCCATCATTCTGAATAATTGCAAATGCAAATTCAACGAAGACAACCATTCCTCACCACGTTGAACCAAAGTTGTTCTCATAAAATGATCATCACACAAATGTGCAAAATGATATGTCGGCAACCCATCATTAGATTTTATCAAAACAATATCTTCTTCGTTTTCTGGGAAAACCAAACGACCACGAACTTTATCATTATAAAAGATTTTATTATTTTTATCGCCCGTTGAATACAAACGAATCGACGGGATTTCACCATTATCAAGATGTGCGATTATTTCTTCTTCTGTTAAATCACGATCGCGCGCCCATTCGCCATAAATTCCAGTCGCCCAACCAGCAGATTTTTGTTTTTCACGAATTTCATCCATTTCTTCTGGGCTTAAAAAGCAAGGATATGCCAATCCCTTTTCCAGCAACACCGCAGCAACAGAATGATAAACATCTTTACGTTGTGATTGATAATAAGGCCCATATTCACCCCCATAATTAGGCCCTTCATCAGGTGTAAGTTTAAAAGCATCAGCACATTTTAAAATTACATCCACAGCACCAGCAACTTCACGTTTTGTGTCAGTATCTTCAATACGCAACATAAACACACCGTCAGATTGTTGTGCTAATTTTTTTGCTATCATCATTTGATACAGGGTTCCTAAATGCATAAAACCAGTTGGACTTGGCGCAACACGCGAAACTTGAGCCCCTTCTGGTAATTGACGTGGGGGAAATTTAATCTCCAATTCTTCAATAGTATATTTTGGTGCACCGCCCAATACACGTGCTATTAAATCTTTTGACAGTCCGTTTCGCATTTTATTTATCCTTGTTTTTACAATAAACTGATTTTATACTAATTATATGGAAAAACAAGAATTAAAAGATTTTATTACAAGCGATATCAGAACATTTGGTCGTCGCCATGGTAAACGGCTGTCAAACCGCAAACAGTGGTTAATGGATAATTTATTGCCAGAAATTGCGCCAAAAACCGATGATTTTGCCATCAAACCAGTTGTTTTAGAAATAGGATTTGGAAATGGCGAACACCTGCGCGATTTGGCTATTCAAAATCCAGATAAAATTATTATTGGCGCAGAACCGTTTGCAAATGGTGTTGCCGCCCTGCTTTCCGCCATCACAAACGAATCGGATAATACTTTATTAAATGAATATAAAAATATTCGCGTTTGGCCTGATGATGTTCGTTTATTATTAAAAAATTTTGAAAATTCTGAATTTGATGAAATCTGGATTTTACATCCCGATCCTTGGCCAAAGGCGCGACATGAAAAACGCAGATTATTAAATCACGATTTTTTGAATTTATTATCACAACATATTGGAAAAACTGGAAAAATTATAATTGGCACCGACCATTGGGAATATTACGATTGGATTATCGAACAATTAAAACAAACTAAATTAACTATCAAATCAACAGATTTAGATATTATAAAAACCAGATATCAATTGAAAAACAAAGCCGGTACAACTAATCCAAAATATTTAATTTTATCAATTGATTAATATTCCAAGAAAAAGTGCGTTTTATCCATCAATTCTGGACGCATTGATTCAATTAAACGAATCGTTTGGTCTATCCTGTCCACGTTATTATTGAACATAAAATGCACATCTCCGTCAAAATTCCAATTTTGCAACATACCGTAAATTCGCCCTATAAAATCAGAACGCATTCCCACATCTTCACCAAAAAAAAGACCAACAGCATCTGCACGAATATCACGTAATTTTTGAAAGATAAAATCCCAATTATTTACATCAGCATCTGATATATCCATAACCACACACAAATCATGTCCAAAAAACAAATCATCACGCACAGTTTGCAAAGAATCCAACACCCGTTCAAAATCACGCATTTTTATAAACAACTGAATACCGTTCGCGCCATTTTTACATATTTTTGTTATATTTTCAGACAACACAGACATATCCGCATCCATATCTTTGTGAACGTTTCTGAAATCATATCTGGCAAATATTTTAACTTTATTTTTTTCAAGATATGTCCACATAACAGGCACTATATCCGGCAACACAGATATAAGACCTAAGCCATTTTCAATAATATTATTTGCGACACCCGCCAAATCGTTGGTGTCACCTTTTTCATCACACCAAAGTGCAAGCCTTTTGTCGCCATCAAAAAAAATATCATTTAATTCAATCATTTGTTTCCAGTTTACCATAAAATGTGATAAAATAGAAATTGAAATGAGAAATAAATTTGAACAAATTCTTTTATCTGTCTTGTGGGGAATGTCAGTATTATTGGGCCTGACATTTTGGTTGAATACAAGATTTGGATTTAATGTGTTTTTAATTCAACACTGGCAGGATTTATCTGTTTTACAGGCAACTCAAACCCCGATATCAGTTGGTTTTTATTTGTCATTTTGCATCGCTATATTTGTATTTCTGGTTGGAATTTACATCATACTTGGTACACATAACACGACAAAAACAATAAAAACCGTCACGACAACAACCACAATAACAACAAAAGAAACATTACCCGCACAAGAACAAGTTCCCGAACAAATTCCTTATCAGGCACCTGCCCCGGACATTCGTATGACGCGTCCACCAAAATTAAATCTGCCGAATAATATGGCGCAAATCGCCGCAAATCATCACGTTATGGAACAAAATCAATCAAACATACCTTCTGTTGATAATACAAAAATGTATGATGTAGAATTGGCTGAAATATTTACCGATAATGCATATATTGTTAAACCAGACGTTATTATATCTGGATTTAAAACAAACCTGTTTGCAATCGGGAACAACGAAGTTGTTTGGGTTGGCGCAGTAAATTGTGATTTAGATAAATTCAAACAAAAAATTGAAAAATTAAAAAATACATTCAAAGAAACTTTGGAAGATATCCCTATCACAGTATATTCTTTTGTTTTAGACACATTGCACAAATATGATTCAAACCAACAAGAATCAAATTTATTTATATTCCACAGTATTGACGAATTAAAACAATTTATATCTCAGGCCCAAGGCGCAGATGTAAAAGAATCAGACCAAGAAAATTTTGATGCATATTCTGAATATATTGACAAAATTATAAAATATATTAAAAATATATAAAAAGGTATCTATATGCAATTAAACCAAGATTCAGCGATGGAAAAATTAGCATCAATGGGAATGGATGATTTGCCTGTGATGAAATTCAAACCTCAACGTTGTGTTTTAGAAAAAGATTGGTTTCAAAAATATTCCGTTTTACGTAAAAAATTCTTGGCATCTCTAACTGATTCTATGGAAGAAATTGCTTTTATGAACCTGAGCCAAGATGAATTTATGGGATTAATCACTGGACATTATATGCCAGAAAACACATCTTTGCGATTCAGGGTTCCTTTGATATGGGGCGGTAAATTGGAATTAGACAACATGTTTATGTGTTGGACTTTCCCGCACAGCCATAATTTGGACATATTTATAATTGACCAAACAGATGCAGAAACCATATATTTACCAAATCCTGAAAAAAAGATTTATTTACCAACACATTTGGCTGGTGGAGGAGTCGGCGGAAATGCTGCCTCAGACAGGCTTAGTCAAACTGCAATAAATTTTGCATCATCCCGGGGGAACGAATAAAAATGAATACTTTGGAATTTTTATCTTTGATGAAATCACGTGGTGCAAAAATTTTTCCGCGCCCCGATAAAAACGCTGTTGATATAGTCAACACAACTTTGCAAGATATGCGCGCCGCAATGTTGCCGACGTTTTTAAAAGATTTATATAATAATTGTTCTGGTATAACTTTGGGGTCTGCTTGTATTTTTGGTGTCACCGAAATAAATCGCGGGATAAAATATCCACTGCCATCTATCACAGAAATTAACAAAGAAATTTGCACAAATAAAAATCTGTACGGTAAAACAGTTTTTGGTATAAATGATTTATTTTGGTTTGCAACTGATGCGTTTGGAAATTGTTTTATGTTGGACAATGTGAATTTATCTGTATTAAGAAAATACGAAGATCCTTATCGTGCAATGACAGATTGTTTAATCATAGGAAAAATATAAAATGCGCAAAATATCAGTATCTTTGTCTGGTCATCAAACCAGCATATCCATAGAAGAAGAATTTTTTGAAGCGCTTCAACAAATAGCACAAAAACGCAAAGTATCTATCGCGTCAATAATCAAAGAAATTGACGAATCCAGAAAACCTGATTCTAATCTTTCTTCTGAAACAAGGATATGGATATTGAAACAAATATTGAAAACATCAAAATAAATGCCATCCATAAGTTTCGCCCAATAATTCTGTACGGTGTAACATGCGCCCCCCAGACATAACCATCTAAAGTTCCCATTTGTCCAACAGGTATTTTTGATATCACATTTCCATCACTTGCAACAAATGCACTTATCCCGGAATAATTAGAACGAACAACCGGCACCCCCGATTCAATAGCATACCTGCGAACCATATCCAAATGTTGAAACACACCAGGGGTTTTACCAAACCAAGTATCATTTGTTATATTTATAATTGCATTTGGATTTGTTCCATATGGAATCAAAGAACCTGAAAAAATAATTTCATAACATATCGCGGGCGCAAAAATGAACTTTCCGTATCTGGTATCAACACTTAATAATTCCGCACCTTGTCCAGACTCCAACTGCCCTGGGGTTGGGATAATATCACCAAATGGTCTGTATTCTCCAAAAGGAACGAGATGGGTTTTATTATATAATTGATTTATTGTTCCAGATTTATCTGCGACCGCCATGGAATTATACATATTTTTATCTTTATAATGATTCACCCCCATAATCACATTAGTATTTAAAATGTGCGACAAAGGGAACTTTTCATCGACAACAACATACGGATAAACAGTTTCAGGATACACGATTATATCTGGTGTTGCAGATTTATCATTTATTCCCAAAATAAATAAATCCCGTATTTTTTGTTCTGCTGTGTTAATCGCTTCTTGCTTAGATTGTGGAACTTTATATGACTGAGATTTAGCCGGCTGTACAATTCTTATCAACGGTGCATTGTCTATATTTTCAACATCACTTAACCGCATATTATGATATCCCCATGCACACCCACATAAAAATAAAATAATATACAAACTAAATATACACCAAACTGATTTCAATCTTTTATTATTTAACAATTCAACAACACTCGCAATTATACCAATAATAACAAAAGTTAATCCCAATGCACCCCATAAAGACATAGAATTTATGATCATTGGAAAATTCATAGTTATATTAGATATTGGATTCCAAGGGAAACCCGTAAATATCCATTCACGCAACCACAAAACAACAGTCCATACTGTTGCAAACAAAATCGCTCTATACGCCGGTTTTCGCCGCACATATCTAATAACAGCAAAAGGCACAGATAAAATAATTCCACAAATCAAACCTATTCCTATTAATCCAGGCAATGTCCAAATTGCAAACTGTTCTGCTAATTCAGGCACAACATAAATAGAATTTAACACCCACCAAAACATAGCAATTCCATAAAAAGCACCGAACGGCGATACCCGCAACCATGATTTAATAAAACTTATTTCTTTTGATTGTTTTATTGTTAAATAATAGGCGCCCCCTATTCCAATTAAAGACATCCACCACATATAAAAAGGCGCAAAACCAAACGATGCGACAACACCGCATATCGCATACAATAGATATTGCATAAAACCGTTTTCTTTTATCTTTATTGATTTTAATTTATTGATAAACCAGCCCGGACAACAAGATTCTTTTGAACAAATCACTTCTTCAGCATAAGGATTTTTATATCCCAACTTTTGTAATATTTTTATTTCTTTATTTTCCATTACTTTTGCTTCGTTGTCTTTTATATGATCATATCCTTGTAAATGCAACATACCATGCACAATCATATGCGCCGTATGTTCAGCAACAGAAATACCGGATTGTCTTGCTTCACGTTTAACAGTATCCAACGAAATAAAAATATCCCCCAATAAAACATCATCACCCAATTCAAAAGATAATACATTTGTTGGTTTATCAATACCACGATACTTTTTATTTAATTTATGAATTTGTTTATCATTGACCAAAGTAATAGAAACTTCCGCGTTCTTGTATACAGCAGAAACCGCCGCATTGGCAATTTTTTCAAAATCTATTTTATATTTTTTCCATTTCTTATTTTCATAATTAACATAAACTTTCATATCTTTCACCTATCATGAAATGATTTTATTTTTTACCAAGACCTATTTTCTTTGCAATTTTAGAACGTGTCTTTGAATAATTTTCTGCAACGAAAGGATAATTCATAGGCAAACCCCATTTTTCAATATATTGCTGTGTGGATAAATTAAATTTTCTTTTGATATAACGTTTAAGCATAATATGCCATGTACCGTCTTCAAAACACATAATCGAATCAGGGGTCACAGAATCTGCAATTTGTTGTTTTGATAATGATGTTGCCGATAAAGTTTCGGTTGCCTGTTTTACAGCCTCTTGCATGGATAATTTAGGATTTGCATTTATCGCAGCCGCGGCTAAATTAGCCACAGCCAAAGCAAATTCAGAGTTTTTATTTACCAACTTGATAATTCCTTTTTTATTTTCTAGAATAATTATATCACAAATAAACATTAAATAAAATAAAAGTAAAATGACACGTCCACTTGCCGATTTAATGCGCCCAAAAACGATAGATGAAATCGTCGGTCAAACTGATTTACTGGGCGAAAACGGTATTATTCACAGAATGGTTGACAGTGGAAATTTATCTAATTTAATTTTATGGGGGCCTCCGGGATGTGGAAAAACCACAATTGCGCGTGCATTGGCAAATTCAATAGATATGGATTTTGTTCCTATGTCTGCTGTATTTTCTGGAACGGCAGACATAAAAAAAGCAATGGATGCGGCACGTATGAATCGTGATATTGGTCGAAACACTTTGTTGTTCATAGACGAAATTCACAGATTCAACAAAACACAACAAGACACACTTTTACCGTATTTAGAAGATGGCACTGTCACTTTCATTGGTGCAACTACAGAAAACCCCAGTTTTAATTTAAACAACGCTTTGCTTTCACGTTGCCATATTGGTGTATTAAAACCTTTGTCTACGGCGGATTTATTGATGTTAATGGAACGCGCTGAAAAATTTTTAAATAAAAAATTACCATTAGCACAAGATGCTCGTACACGACTTTGCCAAATGGCGGACGGCGATGCACGTTTTTTATTAAACACAATAGAATATATAATAAATGCAAAGTTCAAAAAAGATTTAACACCAGAAACCCTGGAAGAAGCGATTCAAAAACGCGCCCCTATGTCTGATAAATCAGGAGACGAACACTATAATTTAATATCTGCGGTTCATAAATCTTTGCGTTCATCAGACACAGATGCTGCACTTTATTGGGTTGCGAGAATGATTACGTCGGGCCAAGACCCGCGATATGTTTTGCGTCGATTAACGCGTTTTGCAATGGAAGACGTTGGCTTGGCTGATCCAAACGCAATGCAAATGGCGCTTAGCGCATGGCAAATTTATGAACGCATGGGTTCACCAGAGGGTGATATTGCCATAACAGAATTGGTTATATATTTAGCAACCGCACCAAAAAGCATTTCTGCGTATAAGGCGCAGAATGCTTCGTATGCGGCTGCACGCGAAACATCTAATTCTGTCCCACCTAAAAACATTTTGAACGCGCCAACCAAGATGATGAAAAATTTGGGATATGGTGCTGGATATGTTTATGACCCAGAAACCGAAAGTGGATGCAGTGGACAAAATTGTTTCCCAGATGATATGGACCGCATAAGTTTTTATAAACCAATTGAACGCGGATTCGAACGCGAAATAAAAAAGCGTTTTGATTATTGGAATTCTTTTAGAAAAAAATAATTCTTAATTAAAATAATATTTTCACATTAGCACCAATTTGGATATCATGTGATTCAAATTCATAATCAAACCGTCCCACATATTGAGTATTTCCAAATTGACGTAATAATTTTAAATTCAACCATTCTTGATTTGGTAATAAATGTTTGTTCGTAGAACGACGAACATCAAAACCCAATCCTGCACGCCAATCATATTTGAAACGGAAATATGTTTCAGGTATAAAATCAATATAAGACAATCCGCGCGCATCATCAAAAACCCAAGTTGATTTAACGGTCCCTGACAAAGTCAAACCAGTATATTGACGTCCAAAACGCAACCCAGCATAATATGAAGAATCTGCATATTCAGGTGTTCGTACATGTGACGATCCCCACAATTTCAACCCGAACAAAGCATCTGAAATTATATGTGCACGACCATACCCATGATTCATACGATAGGTTCCACCAAATTCAGTCGATGAAAAACCATTTTCATGATGTTTGGAAAAATCAACCTGATAATGCATATTTGCATGTATGACAAGATTGTTATTTATACCGTAACCAAAATATTGTCCCATACGTAATTTTTCATCAACATACGCAACATAAGTATCAGATAAAAAACTATTATCACCAACTAAAAACAAAGGATCCGAAGTATCAGTTGATAATAAATTTTTACTTATCGGTATAATTTGTTCATCGGCATGATTATATTGTGATTGTTGATATGTTTTTGTCTGTGGAGCAGAAAAAGGTTCTTCTTCTACCACAGCAGTATCAGCCGACACAACATCATCGTCGATTGATGCATCGGATAAAACAACCCCCTCTGCATTTGCAGAACAAACAACCAAACAACCAAACAAAAAAGGCACAAACTTTTTCATTATAAACACACCAAATTTATACTATTACATTAGAAATACAAAATAGCCTGGACACCAATTTTATATTCATTGTAACTGTTGATTTTATAATCGCCGGTATAATAAAGCAATGTGGAATCCGCCAAAGGTGCCAAATCACCAGTAAATCCTGTTGTATCTGGATCTAAATCATAATTCATATACTCTTTTGTTTTACCCTTTGCAGAATCATTCAAAACAGCCATCGCATATAAATTCAAAGCGAACATATCTTTTGGTTGAACGCCAATGGCACCCTTGATTGATAATTGATTATGCCAATCATAATTACCATATATCAATTCACCATTAACCGTAAAATATTTATTCAAAACAGAAAACACACCGGCACCACCTTCTATATACATAACACCACTGACATCTGTTTTATATGCCATCATCAACCAATCACCAGTATCTTCTTTAAAGAAAGCACCATAAATATCACCATCTGTCAATTTAGAATATCCCAAACGACCAAGTCCATAAACAGTCGTTCTGTTAATTTTGTATCCAGCTTTTAAATCCGCGATGAATGTATTTGCTGTATCTTTTTGATATTGATAAAAACCAGCAAATGTTGCAATCCAATCTGCATTATCAACAAAACGATATTGCAAACCAACACCATAAATATTCAAACCAGAATCTTTTGAATTAACATTTCCCGATTGTTCACCGGTCCAATCTTTTAATTTTAATTCGGTAGAATCGTAAACACCAGTCAAAACAACTGCTAATTCATCACTTATTCCAAATCCAAAATCTTCTTTTACTGTGAATTGGGTTGTTTGCACCTTCCCACTGATACTATTAGCCACAGGTCCATAAACATAATCAGGATAAGATGAACTTAAATCCAAATTACGAATAGAAGTGCTTAAAATATCAAACTTGAAATCATTTTCTGCATAAGAAATGTCAGTTGACGAACTGAAACGACCCTTTAATGGTTGAAAGAAAGGATGCGCCAAGAAATATTTTCTTTCTTGTGACGAATAAGATTTCTTTGTTACGGTTTTTTGTTGTTGTGTTTTTTGTGTATTATAACTTTTCCCCTTGTATGTAGAATTATAAACGGAACCGGTACCATAATCAGGATTATAATATTTTGTTGTATCGCTATTCATAACAGCACGCGAAGTGGTTGCACGTTTTTTTGTTGGCTGATTATAATAAAAATTGTTTTGTATTGTATTACCATATCCACCAGATTTACGAACAGTACTGGTGTTCTTGTACGAATTAACTTTACCCGGACGAGAAACAGTATATTCGCTTGCACTACCAGATTCATAAGCCATAGCCACAGACGCAGGCATCATTCCAGCAATAACTAAAGCAACAATATATTTATTCATTTTAAAAACTCCTTTCAAATATCATGTAAATTATAACATAAAAAAATATTATAAAAAAGACAAAAATTAAAAAAGTATAAAATTATTCATCGCTATAAAATATGACGTTTACCGCCAGCATCTGGACTACTGATGATACCATCATTTTCCATACGTTCAATCAAAGTCGCCGCTTTGTTATAGCCTATGCCCAAACGTCTTTGGATATAAGAAATCGTCGGCTTTTTATCACGAACAACTATTTCTTTTGCTTGTTCATATAAATCATTAGATTTTGCTGATGCAGCACCGCCTGAAACAACGTCCATAACATCGGTCTCTTCCGAAGTGACACCATCTACGTATTCTGGTTCACCCTGTTCGCGCAAAAATTCCGCTACACGATTAACTTCATCATTATCGATAAATGCACCATGTATACGAACTGGCGCACGCCCAGCTTCACTAAATAACATGTCTCCGCATGGCAACAACTGTTCCGCACCTTTTTCGCCCAATGTGGTCATAGAGTCAATATTTGAACGAGCCTGGAAAGAAATACGAGTCGGGAAATTCGCTTTGATAACACCGGTGATAACGTCCGCACTTGGACGCTGAGTTGCCATAACAAGATGTATTCCGGCTGCACGTGCTTTTTGCGCTAAACGTTGCACACACATTTCAACATCTTTGCGCGCAATAGTCATCAAATCTGCAACCTCGTCTATGATAACAACCAAATAAGGCATATCAGCTAAATCTATTTCTTTTGTTTCAAATTCAAATTCGCCTGTTTCAGGATCCGTTCCAACCACAACTTGTTCTGTTAAAACTTCACCTTTATCACGCAAAGCAGCAACTTTTTCATTATATTCAGCGATATTTCTTACACCCATTTTCTTTAATTTAACATATCGTTCATCCATATCTCGCACAGACCATTTCAAAGCATTAACTGATTCTGCGGCATCTGTTAAAATAGGCGTTATCAAATGCGGAATATTATCCCATGGCGCAAAATCAACACCCTTTGGATCAACAATCATTAATTTACATTTATCAGGTGTAAAATGGTAAAGAATAGATGTAATAATCGATTGAACAAAAACAGATTTTCCAGATCCGGTACGACCCGCAATCAACATATGTGGCATTTTTGCTAAATCATAATACATTGCATCACCACTGATATTAACCCCCAGCGCAAGTGGTATAGCATATTTAGAATTAACAAATGCAGGGTTGGCCATCAAAGTTTGATATCGAACAGTCTTTCTGTCAAGATTCACCATTTCAACACCAATATATTGTGTCCCTGGTATTGGCGTAATACGTATTTTTTCAGTTGCCATAGCACGTGTCATGTCACGCGCAGTATCTGTCACTTTCGCTATACGCGTTCCTGGTTCTGGTTCAAATTCATATTGTGTAACGATTGGTCCCGGTTTAATACCAACAACCTTTCCGTAAATTCCAAATTCTTCAAAATGGTCTTGCAATAATTGTGCAGTTTGCCTAAATTCTTGCGTAATAACATTCTTACCAAACACAGATTTTTCAAGCAATTCTGGATCTGGTAATTCATATTCATGTTCAATATCGTCCACAACAACTTTTTTACGTGCAACACGACGACGTTTTGGTTTTTCTTCTATTTCTTCTTCATCTTCCTCGACATCTTCGTATTCTTCTGTTTCTTCTTCTTCATCTTCTGGTTCCAACGGTGCCATAATATGGAAAGCAGATAAAACATATCTTACCAGACGATAGGTGGTTTTTGCAGCATCTTTCACATGATACCATTTAACATGCAGTAAAACACCAGCCATAATAAAAAATAAAACCAATAAAACAATTCCAACCGGCATCGTCATTATACCCAACAATGGCCCGATATCAACCGCAACTATTGCACCAGCCAAACCACCAAAAGTTTTTGACACGGCAATTAATCCGAAAGCAGCCGCCCCGATACAAAGAGTCACAAACCCACGCAAAAAATTATATTCTGGCGCTCTTTCTTCATCCCAACCAACAAACAAACTTACCCCGAAACGTCCAAGACAAAGCAACAAAAACATCGTTGGAACAAAACCGATTACATATCGCATAAAGCCAACTATATTCCCAATCAAACTCTGTCTTCCAAAGGTTCCGTATGCGCCAAAACCGGTTAAATACGGGTCAGAAAAAAACAACACAAAAATCATCCACAAAGCAATCAAACAAAATAGTATCCCCAACCCACGCAAAGACAAATTGCGCAAAACACGGGAAATACTTTCCGGCAAAAAATGTGAACGTCTTTCCATAACGGGTATTTTATCACAAAATCAACAAAAGTGCAAAAATCTATTTAGTATTTAATTTTTTCAATACAGATTTAACAACATCTGCAGAAATCATTCCAATAAACGCACCTAAAATAACATCGCTTGGCCAATGCGCCCCAACGTAAATACGAGACAGCGCGATAATTACAGCCAACGTCCATGTGGCCCATTTTATTTTTGGGAATAACATACCTATCATTACCAAACCGGCAAAACTGGCCGCGGCATGTCCCGAAGGCATAGAATTAAAGAAATCGTCAAAAATCCATGGTTTAAAGAAAGTTTCACCTTGTGCATCAAAGAATATGGGTCTTGATCGTCCAATCAAAACCTTTAAAAATCCCGTAGTCATTAATGCAAAAACCACAGAACAAAAAACATAAAACACATAACTGTTTTTTATTTTTACAAATGCGTATCTAAAATCGTTTTCGTTTCGTATTGCTTTATAAACAAAGAAAAACAAAACAGACAGCCCAGATAAAACCAACCACATTTTTGTGCTAAAAATCTTTCCAATTACAATAGCAACAGAACACAAAAATCCTTTATCTGGCATCCAAACATTACAATTTGATGGATGAATAAAAGAATACAATAATTTATCACCACCAAAAACACCAGCCAAAACCAACGCTAATGTTACCAAAGCGCCAACTAAAATCCATTTCCATTTAAGGCTATTATCTTGTCTTATAAACATTATAAATCTATTAATTCTTCATAAACTCGTTTATCTGTTAATATTTCTGCGCTGACCGCCCCAGCAATAGTATCTTCATCTGTTCCTGATATTATATTTGGACAGGCTTTACGCAATGCCTTCACATCAACATTTTTGTCCATATTGTAATCATGCGCACTGAAATCGCCATTTAACACATTAAGGAAAAACGCCTCTTGTTCCGCTGTATTTCTTATATTAGACAAACACACCAAAGGAAACACCCCACGTTTATCCAAGACATAGCCCTTGCCTGTTTTTATAGATTTATTCAACAATTCCAACATTCCACCATTTTTCAAACCTATCCGGCTTGCTATTCTGGCACGCCCTGCTGTTGGTGTCCCAACCAATACACCACGTTTGTTTTCATAAAAAGCACTGGCAATCGCTTCCGCTGTTCCACGTGTAGTATCAGAAATCAATACGACCACAGGCAAATCTGTAACCGCATCTCCCCCAGGAATAACCTCTAATTCATCGACCGCAGTTTCAGACACAATCATCACGGGATTTTGTCCTATGAATAAACCAGCTATTTTCGCGGCGGCTTTTTCATCATCCCCTGTTGCCGTTCGCATATCTAAAATAATTCCACCAACATCTTTATATTTAGCCAATGCTTCATTAACAATATTAACAGCGCCATCAGTTATATTATGCAAAACAATTTCCAATATACCATTTTGTTTTTCATTAGAACCACGATGAATAACATCTGCATCTGCCAAAACAATAGTCGCACGGCGCAGTGTCACATTTTTATTTCCAAATGGTGTTAATAATTTAACCTTCACAGTCCCAGAATTATACCCAGACAACACAGCGGTTAAATCTGCATCAGACATACTTGAAACGCGTCCACCATTTATTTCTGAAATCAAATCGCCTTCACGAATACCAGCCATATCAGCAGGAGAATCTTTGATAACACCAGTTATTCTAAAATTACCACGATTATCACGTCCACCATCAAAACCTAAACTGGTTAAAATTCTTGTATCTCCGTTTTCCAAATCATAACTTGAATAAGCATAAGAACCATTTTCATCAATACCAGATAACAAAGCATTAACAACGACCTGGTAAAGCCCTGCATCATGCAAAGAACGCAATGCCTCATCTTTTTCACGCATACGTAAAAGAAGAGCCGTCGTAATCTGTCCATACGCGTTCCAATCTTTGGATTCAGGATAAGGTAAATTAGCAATCAATTCATCATCCCACACCAACACAGCACGTTCCCCAGTGGCGGCAATATGTGCTTTTGGATTCAAAGATTCCAAACTTTCAATCGCAACACCAATATCTTTTCCACCCCAATGAACACCGTCTAACTTTTCGTAAATATCTGCAAAAACTCCAGAAACTTCATAAACATCTATACCGTCCTGAATTCGCGCATCTTCAAAAAACAAATCCCCTGCCCCCACATACATGGGCACCATCATCAAACCCAAAGATAAAAAGATATTTGATATTTTCATAAACAACTCCTTCCTTTCAGTTTGATTATAAAATCAATAATCTGTTTCTCTTAAGTTAAAGTGATACAAAATAACATTTGAAATATAAATACTGGTCAAAGTTCCACTTATGATAGAAAATGTCATAGCGACCGCAAATTCACGCAACATTTGTCCACCAAACAGATAAATACCAACCATTGCTAATATAGTTGATACGGACGTCATAATCGTTCTGTACAACATTTCGTTAACAGACAAATCAATAACATCACTTACCGGCATTTTGTGATATTTTTTCAGGTTTTCATCTATTCTGTCATAATTAACAACTTTATCATTAATAGAATAACCAACACCCATCAAAATAACAGCAATCGCGGTTTGATTAAATTCCAATCCAGCAATAGAAAAGAACCCAAACATCAAAACCAAGTCGAATATCAAAGATACAAAAGATCCAACCGCATAACCACCACGATAACGAATCCAAATATATACAGACATTAATATGAATGATACCAATATGGCCAACATACCGCCACGTATCAATTCACCACCTATTTTCGGTCCAACAACTTGTACCTGAGAATAAGTCACATGGTCACCCAGAATATTTTTAATTTCTGCGACACGAATATTTTGTTGTTCATCGGTCGAGCCCTTTGGCAACCCAACACGCAATAAAATAGCATCGCCATCAACGGCCTGTAATTCAGGTTTAAACGCCGCCAAATCATGACGCATTTTGTCTATGGTATATTCTGCGGTTGTTGGTTTAACCTCCATAGAAATACCACCTGAAAAGTCAATACCATAATTAAAACCTTTGAATATTATGGACAATATAGAAAGCAAAACACAGATTGCTGAAATCCAATACGATAATTTACGATATTTCATAAAATGCAGTTTCATAACTAACTCCTTAACGCACTTTTTTATTTATTTCTGATATAGCCAATTTTTCTGCTTTTGCCGTTCATATAATAATCGACAAAAACACGTGTTAACAACAAACAAGTAAACAAAGTTGTCATAACACCAATTGACAAAGTGACCGCAAATCCACGAATTGGGCCAGCACCAAATTGGAACAAAATTAACGCACAAATTAAATTCGTTAATTCACCATCTAATACTGTTTTCGTAGAACGTGTAAAACCATAATCAACAGCACGCAACGTTGGGACACCTTCGCGAACTTCGTCACGTATTCTTTCAAACGGCAAAATGTTTGCATCGACCGCCATACCTAATGTCAACACGATACCTGCAATACCTGGCAAAGTTAATGTCGCACCAAACAAAGCAGACACACCAACAATCATCATTAAATTGACAATCAAAACAATGTCTGCAAAGAAACCGAATATTCCATACAACATTAACATAAATACCAATACAAATACAACACCAACTATGGAACCAATTTTACCGGTTGCAATTGTATCAGCACCAAGTCCGGCACCAACCGTTCTTTCTTCGATCACTTCCAAAGGCGCAGGCAACGCACCAGAACGCAAAAGTACTGCTAAATCTTTTGCACCCTGTAAAGTAAACCCACCGGAAATTTGACCACGACCACCCGGAATTGGTTCACGAATTGTTGGCGCAGATAAAACCTTGCCGTCCAAAACAATCGCAAAACGTTCATTAACATGTTCTGTTGTTAATTTTGCGAAACGACGCGCACCAGATGAATCAAATTCAGTTGTCACCACCGGCATATTATTTTGATCAAAAGAAGCCTCTGAATTTTTCAAACTTTCACCAGAAACTTCTATGTGCGAATATACGGCAACTTTTTGATTTGGGTTTTCCATGTACGGTAAAAATTCAGTTCCAGACGGCGCATGCCCGGATTCCAATTGCGCACTTGTGATATTTTCATTAACCAAATGGAAAGTCATCTTTGCTGTTTGCCCGATTAATTCTTTGATATGTTCAGGATTATCAACCCCTGGCAATTGAATCAAAATATATTTTCCACCCTGGGATTGAATAGACGGATCTTTCGTTCCCAAAGCATCAATACGACGACGAACAATTTCAATACTGCGGCTCATAGCGTCTTGAATCATTTCATCGCGCGCTTTAGTTGTATAAGTAATCGTCAAATTTTTACCAGACGAAGAAACATCAACACCATTACCTAAAACGCTTTTCAAACGACCTTTTGCCTTTGATACTTCGTCGGCATCACGAACAATTAACGTCACACCATCATTAGTATTTTTCAAATCAGAAAAACGAATAACACCTTTACTTCTGTCAATCAAAGCACTGCGCACTTCATCATATAACTGTGCAGATTTTTCCTTTAACATAACATTAGTGTCAACCTCTAACAAAAGTTGTGCGCCACCTTTCAAATCCAATCCCAATGGAATTGGTTTTATCCAAGACGGAAAATAAGGCGCAACAGACGGCACTAATGTCGGCACAGCCAACAACATACCAAACAAAGCGATAAAAATAACAGCTAATTTCTTCCACATAACTTTACCCCTGATAATTACTCTACATTTGCAACGGCATGTTTATTCATTTCAACAACAACACCTTTTGCAATTTCAACATCGATAGTCTTTTCATTTACTTTTTTCACAGTTCCATAAATTCCGCCAACTAAAACACGATTGCCGATCTGGATAGAATCCAGCATTTTTTGATATTCAGCCATACGTTTTTTATTTGGGCGTATCATAAACAAATATAAAATTCCCATAATGATAATGCAATAAAGTATCATGCCCCACATACCGTCTTGTGGACCGGTAACAGGAACATTTTGACTAACTTGATTTGCAGCTTGTAATGTTTGTTCCATGAATAGACTCCTTAATTTATAGGTATACCGTAGTAAAAAAACAAAAACAAGTAAAGTATAAAAAAATCAATATTTACAACCAATCTTTTATTTGATATAATTTGCATTGAATCCAAGGGATTGGGTTCGGGGCCCTAGAAAAGCCTTTATCACTTCGGTGCGAACGCATCGTAATCTGGTGTTTTCGGTGTTTTTGTACCGTTATCATCCTTGACTTCCTAGGTCGAGGATTCTGCAGTGTATGTTCAAAGGGTTATAAACTCTTAAAGATTGTGGAGAGCATTAAGTGATTGCTTTTTTCTAGTCCCCGACCGCCTGATTTCTCGGCGGTATTTTTTAGTTCCCCTCTGGCTAGAGGGGTGGACACGAATCCGTCACTGCGCAGCAGTGACGCGATGAAGTGACGGGGTGTCGCGCAAGAATAAATTATGTTATAGCGACACCTCCCGGTCTTCGACCGTACTCCTCTAGCC
>JAZROL010000009.1:0-58539 GCA_045648665.1 Candidatus Enterousia sp. | reverse complement strand
GCATCACTTTATCGTGCAAAGGCATTGGACAGTGAAGAAGACAAAACAAAGATAGAGGCAGAACAAAGCGCGTCTAAAAATCGAGTGATAGGTGGTGGCGTTGCCGCGGGTGTTGGCACGGTTGGTGGTATTGTTGGAAATTTCTTAATTAATGAAAAATCAAAATAATAAAATTTTATTTAATTGGTTCCAGTAATTTTATATCTTTGGTTTGTGGGTTATAAACACGTGGCACACCACTGTATCCCATAATCGCATGATGCATTGGAATTAAGAATTCGGGCAGGGGTGTCGTTTCACCCATAAGGACTTTTGTGTGTAATTCTTTTTGCACAGGCGTTTTGTTAAGAAAGTGAAATTCTGTATCGGCTTCAATTGGACGGTGATACCAACCCTGATAAACAATCAGTTGTTTTCCCCATTTCAAACGCATGATATCGAATTCGCTGTAAAGCGGTTCTTCTTTTGGTGTTTCGACTTCTTTGCCGTCTTTGACTTCTACTTTTTTAGTTTTTTTATTTCCAATCATTTCTACAAATCGTCTGGCGGTTGCTGGGTCGTTTTGTCTGAATATAATCTTGGCCGCGGTTGTAGAAATAATCGTTGCCGCCGCATCTTCGCCGTATCGTTCGGATATCTGGTGAATATCCTGACCAATAATAAGATAGGACACTTTTTGTCCGCGTCCAACGTCTGGACCCTGGATAACCGCATCAAGTTTTTGCATTTTTGGCATTTCGTCCAAAACGAATAATACAGGATATGGTCCCATTTTAATTCCATCTATGACTTGATCGGTGCTGTGCGCCAATAAATAGTTAGACATTAATTCAATAAATATAGCAGTAATTGGATTTAATGCCTGGGCATCAACCATATTAATAGATAAGTATACGCTGACTGGTTTGATTTTTCCGTCGCGCGGATCGCGCATTCCGCGTAAATCTGCAAAATGAAAATCAGAATGTGATGTTCGATTGCGAACCGCGGCATTACGGAATATCGCCAAACCTTCCATCATGGTTGATAATATAGATCCGCGTTCCTTGTCCGGTGTGTTTGCCAGTTGTGTTAATTCAGAAACAGCGCGTGTGGCATATGAATATCGGCGCGCTTCGTCAACCGCATCCAACAATAAATCTTTCATTGGGTCCGCCATCATAACCATCTGGTCGCCCTGACGTCTGCGTTCTTCCATTTGTTCGGCGATTGCAACCTGGCTGGATGTAAGCCAATCAAGAATCATTGAAAAAGATGCTTCTTTGCCACGCCATGCATCCGGAATATGTGACCATGTTCCAACGTGGACATAGTTTGTCATGTTTAATTCACCTTTCTGTAAAAGGGAATAGGCGGCATAAGCATTTGGGTCGTTCATCATTGATAAATAATAATCGCCCAGCACTGCGGCATCGTCACTATTAAATGTTCCGTTGTTTATACGTGTGTAAAAATAATCATCCGCTTTTGCGCGTTCAACCTTTGATACAATGAAATTTACAAGGCCTGACAATCCGGCGCGCCCTGTATTCGCCCAGTGTGGGTCTGCATTACCAGATTTTGCATCGGGGACCAAAACTTTACATATTGCATCGATATACAAATCGCGTTGTTCAGGATTGTATGGAACGTGTTCAGGGGATAATGGATTCCAAGACGGATAATATATTCCGCGTTCTGGGTCATCCTGGCCCGCCCAATTCATAATGAATACCGGACCAACCGTTGCACGATATGCGGATGTTTGTTGTTTTAATTCTGGTTTGGGGTCGTTAATAATCATTGAAACATTATCACAATCAAAAATTGTCGGTATAACAACCCCCTGGGTTTTACCTGTTCCCGGAGGCGCCAAACACAAAGCAGATAAAGATTCATCAAACATTAATGGTGTTTGTTTGCCTTTGTATTTGAAATATCCCAACACCATCATAAAACCATGGAAAAGTCCTTCTTTGTTCTTTGGATCTTGGCCCATTTGTTTAATGTCATCGGCGGTTGCTTTGCGGGCGGATTTTTCATCATAGTTATCTTTGCCATGTGGATTGAATTCGGATTTGAATGTGTCGTCCGCCAAAAAATAATACGCGATAATTGGTATCATAGGGGTTATAGATGCGTAATCAGGATGCATCAATGTGCGACCAATCCAATAAGGTATTTCCGCAACAACTGACAACCCAGCTGTCATAACCATATTTTTAAGATATATTAAGACCCAATGTTCGCTGGCCGGACCCCAACCATAACGCCACACGTGTTCAACCGCAAAAGACAAAGCGAAAGCCAAAGCACATATCAACCATACGCCCACGTTCCAACGTATGTTCCAAAATTTTCGTGCAACCGGTGTTTGTTCCCATTCTTTGTATTTCGAAGAATCAAAGATACCAATACCTTTGCCGGTGCCACTGCTTGATAAAAGGTTGAATTTCACTGCCATGATTGATATTATATCACAAAAAGAAATGTTTTTATACACAAAGATGAAAAAAATGCAAAACATACCAAGAATATTTTTAAATCAACATTTGGAAACCGGAAAAAATATACCCGCTGATAAAAACGTGGTTCATTATTTGCGACGCGTAATGCGAACTGATAACTGTTTGGTTTTTAATGACGGTATTGAATATAATGCACATTTATCAGATGATAATAATCTTATTATAATAGGAGATAAAACAGAACATGTTGATCCGGGTAATGATTTAACGCTTTGTTTTGCACCTATAAAAAGGTTAGATGATTTATTAAATATGGCAACGCAAATGGGGGTTAAATGTTTTCAACCAGTTATAACAGCGCGAACTGTGGCTGGACATATCAATTGGGAACGTATGAAAAAAATTATAATAGAGGCCGCAGAACAATCCGGGCGAAACAGTGTTCCAGAATTATTGCCACCAATAAAATTTGCTGAATTAGATTTAACGAATGTAATTGTCGCAGATGAACGTGCGGCACATGGTGTTGATGTAAAAGATTCTTTTGGAACAAATGCAAAAATATTAATTGGGCCAGAGGGCGGATTTTCCCCCGATGAATTTGCAAAAATAGATAGCGGTGGCGTTAATAAAATATCCCTTGGAAAAACTGTTTTGCGTGCGGAAGTTGCCGCCGTCGTTGCAATAGCAAAGGTTTTAAATAATGACAGTGCGAATATCTAAATATCTGGCGGATTGTGGGATTGCTTCGCGACGTGGCGCGGAAGAGTTAATAAACAAAGGTGCGGTTTCTGTAAATGGAATTGTTGTTGATACACCTGTGTTTTTTATTAGTGGTGATGAAGTTGTTTGTGTAAACGGTAAAGAAATTAAACCAAATGATAAAACAGAATTATATATGTTTCATAAACCAATTAATACTATGACTACTGCTAAAGACCCAGAGGGCAGAAAAACTATATATGATGTATTAGATGAAAAATATCATAATTTGAAATACATAGGTCGATTGGATTATAAAACCACCGGTTTATTATTGATGACTAATAATGGTGATTTGGCGCGCCAGATGTCTTTGCCACAAAATCATATTCCGCGAACTTATATTGCGACTGTTAATCAATATACGAAAAAAGGTTTAGATATTGCACGCAAAGGTGTAATGGTTGATGGTGTAAAATACCGTCCTATGAAAATAGAAATAATTGATGAAACACATTTGCGTATCACGGTGACAGAGGGAAAGAAAAATGAAATTCGAATCGTTTTGAAACATATTGGTTCGCCAGTTGTTGCGTTACATCGTATTTCGTATGGAATAATAAATATAGGTGATTTAAAAGTTGGAAAAATTTCAAAAGTTGATGCGAAAACAGTTGACCTGGTTGTAAAAAAATTGCTAGAATCAAAATAACAGGGAAGGGAGATTTCCATGAAACAAAAGAAAAACACAAGAAAAATCAAGACAACTGCAACAGTTAAAAGTGTTCAGGCAAAGGAAAATGCAAGCTCTAGTTGCGGTATTTGGTCATGGACTATATATGTTTATTGGTTCATAATTTTGTTCTTTATTGCGGCAACTTTTTATATTTTGGGACGCAGTCATGAATTTTTGCATCCAACGGTTCGTAATGTTGTAATCACAGAAGAAGCGTTGATGCAACCGGAAGATTATGTTAATTCTGCAAAAGAAAAATTAGTCGTTGGCAATATTGATGAAGCAATTGCTGAATTGAATACGGCTGTTGATGCTAATGCTAATTCAAACGTTTATACTTTGCGTGGCGAAGCATATATGCAGATGGGTGATTATCCAAAAGCATTGGAAGATTTTAACTCTGCTATTGAAATGGACGGTATGAACGCTGTTGCTTTTTATGATAGATATTTATTGAATTCGCGTCTTGAAAATTACGAAGGTGCAATGAACGACATAAATAATGCGCTGGCTGCACAATCTGTAAAGCCATCTGATATTTTGTCTATGCGTAATTTGTATGCAAAGCGTGGCCAGTTGAATTTGTGGATGAAAAACTGGGAGGGCGCAATAGCTGATTATACTAATTCATTGGCGCGTGCAGAAGGAAATGTTTCGGCAAATGTTTATGCAGAACGCGCAGAAGCATATACTGCAATGGGTGAATATGAAAAAGCAATTAACGATTATACATCTGCTGTTCGTGTGATTTCTGAACAAATTCAGGCTTTGCCGACCCAGGAAGAACGTGAAGAACAATCAAGTTTAGCGATGTCTTATTTTGAAAAGTCTGCGGCATTGAATTTGAATTTAGGTAAAATAGATGCGGCCAGAAATGATTTGAGATCTGCGTTCGAGATAGCATCTGCGCTGAATGATGAGGAAAGTTTATCGCGACTAGAAGGTCTTATAAGAGATTTGGATTAAAGATTGAAAAAAATCCGCTTTTGTTGAAAAAAGCGGATTTTTTTGACTTTTGTAATAAATAGTAATATCATACGGGTATGATTTATAGATTATGTTGCTTTTTGACATTGACTACTACAACCCCTTTGGGGGTATAGATTTTTATTTGCGATAAATTTTCGCGCGTATTATAATAACCAGGCAATTAATTAAAAAAGATAATAAGAAAAAAGAAGGTAAATTATGTCTTATCCAATTGAAACAATTCGTCATTCATTGGCACATGTTATGGCGGCTGCGGTGAAAAAATTACATCCAGATGTCAAATTTGCAGGTGGGCCTGCTATTGAAAATGGGTTTTATTACGACTTTGATACTGATTACAGATTCAGCGAAGAAGATTTTGCAACCATTGAAAAAGAAATGAAATCTTTGATTAAATCTGATGGTCGTTTTGAAAAACGTGAAATATCTATTGATGAAGCCAAAGAATTATTCAAAGACCAACCATATAAAATGGAATGGTTAAATGAATATGATGCAAATGGTGAAGTGTTGTCTATTTACACTTTCCGTGATTTTACTGATTTGTGCCGTGGTCCACATGTTGCGTCTTCCAAGGATTTACCACGCGATGGTTTTAAAATAAGATCTGTAGCGGGTGCTTACTGGAAAGGCGATTCTAAAAATAAAATGTTGCAACGTATTTATGTTGACGCGTTTGAAAGTGCCGATGCATTAAATAATTTCTTAAAAATTCAAGAAGAGGCCGCGGCCCGCGATAATCGTAAACTTGGAAAAGATATGGATTTGTTCCATTTTGAACCTGAATATGCGCCTGGTGCAGTGTTTTGGCATGACAAAGGGTATAGAATTTATCGTAAATTGATTGAATATATGCGTGCTCGTCAGGAAAGGGCAGGTTATGTTGAAATATGTACGCCTTCTGTGATGGACAGAGTTTTATGGGAAACATCTGGTCACTGGGAAAAATATGGTGCACATAATTATTCTGGAAAAACACAAGATGATCGAGTGTTTTGTATTAAACCTATGAATTGTCCTGGTAGTGTTTTGACTTTTAAACAGGGAATTCGTTCGTATCGTGATTTGCCGTTGCGTTTGGCGGAATTTGGCAAAGTTAATCGTTATGAAGCGTCTGGTTCATTGATGGGATTATTACGTGTTCGTGAATTTACACAAGATGATGCACATATATATTGCACCCCAGAACAAATGGAAGCAGAATGTATAGATGCTTTGAAATTCATTTTAGATATTTATAAAAAATTCGGTTTTAGTGAAGTTAAAATTTATCTTTCAACGCGTCCGGAAAAACGTATTGGTTCAGATGAAATATGGGATTTATGCGAAAATGCTTTGTCTAATGCGTTAACGACACATGGATATGCTTTTGAAATTAATCCAGGTGAAGGCGCTTTTTATGGACCAAAATTAGAATTTGTTTTGCGTGATGCGCTGGGGCGTGAATGGCAATGCGGAACAATCCAGGTGGATATGAATTTACCAGAACGTTTTGATGTTTCGTATATTGGTGAAGATGGTGAGAAACATCGTCCTATTATGTTGCATCGTGCGATGTTGGGGTCTATTGAACGTTTTATTGGTGTGTTATTGGAATCAACCGGGGGGAATTTACCTTTGTGGTTGTCACCAGAACCTGTAGTGGTTGTTCCTATATCTGAAAAATACAAAGATTATGCGAATGTTGTTGTTGACAAATTACGTGGGGCAGGTGTTTATGCACGCGCCGATTTGCGTGATGAAAAAGTTAATTATAAAGTGCGCGAATTGTCTTTGGCAAAAACACCAATCATCGCAGTGGTTGGCGAAAAAGAAATGACGGATAATACTGTTGCATTGCGTTATTTGGGCAAAGAAGGGCAAGAAATTAAATCTTTGGCTGAATTTGTTGAATATATGGTTAACGCAATTAAAATGCCAATGTAAAAAATGGGCGCGATATTTTTTCGCGCCCCTTATATATAAAGGAACAAAGGATATGAGAAAAATAGTTTTATTAATCGGTTTGATTTCTGTTGTTTGCGTTGCGGGTTGCAGTCATAAATGTGAATCTGAACCAATCATTGAATCGAACCATAAATTGATTGTGCCACCTAATTTTGGAAATATGCCAAAATAATTTGGTTATAACGTTTTTTTATGATATAATGTGTTCATGATAATTCAAAAGAGGGAACATCATGAACCAAGATGAAAATTTAGATTTATTAGATTTAGAAAGTGATGCTGGCGTTGATGCATTGCCAGAGGCTGCGCCTTTTACCGCGCCACGCCCAAAGAAACCATGGCTGTTAATGGGGCTGGGATTTGCGATAATCGTATTGGCAACCTGGATTATAATTGCACGCATTGGTGGCGATTCGGGAACCAGTGTCAGTGTTGATTTAGATACGCCTGTTGTTGTGAATGATGCGCAACCACAACCTGTGGCAGATTTGAATGTTCCGTCTAAACCAGTGGAAGTTGTTCCGGCACCTGTCGAACAAAAGGTTGAGGCAAAGCCAGAACCTGCACCACAACCGAAACCAGAGGTTAAACCAATAGAAGAAAACGGGACACCAGTACGTGTTGTTGCGGATAGAAAAGAAGTGACTTTCAATCCTGATAAAGCAGAGGCAAAACCAGAACTTGCGCCACAACCAAAACCTGTTGCAAAGAAACCTGCGTCACAGAAGATTTCTGCACCAAAGAAAGTGGCAAAACCACAAGTCAGTGCTAGCAACGGCGGTATATATGTGCAGTTTGGTTCATACAGCACACGTGCATTGGCCCAGGCCGCAGAACAAAAGATACGTAATGCACATGCCGGATTGTTTGCTGGTAAACAATTTGTGATTTTGGCAGCAGAAGTCAAAGGTCAAACCACGTACAGATTGCGTATTGCATTCCAAAATGCTACCGATGCAAATGGTTTTTGCAGAAATGCTAAATCAGACGGTTTGGATTGTTATGTGACTAAATAAACCAAAAGGGGTGAAATATGAGATGGGGTTTATGGGAAATAATTTTAATTGTTGGATTAGTGTTGATTTTGTTTGGGTCTGCTAAGATACCAGCTATGGCTAAGAATATTGCTAATGGTATAAAAACATTTAAAGATGAAGTTAAAGAAAAACCAAAAGCAACAAAAAAATCGCCCGCAAAGAAAAAGGCGAAATAATAAAAATTTAACCGCCTGTTGTTCAGGCGGTATTTTTTATTTTCTTTTTTGTTCGTATTCTTCTTGTTCTTCCAGTGTCATAGTAGCCAAAGGACGTGCCAACATCCTTTGTAAACCAATTTCGTCCCCAGATATAACACTGTATCCAAAAGTGCCATTTTCAATTCTTTCCAATGCGGAATTTATTTTTTGTAATAAATTGGCGTTTCTTTCGGATAAACGTAAATTCATTGTTAATTCTTGTTCTGCGGATGCTTTATCTTGTTCATCACCAACAGCCGATTCGCTTTTTTCTGCCATACGGACATCGTTCAAAACCGATTCGCGATCATTTATTATTTCTTCGCGTTGTGTGTTCAAGATTTGATAAAAATACGCCAATTGTTCGGGACACATATATGGTTCTGATTTTTTTGGTGTATATTTTGGTGCTAATTCAATATTTTTATAATTCTTTTTTGCCATTTTAAGATGCCTTTAATTCGTTTATCCATTGTGTTAATGTGTCATCATCCATCAATCCTGTGCGGGCTTCTTTTAATTCACCGTTTTTGAAGGCCAGAACACTTGGGATGCTGCGAATACCAAATTTAGCAGGTGTACGTCGGTTTGTGTCATCTATTTCGAATTTTACAAAATTCACATCAGGATTTGATTCCGATACAGATTCAAATATCGGCCCAAACATTTGACATGGTCCACACCAAGATGCCCAGAAATCAACCAATGTTAATCCAGATGCGGTCATAGATTCAAATGTTTCATCATTTGCGTGTTTAAGTGCCATGTTTTTTTCTCCTTGTGTTGGTTGATATTTTGTTAAAGTTTATTATAATCGTATCAAAAAGCAAGAGAAAAACCACATGAAAAAAATCGTCTATATGGATGCCAGTGCCAGTTGGTTGAAACCACAATCTGTGATAGAAAGCGAGGTTGATTTTTTAACTAATTCTTACGCTAACGCTGGGCGGGGTGTTTGTGAACGTGCAGGCAATGTCGATAAATTGGTTGCACAATCGCGGGCGGCTGTGGCTGATTTTATTGGCGCTGAACCTGAAAATATCGTTTTTGTGTCTGGTGCAACAGATGCTTTGAATAGAATTGCAAATATTATTATGTTATCTGGGCGGTTTAATTGCCCGATTGTTGCGGTATCTGATTTGGATCATCACAGTGCTCGTTTGCCATGGATGGCTTTGGCAAAAGACAATAAATGCAAAATAGTTAATTGCGATTTAGATAAAAACTTAAATATAGATATTGATAAAATTCCGGTCTGTGATGTGTTTGTTATAACAGCTATGTCCAATGTTTTAGGGGTCGCACAAGATGTAGAAAAAATAATTCGCATAGCACGACAAAAAAATCCAAACGTGATAACTGTCGTGGATGCGGCGCAATATGTAGCACACAAAAAAATAGATGTTAAAAAATGGGGTTGTGATTTTCTTTGCTTTTCTGGACATAAAATTGGTGCAGATACCGGTGTTGGGGTTATGTATATTCGTGATGTAAATAAATGGACACCGGATAAATTTGGTGGTGGGATGGTGAATAAAATTATTGATGATAATAATTGGATTTTAAATTCTGGTGTCCAGAAATTTGAAGCGGGTACTTTGCCACTGACACAAATAATTGGTTTTCCAAATGCAATCAAATATGTGTCAAATTGGGATGGCGGTATGGATTTAATTCATTATATGTATGATGAATTGATAAATATTCCACATATAAAAATGATGACACAACGTGATGCCTGTATCATAGATTTTGTCATTGATAATATGCATGTGTTGGATTTTGGGGCTTTGTTGGGTGTACATGATATTTGTGTGCGTGTTGGAAATATGTGTGCATCTTGGATACATAAAAGATTAGGTATTGATGGTTCTGTGCGAATTTCTGTTGGACCATGGAATACAATGGATGATGCCAGGTATGTTGTTGATACGATTCGGAAAATATTGGATTAGTTATGAACGATTTGCGTGAAAAAATTATAGACGAGATAAAAAAAATATATGACCCTGAAATTCCGGTGAATATTTGGGATTTGGGTTTGATTTATGATATAAATATAGAAGATGAAAAAATTGTGATAGATATGACTTTTACCAGCCCAACATGTCCAATGATGGAAGATATTTTGCAGCAAGTTAAGGAAAATGTTGAAACAGTGGCTGGTGGTAAAAAGGTAGATGTAAAATTAGTATGGGACCCCGCGTGGGATTTATCCAAGATGTCTGAATCTGCACGTATAGATTTAGATTTAACAGAGCAGGGTTGGTAAAATGCGTTTTGATGAAATGAAAAAAATTTTATCTTTGACATCAAATCCGGTGGAAAAACTGGAAATGGTTATGGATTTTGGAAAATCTCTGTCTTGTGTACCTGATGATGCAGAGTGTACCGAGATACTAGGCTGTTCTTCGTTTGTCAAAATATGCCAAAAAGATGGTGTTTTTTACGGTGCTGCCGATTCGGCTATGGTGCGTGGAATTGTCGCTATAATTTTATCTATAATTGATGGGAAAAGCGTTAAAGAAATAAAACAGATGGATTTAATTGGCGAATTTAATGCATTAAATTTGAATTTTGGTGCCGCGCGATTAAATGGTATTCAATCTATAGTTAGTTTTTTTAAGAATTTGTGATATCATATATAGCAAGGAAAGGATTGTTTTTATGCGCGATGATGAAAAAATGTTTAATATCGGTATGGCTATGATTTTGGTCGTTATTGCTGTTATCCAAATTTTACAGGTTTGTTATCGTGAACAAAATAATAATTTAAAAAGTGTGCGACGGGTTATGGTAAATGTCAGACATGAATATTCAATAGCGCAAACCAGATTTTCAGCACTTTCATCGGCAGATAGTTTGCGTAGTTCTGTGATAGGTGCAAACCCAAAGGCGGAGGTTGTTGCGTACAGTAAGACAGTTCATATAAATGATATTCCAGTGGCGGAACAATAATGTTTGATATAGGGAAAGATATTTTACCACATGAATTCAAAGGTGCTGTTTATAATCGCGACAGTGCGAATCGTTTGCATATAATACGTGGAATTTTTGCCGTTGTATTTCTGGGATTTATTGTGCGGACTTTCCAATTAGGATTGCAAAGTAATGATTATGTCCGGGTTGGTTTCAATGGTGCTGTTATTGAACAACGCGCGGATATAGTTGATAGAAATGGCGTGGTGTTGGCAAAAAGTGTAAAGACTGGAAACGTTAAATTATATCCACCACGTGTCAAAGAAAAATATGTTAATGATGTTGCGCGTTTAATTCATGATATTGCACCAATGGATTATAGTGTGGGTGATGCGTTGAATCTAATACGTTCCGGACGTGCCGGTGTTTATATAAAAAAACAAGCGCCAGAAGAACAAATAAAAATTGTTAATGACGCGAATAAGAGATTTGATTGTTTTGAAATAGAAGAATTTACTATCCGTAAGTATCCACAAAAAAATATTTTTGCACATGTGGTCGGTTTTTCTGGTAAAGATGCCGGTTTGGAAGGTGTAGAATACACTTATGATAAATATTTACGTGAAAACAATGATGATTTAAAATTGTCTATTGATTCCAGGATACAAAATATATTCCATGAACAGTTAACTATTGCTATGAATAAATATCGTGCAAAGGGTGCGATGGGTATGTTGATGAATTCTGCAACCGGGGAAATGATTGCGATGGTACAGATACCGGATTTTGACCCAAATAATATAAATGCTATTCCTGTAAAAACGCGCAGATTTAAATTATTGCGTGATAACTTTGAAATGGGATCTATATTTAAAATATTTAATACTGCATTGGCGTATGAAAATGGTTTGCAAAATAAAGATTATAAAATAGATGAACCTTTGATGATTTATGACAAATACGGACACAAGGCTATGAGAAAGCCTATTGATGACGTTTCTTCGTTTAAGCGGGATGTTATAAAAAAACAAGGTATACGAAAAATGAAGGCGCCTGAAATTATGTTGCATTCTTGCAATGTTGGAAGTGCACGTATTGCTCTTGATTTGCCGGAAGGCGCACAGAAAGAATTCTTTCACAGACTGAATTTAGATAAACCATTGGATTTGGAATTTGGTAAAACTGAAAAATCAATGACGTATAAAAACTGGGGGCCAACAGAAAAAGCAACCGCTGCGTTTGGGCATGGAATTGCTGTGACACCTATGCATTTGTTGTTGGCTGTTAATGCTGTCACAAATGGTGGAATATATATTTATCCAACTTTGTTAAAAAGAAATATTGGTGCTGTTCGTGGCGAAAGAGTTTTAGATGCAAAAATTTCTGCAAAAATACGAGAGATAATGTTTAATATTGCTGAAAAAACAACAGCAAGAAAAGTTCGTGTCCAGGGTATTGAAATAGGAGGAAAAACAGGAACTGCAGAAAAAAGAAATGCTGATGGAACAATAGATAAAAATAGAAATGTTACAGTGTTTACTGGGGTGTTCCCGGTTTCTGCACCACAGTATATAATAATTATTATGTTAGATGAACCGCATGGGACGGAAGAATCTGGAAATTGGAGAACTGCTGCGTGGAATGCTGTTCCAACGGCGGGCGCAATACTTGACGGAATCATGCCGTTGCTATTTGAATAAATTTAGGTTATAATAGCACTGATAATAAAAAAAAGAGTATAGCAGTGCGTAAGATAGTAGAAAAGTCTATGTTGGGAAAAACATGGACGATGGCAGATGATTATAATCTAAATTTGGATTTTAATAATGCTGATGATTTGATAAAAAATATTTTGGTTGCTCGTGGTATTACGGGCGAGTTGGACATTGAGCGATTTTTGAATCCTTCTATCAAAGAATATATGCCCGATCCATTTGTATTAAAAGACATGGATAAAGCAACTGTTCAAATAGCGGATGCAATTTGCGAAAATAAAAAAATTGCTATTTATGGCGATTATGATGTAGATGGTATTACTTCCACTGCGGTTTTTGTAAAATATTTGCGTGAATTGGGTGTGGATGTTTCCTGGCATTTGCCGACTCGTGAAGGAGAAGGATATGGGTTAAATATCGCCGCCGTTGAACAAATCGCGAAAGATGGTGTTGATTTATTAATTACTGTTGATTGCGGTATCAGTGGTTTAAAAGAGGTAGAATATGCTAAACAACAGGGAATGCATGTCGTTGTGACGGATCATCATTCGCCTGATACTGTGCTTCCTGATGCTGATGCGGTTGTTAATCCAAAACGTATTGATGATAATTCTGGACTCGATTTTTTGGCAGGTGTTGGGGTGGCTTTTTTGACTTTGGTTGCCATAAACAGGGAATTAAAGAACAGAAATTTTTTCAAAGAAAATCGTCCGCAAATTAATTTATTGAATTATATGGACTTGGTCGCAATGGGGACAATTTGTGATACTATGCCATTGATTGAGTTAAATAGGGCTTTTGTGTCAACCGGTTTAAAAGTTATGGGGTTGCGGCAAAATCTAGGATTGCGGACATTGATGGATGTTGCCGGGATAAAACATCCGTCTGTATATGCAGTTGGTTTCGGGTTGGGACCACGTCTTAATGCTGCGGGACGCCTTGATTCTGCTGCGCCAGCATTGGAATTATTGTTAACAGATAATCCTTTGATCGCTAATGATTTGGCAAATAAATTAAACAAGATGAACCAAGACAGAATTGATATCCAAAACGCTATTATGTTGGACGCAAATGAAAAAGCAGATACATGTTGTAAAAATGGAAATTGTAGTCTTTTTGTTTGTGGTGATAAATGGCATGGTGGTGTTATGGGTATTATCGCCGGACGTTTAAAAGATAAATATAATTTACCAACATGTGTTGCGACTCGTAATGATGGTGTTATTAATGGTTCTGGGCGGTCTATACCTGAAATAGATTTAGGAAAAATAATTCATGATGCAATTGCTGCCGGGATTTTGGTTGAAGGTGGCGGACACGCTGCTGCGGCAGGATTCACATTAAATGTTGATAAAGAACAAGAGTTTTGTGAATTTTTGGAAAATGCCGTAAAAAAACAATTAAACGGTGTCAGGCCGATACCTGAAATTTTCGTGGATGCACAAATTGATGCTGGTGGTGCAAATATGAATTTGGTTGAAAAATTAAAGTCTTTGGCACCATTTGGACAAAATAACCCGGAACCAACCTTGGTTTTACAAGGTGGGGTATTAAAATTTGCAACCGTTATGGGAAATGGGGCGCATCTGCGTGGTGTCATTAAAACAAGTAATGGCGGTCAGTTGCCTTTTGTTGGGTTTAATTTGGTTGGAACCCCGATAGGTGATTTTTTACTGGACGATATGAATACAAATACTAAAATACAGATGTTAGGCAAACTTAAAGAAAACGAATACAATGGTCATGTGACTGTACAGTTTACATTGGAAGATATGGCATTATGATGGAAAAGATAGAAGTTTTAATAGATAAAATAAAAAACGCAAAATCAATCGCAATTTGTGGGCATAAAAACCCAGATGGTGATTCTGTTTGTTCTGCGCTGGCTTTGATGGAATTGATAAATGTTAATTTCGGTAAAGAACCTACGGTCATTTATGATGGTAACATACCAAAAGATTTGGCTTATATTCCTCTTCGAAGCAAAGCGATTTTTCATAATCAAATTCCAGAAAACACTAAATATGATTTGTTTATATTGGTTGATTATGGAACAAGAAATCATTTAGGTGGCGCTGCGCCATTTATAGAGAAAGCTGATTTTGTAATAGAATTTGACCATCATATTAACGAAGATGTTGTTGGAAATTTGTGTTTTGATGATGCGGAAAAGGCCGCTGCTGCTCAAATTATTTTTAATGTTGCGCGTGATGCCGGGTGGCAGATGAACAAAGATGTTATCAATTTATTAATGTTGGGGCTTATTACTGATACTGGTGGGTTTAAATTTGTTCGTCACAGTGACGTGATGCGTGATGCTGCTGATTTGGTTGACGCCGGGGCAGATGTCACATATTTGGTTAATTTATTGCATAACAAAGACAAAAGAACAGTGTTGGTTGAATCTGGGGCGGTTGCTAATGCAGAATTTCTTTTAAAGAATCGTTTAGTGATTGCATCTGTACGTCAACCTGATTATAAAAAACTAGATGGACGTGGTGAATTAGTATTGGGTTTATTACAACAAATACATGGTGTTGAATTTGTTGTGTTTTTAAAAGAACAAAAGGAAAACCAAATAGGTGTTTCAATTCGCAGTAAAAGAAAACCTATTGTTAAGATTGCAGAATCTCTCGGGGGCGGTGGGCATTTGTGCGCTGCGGGGGCTGTGGTGCTGGACAGTTATGATAATGTACACGAAAAAATAGTTAACGCATTTAAGGGGATGTAGAAATGAAAAAAATAATTATAAGCATTGTTTGTTTATTTCTTTCTGCTGTCGCAAACGCCGCGGTTGATAAAACTTTGGTTCAAAATGCAGAAAAATATTTAAATTCTATAACTGGATTACAGGGTGGTTTTACACAGATTGCAAACGGAAAGAAACAAACCGGTACTTTTTCTATGTTGCGCCCTGGTCGTGTGCGTTTGGATTACAAAGATGCTCCTATACAATTAATTTCAGATGGTAAAGATTTGTATTTTTATGATAAATCTTTAGATCAAATTACAACTGTTCCTTTGACCAGTACACCGGCGGGTATTCTGGTGCGTAAAACAATAGATTTACAAAATGCGGATATAAATGTTGTTGAAACATTAAATGGCAAAAATGATTTTTCTTTGAAATTGAATTTAAAAGGTCAAGAAGGCCTTGGCTCTATGACGGTTGTGTTTGATAAAAATCCTGTGAAACTAAAATCTTGGTCTGTGTTAGATGCAACGTCTAGTAAAACAGATGTTGTGTTTAATGATTTAAAAAACAAAAAAGATTTTGGCAAATATTATTTCCAATTATCGCGTCATAAAACGGTATCCACTAATGACGGTGATGATTTTTATGACTAAGGTTAATGTATGTTTGGAATCAGTTGGACTGAATTTTTAGTAATATTATTGGTTGCAATTTGCGTTGTGCCTGCAAAACATTGGCCAGATGTAGCGCGTTGTTTGGCGCGTGTGTTTAAATATATTCGTGAATTGGTTTGGAAGTTGTCTGATTATAGTGAACAAATTCAACACAGATTGGATATAGAAAAACCAATAGATGATTTAATTCAAAATGCGACAAAAGATGTATTTAACAAAGAAGTAAAGAAAACAAAAAAACGAAAAAAATGAAAATGACACTGCTGCAACATTTTTCAGAATTACGGCGCAGAATACTGTGGACTTTGTTGGTATTTGTGTTTGCTTTTGGGTTTGGGTGGATTGTTGCACCTTTTGTCGAAAGTTTTTTAACAGTTCCGTTGATAAAAGTATGGAATAGTGCAGAATTGCTTTATACCGGACTTTCTGATGCTTTGATGATTCAATTTTCTTTGGCCACATTGGTCGCGTTGATAATAACTATACCTGTTTTAATGTGGCATATATGGGCATACATTGCGCCAGGATTACACAAAAATGAAAAACAGTTTTTAATTCCTATATTTGTTTTGTCACCGGTTTTATTTATTGCTGGTGCGGCGTTTGCTTTTTATATTTTGTTCCCATTTGTATTTAAGTTTTTTATTGATTTAACACGATACGGTTCTGTGCCTGCGGTATTGGTGCCAACTGTGCGTGGATATCTGGCTTTTGCAATTGGTTTGTTAAAGGTGTTCGGTATTGCTTTTCAGTTGCCTTTGGTATTGGTATTGTTAAACAGGGCAGGGTTGTTATCCAAAAAAACAGCATCTAAATCCCGCCGCTATGTTATCGTTTTAATATTTATTATGGCTGCTGTTTTAACACCCCCAGATATAGTGTCGCAAGTATTGTTGGCTGTGCCTATGTGGTTGCTTTTTGAAATTAGTCTATTGTTTATGAACAAAGACGTTAAGTAGTTTTATTTGGTCTTTTTTTGTGATATAATTCGATACGTGAGAATGTTAAATCATTTTATATGTGGTTTTTGCACAATTGTTTTGTGCGCGTGTGATTTACGTCCAAAAATTGCATCTATACCGGATAATATCGGTATGTTCATAGAAAATAGATATCCAGCATTATTAGCCGACCCGGTAAGTCAGCCCGAGATATATAATTCTGCGGTGACTGATTATGGTGTTTATGCGTCGCCGGAATTGTACGGTTCTGCAAATATAGATGATTATGTTTTATACGCCAGTGTTGATGATTATGTTCTTGTTCCGCAAGATGAAGAATCAACAGATGCGGGACAAGAGGACCAAACCGAAACAAAAGCGGAAGAAACAGTTTATGATGATTATTTGATTGTGCCTGTATACGGCGGAAATACGGTTGTTGATGAAAAGCCTATTGAAGAAATGCAAGCTAAAGAAGTTGTGCAAGAAGTAAAAGACGATGGTGTTATTATTGTTGCAAAGGGTGATACTGTTTATTCTTTGGCGCGTAAAAATAATATGACCGTGGATGAATTTGCAAGGATAAATAATATACGTGAACCATATACTTTATCCATAGGACAAAAATTAACAACACGTGCCCCAGAAGTGAAGGGGTCCGCTCCAGTAAAAGAAATTCCAAATGTAATTTCTGTTGAAAAAGTGCAGCAGATTGAACAAGAAAAAATTGCAGTTGCAAAACCAGAAATCAAACCAACCGGGGAAACACGAGTGGATTTACAGGAAATAGTTGTTGTAAAGGGAGATACCTTGTATTCTTTGTCGCGTAAATATGAAATCCCAGTCAATGATTTGGCGGTGTTAAATAAAATATCTGCACCGTTTACTTTGTCTATAGGACAAAAGTTAAAAGTCCCAACATTGGATAAAGTTCAAACTGTTGCGGTAAACAGAATTGCGACACAGCCAAAAATAAAAGAAGCAAAAATAACACCGGCAAAAACTGTAAAGCAGATAACAAAACAACAAACCCAAAAACAACAACCTGTTAAGAAAGAAACAAAACAGGTAAGTTCAAAAACGGTCAATACGGCGAAACCTGTCGTATCCAAGGCGCAATCTGTGAAAGTAAAACAGCAATCACAAAAAATAATTGCGCGATCAAATTCGAAGTTTTCGTGGCCGGTGCGGGGACCGATTTTGTCCGGCTTTGGATTGAAAAACAGCGGCTTGGTTAATGATGGTATAAATATTTTCGCATCTTTTGGGACCCCGGTTAAGGCGGCTGAAAATGGGGTTGTGGCGTATGCCGGTAACGAAGTCAAAGGTATGGGTAATTTGATAATTATTCAACACAGTGATGGGTGGATGACTGTGTATGCACATTTGGATTCTATGAATGTAAAACGCGGAACAAAAGTTAGTGTTGGTCAACAAATAGGTAAAGTTGGTAAAACAGGCAAGGTTGATAAACCACAACTGCATTTTGAAATCCGCAAAGGAACAAAACCGTATAACCCGATACAGTATTTAAAGAAATAAAAACAGGGTGCGGAAGATACACCCTGTTATTTTTTGCGGTTTTATAATTATTGTTTCAATGTGCCCCATGCGGCTTTGTATCCGCCGTCACGTGTTAAAACTAATTTTGCATTGTTTAATTGGTTTGCTGTTAACCCACGAACAATGTATGTTTGTTGCAGGCGTCCGGCGTTATCTGTGCTGATACTTGGCAGGTCAACCGACATGGCTTCCGTGTTACAACAGATGCCGTTGTTACAGTTCCAACATTGATAAACCTGGGCTGTGTAAATTTTACCAGGGCGCAAATCAATCAAATCAACCCACATTTTTAATCCATCTTCTGTTTCTTTGAATTTGATAAATCCCATTTCTGATTCACCACCACGCATTGAACGTGTGTACATGTTTGCTTTTACATTGTGCACGTCAGAACCAGAATATTTTTGTTGGAATATGATTGGTTCTTGTTTGTGATGTTTATGGTGTTTTTCTTTTTTGTATTGTTCGTGTTGTCCTTGTGGATTTGGGCCAGGGCATGTGACACATCCGCCCAACAATGACATAACGCCACAAAGTGACGCGATTACGAATAAGTTTTTAGTTTTCATGTGTTTTCTCCTTTTTTAGTTTGTGTGGTTACAGGTATATTCTACAATAATGATTACAAGATATCGTCAGGTTTGAATGCCTAAGCCCAGGAAACAATGCGTATAGAACGTTTTTTGAAGGATAAGCGAGGTGTTTATCATAAAAACTTGCATTTAGGGAAAAAATAGGTATAATTTGCAGCACTGGATGCGTAGCTCAGTTGGTAGAGCAACTGACTCTTAATCAGTGGGTCCAGGGTTCGAATCCCTGCGCGTCCACCAAAATAAAAAGACCACGAAAGTGGTCGTTTTTATTTTAAAGCGCAGATGGATGAGAACCCTTGTTCGACAATGAGTATGCGAAAAAGAGTTGTTTGTATCAAAAAATATGTTGAATTTTCTGGGTAAAATTATATTCTGAAAACATAATGATAAAATACATAGATGCACATTCACATATTGACTACATAACACACAATATACAAAATGATGTTGTGGGGACTGTGTGTTGTACAACTGATGAATCGCAATGGCAAAGATTAATCAATTTAATGAATCAAGATAAAAAAATTTATGGTGCTTTTGGTGTTCATCCTTGGTCTGTTGATAAGTTGAAAAATGTTTTTGAATTGCGGTTAGAAAATGTTCTTAAAACGAATCGGAATTTTATGGTTGGCGAAATTGGTTTGGATAAATACAAACCAAATATGGAACATCAAATTGATGTTTTTATTAAACAATTTGAGATAGCAATTAAATTAAAACGAAGCGTGTTTTTACATTGTGTTGGTGCATGGGATAAAATATTACAAATATTGAAACGTTATAAAAAATGTGAGTTGCCAATTATTGTTGCACATGATTTTAATGGAAATGAAAAGATTTTACAAACTTTATTGAATAATTATAATTTCATGTTTTCTTATCATCGTATTGATAAACACAACGAAATCTGCCGTATAGAGCAAACACCGCTTGATTGTATTTTGGTTGAAACCGATGGAAAATCAAATATATTATTATCAAATGTTGTGGATAAAATCGCACAAATAAAACAAAATTCAAATATGCCAGAAATAATTTATAATAATACTAAAAAGGTTTTGAAAAATGGATAGATTGCATCGTATTTCTTTATTGTTGGGTGAAATAAATATTGAAAAATTAAAACAATCAACCGTTATGGTTGTTGGTTGTGGTGCGGTTGGTTCTTTTGCAATTGAAGCATTGGCACGCAGTGGAATAGGGCATTTAATCTTAATCGATTTTGATAAAGTCGAAGAATCAAATATAAACCGTCAATTATTTGCACTTGATTCTACGCTGGGACAATCAAAAGTTGATGTCGCTAAATCAAGAATTCTTGATATAAACCCAGAAATCGTAGTTGATGTATATGATATATTTTTTGATGAAAATACTGTTTTAGATGTAAAACCTGATTTTGTTATTGATGCAATAGATGTTGTGCCGTCTAAAATAGCATTATATAAATGGTGCGTTAATAATAATGTGCCTTTTGTTTCCAGTATGGGCGCAGCACGAAAAACAGACATAACAAAAATTAAAATTGAAAAAATATTAAAAACTTCTGTGTGTCCTTTGGCTTCTAAGATAAGGCGAATTGTTCGTGAAGAAAACATACCGAATTTTGATGTTGTTTATTCGACTGAAAATGCCAGTCCACAAATAAATGGTGGACGTGAATTTGGTTCCATTATAACAATCACAGGTGTTTTTGGTTTAATGTTGGCGGATTATGTTATAAAAAAATTAATTTCATAAAAACTTGTATGCGGCTGATTTTGTGGCGTTAAGCATTGTTTCCTATGGATACATGCCTATGTAAATATTGTATATCATTTGATAGAATACAAAGTGTTGAGATTAATCAGCAACAAAAGGAGAAACTTATGAAAAAACTTATTGCCACATCTATGGCAGTATTATTGGCAGCACCAGCATTCGCAGGTGGTTATGCCTATGAACAACAAACATCCAATTTCCTTGGGTGGGACATATTACCATACGTTGCATTGCGTGGCGGTGCTACATACGGTAATTTAAATTATAACTTTAATGGTGAAAAAGAAAGCGTATCTCAAAATTTGTATCAAGCACGTGCAGCCCTTGGTTTGGCTATGTATGACACAGCGCGTATTGAAATCGAAGGTTCGCTTTTTACAAAGGGCAATAAACATGCAAGTTTTGGCGATTTAGAAGATGTTAATGTTTCATCTAAAAACATTGAATTGATGGCCAATGCTTATATGGAATTGGGCAGTTATAAATATATCCAACCTTTCGCAGGTATTGGTGCTGGTATGGCGTTCATAGATACAAAAGCGTCAGCAGCCGGATATGAAGAAAGTAGAAATAATACAAGATTCTCTGGTATGGGAACATTGGGTTTAGCAATGCCTTTCGGTTGTTGGAAGGTTGATATCGCGGCCCGTTATAACTATATTGATGTTGCTTCTGGTATGCATAATTTCAGTGGCGATGTTGGTATTCGTTATTTGTTCTAAAAACCTTTTCTCGTTTTTTTATTTCAAAATCCCGTTCAGCGCGGGATTTTTTTGTTGAGGTGATTTTTATATATATGATAACATAACAGTGTTATGAAAATATTCCTGAGTGTAGGCTTTTCATCTTTGTTATGTTTCAATGCTTTTGCAGAGCATTATGTTTCATCGAAAAATGTCGCAATGTTTGATGATGCCTATAATTTGGTGGATTCTGGCGTTGTTATAACCCCGTCTTATGGCAATACAATCGGTTTAGACATGTCTATGGATTTGGAAAATCAGGGGATAATAAATGCAAATATTGATGCGGGCGCTTATAATTTAAGGCTGTATAACAGTGGCAAAATAAATGGTTCTGTGTTCATAAATCATGATTGGGCTTTGACACAGATTGTGCGTTCCAATGCAGAATTTACATCGATAGATGTTGTTGGTGGTAAATGGATATTTAATTTGGATGGTTCGCAAAATGCCGATATAAATGCAATCCAAAATTCTGGGGCGGATAAATTTATTTTCAATAATTCTTCTGTTGTCATAGACGATTTTGCAAAGTGGCGCGATTGGAATGCGGATGTCTTATTAAATGGTGTAAATACTTTGTATGTGTCTAATTCTTATACTGTTAATTCTGGTGAAGTTGTGGCACATGTCACAGACATATCCACAATAAATGTGATTTTGACAGATGTGGACAATTTACATAAAGCTCTTGTTGAATCAAGATATGACGGCAAAGCGGTATTATATATTGTTCGTGAGACAGATTATTCTAAGATTTTCCATGATAAACGTGGTGTTTTATTACAAGAACTTAGGTTAAATAACCCAAATGACAAATTATTTTCTGTTATGGATGCTGCGAATAATATGGGTGAATTGCAAAATGCTATGAATTTATCATACAGATTTAATCATGATATTTTGATGCGGCCGATTCGTGTTATTAACAATTTTAATATGACCAATATGTTTATGGGTGGAAAAGAAGTTGCTGTTGGAATTATACCTGAATATATTTTTGGAAATAATACCAGTGCGGCTGGATTGAATCTTTTCGCAAAGAATTCATTTAATGGATTTAATTTCAGTATTGGCACTAATATAAACAAAATACATTATACTGATGATATAAATGATTTCGGTGGAATGATTCTTGGATTGAATTTTGGTGTGAGAAAAGACATAGATAATTTTTGGATTAATACTATGTTTGGTGGAAATATAGCAAAATTCAAAGCAGATTATGTTTATGCTGATGATGATATTAAAAATAATCCAACCGGAGGTTCGTTATATGGTGCATTGGACGTTGGGTATGATTATACGATATTTGATAATTTAATTTTGTCTCCGTTTGTTGGTGGTGTTTTTCAAAAACTCAGTGTGCTTGATTATGATGATGTGGATATGAATTTGCGTTTTGGTGGAAGTGTGACATATAATTTTGTGATTGAAAATATAAAATATGAATATGGCGCAACGGTTGGAACTATGAGTAGTGGCGATATTTTTGGCAAATTGAAAATAGGATTCTTGTCATTGGTTGACATGGCGGGTGCAGACGTTGTGTTTGATATGTTCGACGATGAATTTGGTACGAATTATCGCGCATCAATAAATGCTAAAATAATATTTTAAGATTTGACTATTTTACCACGTAATGATGCTTTGTTTGCATCTGTGATTTTTATAGTTGGCAAAACAGGTGTTTCTGTATCTGTTTTTTCAACAATACATTGTTGCATATAAGGTGTCCTGTACACCAGATTTCGTCCAGTTTTGTCGGCGCCTTCAAATAAACAAACCATTTCTTTGTCGATGCAAGACATATTAAAATCGCGTTGATTTTCATTTAATTGTGAATCCAATCTTTGTAAACGAACCGATTTTATTTGTTCGCTGATTTGATTTGGCATAATGGCCGCAGCAGTATGTGGGCGTGGCGAATATTTGAAAGAATAGGAATTTATATATTTTATTTCGCGTGCTATGTCCAAAGTTTGTTCAAAATCTTCATCGGATTCATCCGGGAACCCAACAATAAAATCAGAAGATATTTGGATGTCGCTACGAACAGATTTTAATTTATTTACGATTGTTTTGTATGCATCTATATCGTCAGGTCTGTTCATTTTTTTCAAAATACGTGGTGAACCACTTTGAATAGGCATATTTAAAAATGGTAATAATTTTGGTTCAAGCCCGAACATTTCTATAAGGTCATTAGACATTTCTGTTGGATAACTGGATGTAAAGCGTATACGACGGATTTCGGGCAGTTTAGCGGATTCTTTAATCAAATCCGACAGTTTATATAATTTTCCGTTTTCATCCGTATATTTATATCCGTTGACATTTTGTCCCAGAAAACATACTTCAACTGCACCTGTTTTTGCCGCGTTTATCGTATCGGCGACAACATCGTTAAAAGGACGTGATAATTCGCGACCGCGTGTATACGGGACAATACAATATGTACAACAATGATTGCAGCCTTCTTGAATTGGGATATAAGCAACCAAAGGTGTTTTTGTCATTTGTGGTAATTCATCAAATTTTTCAAGACCGCCTAAATCAATATTTAATAATTTTGTATCTGGGTTCTTTATAATTTCTGGTAACTTGTGATAACTTTGTGGACCCAGAACAAAATTTAATTCAGGAATTCTTTTAAAAGCATCTGCACCAGATTCGCGAGCAACACAACCAACAATCCCGAATAGTGCAGATTCTTTTTTTGCAGCACGTATACGCCCAAGTGCAGAATAAACTTTATTAGTCGCTTTTTCACGAACAGAGCAGGTGTTAAGAATTATCAAATCTGCTTCTTCTACTTTGTCTGTTTGTGTAAGTCCATGTTTTTCCAGCATGGCGGCAATTCTTTGTCCGTCATACACATTCATTTGGCAACCAAAAGTTTGTATAAAAAATTTCTGCATTTTTTATTCCTTATTTTTGATACTGTTCCCAGGCAGACTTTATTTGCTGTTGTTTTAAAATATGTTCTTCATGTTGCAGACGAAGTTCGTGCGATTTAGCCATTGCTTCATTTATAACTTCTCTGTCTTCTGAAAACATAAATTTACGAGATCGTTTATTGTTTAATTTTTTCAAAAGTTTTTTATAACGTTTTTCAGCGTCTGATTTTGCAACAGGACTTTTAATTTGATATAAAACTCTTGTTTCTATCGCGTTGGCAATAGGTATCAAATTTGCTGTTTTTTTAGATTTTTGATAAGTGTTTGAACGAATGTTCGATTGTTTTGTTTTTGTTGTTTTATTTACAGAAACTTTTTTATTTGTTGCCTTTTTGTATGGAACAGTTTTTACAGATGTGCCAATTTCAACAGTACCGTAAACAATACCTGTCACATGATTGTTTTCAATAATTGTTATTGCTTTCATTTTTTTTATATCTCTTTTTACTTGTGTCTTGTTCTTTTTATTGTTCGCATTTGTTGATATTGTCTGGCCTTCGCTTTTGTATAACCGTCATGCAAAGATTTATATTGTTTGTTCTTTTTTGAACTGTCAATTTTTGCAAGTGCGGCAAAATGTATCATGTCGCGGTTAATCAATGCAAGAGTGTGAACCATATCTTTCATTTTATCTTTTTCTTACCCTGTTAAAGCAAGTGTGTTTATAGATGATTTGTTTTGTTTTATTAAACTTTTTTTGTATCTGATATTTTGTATATGTTTTTTTATTTGTTTCTGGTAATGAAATTGGTTCCAATATATGTGGAACTAATTCAATTTTTAGTTCTTCCATTTTTAATGATAGAGCAAGACTTGTCAGATCGTTTTTTAGATTGTTTGGTGTTAAAATAACAGTTGCTTCTTGGATGTTATTTATTGTTTTTATGTTGTGTATACGAAGCAAATCTGCGATTCTTGCAGTTTGTTCCTGTTCAAAACTTGGTGAAATAAAAACTATAATATCACTCATTTATTTAACCAAGTTTTTGTTTTAATAAATCGCTTACCATTGCTGGGTTTGCTTGGCCTTTGGTCGCTTTCATTACATTGCCAACAAAGAAGCCAAGTAATCCAACCTTGCCTGATTTATATTGTTCAACCTGGGCCGGGTTGTTTTTAATAACTTCATCAACTGCACTTTCAATAGCACCAGTATCAGTGATTTGTTTCATGCCATATTTATCAGCGATTTCATGAATTGTGCCACGTTCACCGTCCAACATTTTGATAAATATATCTTTGGCTTGTTTGCCGTTAATTTCGTTTGCGGAAATCATATCAACCAATTCAGCCAAGTTTTCAGGTGTAATTATACGTGGTGCATCTGGATCAGTATTTTCTTTGATTTGATTTTCAATATCAAAGTTTTCTGGATGTGCGAATAATTCACTTATCATCCAGTTTGCAATTGCTTTTGCACGTTCTTTTTTGCCGTTTACGGCCGCATCGTACCATTTTGAAATATCGGTTGTTTCGGTTAAACGATTCGCATCATATTCTGATAAACCGTATTCATTAATGTATCTTGCGCGTGTTGCGGCTGGCAATTCAGGCATAGTTTTGCGAATGCGTTCTATTTCATCATCTGTGATTTTCAATTCCAATAAATCTGGATCAGGGAAATAACGATAATCAAGAGCATCTTCTTTGCTTCGCATGACGGATGTTGTGCCATCACTTTGTGAATAACGCATAGTATCTTGTGAAACTGTGCCACCGTTTTCATAAACTTCTATTTGACGGCGTGCTTCGTATTCAATTGCAGATTTAATAAATTTGAAAGACACCATGTTTTTTGTTTCTGTACGCGTGCGGAAAGTTTTTTCACCAACCGGACGAACGGAAACATTAACGTCTGCACGCATAGAGCCTTCTTCCATATTTGCTTTTGAAACACCCAATGCGCGAGCTATTTCACGAATTTCGCGAAGATATCTTTCGGCTTCGTCAGGGGAGGTTATATATGAATTATTTTCAGGATTTTTGATATCCAAGAAAGTGACGATTTCAAGTAATGTCACGCCAGTACGGTTGTAATCCGCCATTGATTTAGTTGGATGCATATCGTGTTTTAATTTACCAGCATCTTGTTCAAGGTGTGCGCGTTCAATGAAAATTTTCTTTGGATTTCCATCATCTCCCATAATTTCGACCCAACCACGACCAACCACTGGTGGTTCTTCTGCTGGTTGTGAAATTTGATAGCCCTGGGGCAGGTCAGGATAAAAATATTGTTTACGGGCAAATTTAGAATGTCGTGATATTTCTGCATTTATACCCAAACCAAATTTAATAGCTTGTTCAACACAGTATTTGTTTAACACAGGCAACATACCTGGCATAGCAACGTCAACCATGCAAGCCTGAGTGTTCGGGGCAATTGTTGGATTGTAATTTGCAGATGCGCCACTGAATATTTTACTGTTGGATAAAACCTCTATATGGGTTTCCAAACCTATAACCAATTCCCAATCTGTAGTTTTGCCTTTTATCGTAAACATTTTTATTTTTCCTTGCTTTTTTGTTTTTTATACTTTATTATGCACTTCGTTGGCTAGATAGCTCAGTTGGTAGAGCAAGGGACTGAAAATCCCTGTGTCAGTAGTTCGATTCTACTTCTAGCCACCATTTTTTTTACCAACTTTTTTTCAATCATTTTTATTCACCCATAATTGAAATTGGACGATTGTCCAGATTTGTTGCGGTTTCAATATGTTTAGCCAGTTGTAAAACTTGCATATCCGCAAATCTTGGGCCAACAACCTGCATACCCAATGGTAAACCGTTTTGTGCCAATCCACATGGAACACTGCACGCAGGTATTCCGGCCAAATTCATAGCCACAGTGAATAAATCAAGTGCGTAATATTCAAGTGGTGTTAAATCAGAATCCAAAGGCATAGCAGTTCCAGCACTTGATGGGCAAACAATTAAGTCACATTGTTCAAATGCTTTTGCAAAACTGTCTGCAATCATACGACGAACACGTGCGGCCTGCATATAATAAACTTCGTAAGATTCAGATGACAATACTGCGGTGCCGATAATCATACGACGTTGAACTTCTTCGCCAAAACCAGCAGCACGGGTTTTTTTATAAGTATCAATTAAATCATCGCCTTCAACACGCAAACCATATCTCATACCGTCATAACGTGCTAGGTTTGAAGATGCCTCTGCCGGGGCGATAATGTAGTATGCAGCCAATGCATCCAAGATATTTGGAATTGAAACCTCTACTATTTCTGCACCCATAGATTTTAAATCGGCAATACGTTTTTCAAATAATGTTTTCATATCGTCGGATATTTTAACGTTATTAAATTCTTTGATAACACCAATGCGTAATTTTTTACCGTCGCCCAATACAGGTTGTAAATTTCCATCGCTTTCAAATTGTGCCTTTGGGGAAGAGGTTGAATCTTTATCATCGTGACCGGCCATAGCAGATAACATCAATGCAGCATCTTCGACCGTTCTTGCAATTGGGCCGGGTGTATCAAGACTGGATGCAAATGCAACACAGCCCCAACGTGAACATAAACCATATGTTGGTTTCATACCAACCAATCCAGTCATAGCAGATGGAAAACGAATCGAACCACCGGTGTCTGTACCAGTTGCAGCGATAGCAAGTCCACCAGCAACGGCACTTGTTGAACCACCAGACGAACCGCCCGCAGTTAACCTTTTTTCCATTTGCCATGGATTTACAGGTGCACCAAAGAAAGACGTTTTAGAAAATGTTCCCATTGCAAATTCATCTAAATTTGCTTTACCTAAAAGAACTGTTCCAGCATCTATAAATTTTTGAGATACTGTTGATTCATATTCAGGTACAAAGTTTTCAAGCATTTTTGATGCGGCAGTTGTACGAATGCCACGTGTTGCAAATAAATCTTTCATAGCAATTGGCATACCATCCAACGGCAGGGCAGAACCATTCGCATAACGTTCGTCGGATTTTGCGGCGTCACTTATTGCGCGTTCTGGCGTTGTTGTGATATAGCAATTTAAATCTTTACCAAATTTTTCAATACGGTCCAAATATGCACGAGCTAATTCAGTTGCAGAAATTTCACGTGATTTTAATTTTTGTAATGTTTCTTTAATTGTTAAATTTATCATTGCTGTTATCCTGTATTTTATCTTTCAAAGTGAGCGTAGTTTTTCAGAAATTCGTTCATCACAATGTTTTTTAATAAAACAGTTTGTGAAAGATTTATCTTTTCTTTTACATCAACAATATCGCCGACATGATAAGAGTACGTGTTTGTATTTTTATTTAATACACCAATGTTTGTTTGTGGTGCTTCCTTGGTATGATAGATTTCCAATTGATACGGTGCATTCTTTGCATTGGTTTGGTACAATCTATAATCTAGCGTGTCAATAGAAACCTGTTTGGTTATAATTTGTTTCATAATTGCCACCTTTTATTCGTCCATAACCTTTGGCACCGCAAAATATCCACGCGATACACCCGCGGTATCTGGGTCGTTAGCCAATATTTCGTTACGCATATTTGGTTCCGTTACGACATCATCGCGCAAAGGCAATTTATGTTCAGACGGATTAATCATAGGAATAACACCAGTTGTATCAATTTGTTTCAATTTGTCCAGCCATTCAACAACACTGTCGATATTCATTTTTTCCAATTTTTCATCAGATATTTCAATTCTGATAAGATTTGCAAATTTTTGTAATTGTTGCTTGCTAAATGCCATTTTGAATCCTATTATTTAAAACATAAAGGATTATACAATGATTTTATCTGATTACAAGGATTTTCCGCGTGCTGGGCGCATAATTTCTCTGGATTGGGGATTGCGCAGATGTGGGGTTGCTATATCGGATGAAAATCGCGATTTTGTTTTTGTGCGCCCACAGATAAATGTGAAAAGTCAGGCAGAATTAGTGGAAAAAATTCAGGGTTTGTTGGGTGAAGAAAAAATTGTAGGAATTGTTTTAGGGTTGCCTTTGCATGCCGATGGAAGTGATTCTGATACAACTAAAATGGTTCGGGATTTTGCGAATTCTTTGTCTGAAAGTACCGATTTACCGATTGTTTTTATAGAAGAAAACCTGACTAGTGCAGCAGCTCAGGAAGAAATAGGGCGCAAAAGCATATCAAAAATCAAGCAAGAATTGGATTCTGTATCCGCTAAAATAATTCTTGAAAATGCAATTTCTTTGTTAAAACGTATTTAATCGTTTTGAGTTTCATCTGGAATTTTTCCATCCGCAGACAGCAGAGTCGCAATCCAACGGGTTGATGAAAACTGTGCCGTTGTAATGTATACGGCAACCAAAATAGGAACACTGAAAAACATTCCTGCAGCACCCCAAATCATACCCCAAAATACTAAATTTATCAAAATAGCCAGAGTTGATATATTTAATGTTTTTCCTGTTAATTTTGGATCCAGTATGTTTCCAAATATTATTTCTAAACCAATTAAAGATATAGCAGTAAACACTGGTAAATGCCAGGTATTGGAACTTATCAATGCAAAAGCGATAGGAACTAAGCATGCCAAAATAGAGCCGATTGTTGGTATGTAGTTTAATATGAATATTATAAAACCCCAAACGCTGGCGTATTCCAAACCTATGATTGACAGGCAAATATATGCGCATAATCCGGTCGCGGCAGATATAAATGTTTTTGTAAATAGGTATTTTTTCATGTTTTCATCAATGCTGGCAAGTATATAACGTAATTTTTTTGATTTTACGCGTGTTAATTGCATGGTATCAATTTTTTTGCCGAATGAACTTTGTTCAACAAACATGAAAATCAAATATATCAATACCATACCTGTGGATGTCGCGATGCCCGCCAATGAAGAACCAATATATCCGGCGATTTGTGGCAGATTTGGTATTAAATTTATATCTATGCTTATGCCGACTTTTTGTGATATAAAATGTGAAAACGTTAATAGTTTTTGCTGTAATACAGGGGTTGAATGATATAATTCTATTAACATAGGTTCAATTTGCGTAGCAAAAAGGTATATAAATCCGGCTACTGTCGCAAAAGATAATGTCCCAGAAATCCAATTATAAAATTTTGATAATGATGTATTGCAAGAATCTTTTGTTGATTTATAACATGGCATAATACGTCTGTAATAAGATGCAATCGCATTTAACAAATACCATAGAAACGTAGCAAACAATAAAGGAATAAAAATCGAACGTCCTATCCATAAACAAAATATTAAAGCAATAAAAGTTATCAAATTATGCATATTATCCCCCCTGGGTTATGCTTGAAGAATAATCCCTGTAATCATTGCAAGTATTACCGCTAGATTAATACCGACACACATTAATGCGTATCCGCGGTTAATGCTCTTTATGAAATTATTTTTATATCTTAATTGCCACAAAGCATAGATTATCAACAATATCGCAGTCCAAATCCATGTTGATGTCTTGGTATATATATTCCCTAATAATAAAAATACAAAAAACGTAAAAGTTGTATTTTTTATGTTGCTTACAACCCAAGTATTGAATTTTTTATAAGATGCGTTATTTATTTCAAGGTTGGATTTTTGTTTTGATTCTGGAATTAAATATCCTGGTGTCCATATTAATAAAAATGCGAAAGGCATGGATAAAATAATTTTCCAAGGTGATACACCCAATTCGCGTGCACGTTTGTATTTTGCGTAAACATTTGAAACAATCAATCCTGTTAAATACAAAGATGCCATTATTGATAATAAACCCAATGCCCAAAATAAAATAGGATTTGATTGCCATAACATATCAATTTTGTTTTGAAAAAATTCTGGATTAAATCCGGCAATTAACACAAATATTATTGATAATACGATAGTGATTATGTTGGCACCGTTAGTTATAGCTATGAAATCGTTTCGATACATCTTGTCGTGTGGCAATCTTTTTATCATGCCATATATCGCCCACAACACTATAATCGCGATACCTATTGTCAAAGGTAGCGATGACAAAGTAAATAAAGAAGCAAACAATGAATACAGTAATACAATCGCGATACAACCAATAAATGTAGATACTGCAAAAAGCAAAGGTCTGTAAAATAACCAATTTGAAATTTTATTGTTTTTCATATTGTAATCCTTTTGTTTTATGTCTTTATTCTATCACAATTTTTCCATTATCCAAAGTGGTTGTTTGAGATGTTTTTATTTTTGTGCTGAAATTATTTTGGTGTGAAATAAAGACAAAAGTCGTATCAGGCATATCATTAATTGTATCAATAATTTGTTGTTGTACTTCTGTGTCTGCACCTGAATCTGGTTCGTCTAAAATGGCAAGTTTTGGTTGTGTTAAAATCAATCGTAAAAGCATTATGCGTTTTCGTTCTCCGCCAGAAAAACCAACGTTTACATAACGATTCAACCATTCTTTTGGAATGTTTAATTTTTCGCGCGCGGATTCTAATTTTTCTAAAAATTCACCCATAGATAAATCTTTGCCGGTTTCATAATGTTTGTGTGCCAACATAGAATGTTTTAAGAAAGTTAATATTGTCAAACCAGGTATTTCAGGGACATTTTGTGCACCTAAAAATATTCCCATTAATGCACGTGTTGTTGCATTTTCATTTGTTATATCTTTACCATCAAAAATAATTTTCCCAGAATCAATAGTGTATTCTGGATTGCCAGCAATGGTGTTAACAAGTGTAGATTTCCCAGAACCATTATGACCAGCAATACGATATCGTGCGCCATCCGGAACAATCAAATTTATATTGTTTAACAATTGTTTCCCGTTCATTGATACACAAAGATTTTTTATTTCTAACATGTTTTATTCTTTTTTTAAAGCCATTTGTATAAGTTGTTTTGATTCTACCAAAAATTCCATTGGCAATCTAGATATAATAGGTGATGCCATTGAACCAATAATCAATGCGGTTGCATCATCTATATCTATACCGCTTTGTTGTAAAAATAATAATGAAGCAGCATCTATGGCACCTGTGGTAGCTTCGTGAGATTGTTGGTTTGTAGCATTTGAATGTATAATTGTCGGGATTGTATTTGCAGTTGCATAGTCGCCAATAATACGGCTGTCGCATTTGCTGGCATTTTTAGAATCTTTTCCAGAAAAAGAAACCATACTTCTAAATGTTTGACGAGAATTTCCCAACGCCACACCATACGAAACAATATTTGATTTTGTTTTATTTCCAATATGAATCATTTTTGTTCCTGTGTCGGCCTGTTGTGTTCCACGTGTTATTGATAGTGAATAAAAATCACTGTGAGATTTATTACCATATAAAATAGTTGATGGGTATTTCCAAGTCATAGCAGAACCAATTTCAATTTGTGTCCAATCAAGACCTGCATTTGTGAAACATTTTCCACGTTTTGTTACGAAGTTTAGTATACCATTTTGTTGTGTGGCTTTTTCGTTGTATACGGCGGAATCCCCAGCATACCAATTTTGCACTGTTGAATATTTTACATACGCGTTATCTTTAACAATGATTTCAACAACACCACTGTGTAATTGGTGATTTGGTCGACGTGGTGCACTGCATCCTTCCATATACGAAAGTGTTGCGCCGTTTTCCGCAATAATAAGTGTGCGTTCAAATTGACCAATCTTTGCGGTTTCAATTCTGAAATAACTTGCTAAATCAATCGGGCATTTGGTATCTTTGGGTATATAAACAAAAGTTCCATCTGAAAAAACTGCGGCGTTAAGTGCGGCGAAAAAATTGTCATTATTTGGAACAATTGTCCCAAGGTATTCTTTGATTAATTCTGGGTGTTTGATGACTGCTTCGGATAAAGGTAAAAATATTATACCAAGTTTTTTTAATTCGTCTGTATATGAAGTATGGACAGATTTGCTGTCAATCACAGTATCTGTTGCCATACCCAAAAGTGCGCGTTGTTCAGCTTCGGGCAGTCCCATTTGTTCGTATGTTTTTTTTAATTCAAAATTATCAAGTTGTTTTTGTTCGTTATAGTAATTCAACGAATCATAATCTATTGGTGTGTAATCGATTTGTGCCCAATGTGGCTCCGTCATTTTACTCCATGCATCGAAAGCGTCCAAGCGCCAATCCAGAAGCCATTTTGGTTCGTTGCGTTTAGACGATATTTCTTTGATAAGTTCTTTGGTTAATCGTTTCATTATTCTGTTGTTGCCAATGCTTGTGCCTGGGCAAAAAAGGTTAAAGATTGTCCCAAAAGGCCATCAGTAAATGTTGTTGCCAAAATTCCGTCTGTGTCGTTTGTTGCCATGTGTTGTAAAAACATATTTGCACGATTAAGGTAATGCGTGACATTGTGTGCTATGTTTTGATCCAGTTTTATTGCACGACGTAATTTTTCCAAAATAAATGGATTTTTCGCGTATTCGTCCATTATCCCACCAAGTGCGCGCCAAAGTGGATGTTCATTAGTATTGCGAGGCATGATATCTATGTTTGCCATTATTGGAATCAGGTCTTGTAATAAATCTTGATAAATTATTTCTGCTTTGTCTGTTGTTTCGTTAACAGACATTTTGTTTTTAAGTACATTTTGGATTTTTACCAATAAATTGTACTGATGTGTCAAAGTTTTTGATATCGCCTTGTTTTGGCGTGATGTGCCTATTATAAAAAACAAAGAACACAAACTGCAAAACGCAGAAAACGAGATTAAAACAAGAATAATTGTATTTTCCATATTCGCCACCAAATTGAATTTTTGTTATCTGTTGTAGTATAACACAATTTTAGCGATTCGCTTTATGTTTTACAAATTTTATTTTTTTTATGAATTTATGTTTTTAACCCTTGCACAGATTCGGTCAAATTGGTATAATTATGCATAATAAGTATAAAAGGAAAGGAATTATTATGCTGCACAAATTAAGTGTTTTCATTGTTGTGTTTGGGTTCGCAGGCATGGCATGCGCAGAATCAAGAATGTATCAAGAGGTTACAGGAGAAGTTTTTGCTGATTCTGGAACTGTTAGTCAGGCGGAAGAGTTTGAATATGAAGAACAGGAATATTTTGAACCGGAACAGCAGTATATACAGTTTAATCAACGGGTTGTATCTGGTGATGAAGTGCCTGTATGGCCAATTCCTGGGTCAGAGGCGGACTTTGAAATCACTTGTGATGAAACAGGGTGTCCAGATGGCGGAACAAAGATAGTTTCCAAGGTTGGCTCTGGTTTGGTTATCGAAAATAATATTAACACCAAAGGGACGGGCTGGTCTGGTGGGCCTGATATTTCAAATGGCGGTTTGATTCCTGTGGGGTTTGATTATGAATGTGCAAACGATGCCGAAATGCCTTTGATGCAACGTGAAATGATGGAAGATGACGGTGGTACTGTTTTGGCTATGTCTCGCAGTCCGCGTAAATCATGCAGAAAAGTTGCTGATTCTTATACTGATTTTGCACAGCGTGCTGGATTCACGCCACAGAAGACATGTAATGCGACTGAAGCATCTACTGCTGTGGCGATGGGTGCTAATTCAATAGCAGTTAATGATTATGTTGATGAAGAGGCACCGGCTGTTGCGCAAGATCAGGTTCGTTCTTGGGTTGTTGTGAACGGTCAAACTTTGCGTGAAGTATTAAAGTCTTGGTGTGACAAAGAAGGTTGGGATTTAGTGTGGACTACATCTCGTGAATACCCAATAGAAGCAAGTGCGGTATTCAAAGGTCGCTTTATTGATGTTGCGTCCGCGTTGGTGCGTAATTTTGAAAGGGCAACACCAATTCCTTATGCTAAATTTTACAAAGGGAACCGCGTAGTTGTTGTATCTACAAACGAAGAATAATCTTGTGATAAATGGGAAACAGGAGAAAAACATGGCAAATCGTTTTTATATAGGTTTTATTGGAATTGTGGCCGGATTGATGATGACGGGGTGCACTTTGCGCGAATCTGCAAAAGTGTCCGCGACGGTTGACCAAAATTTCGTTAATGCGTATGAAGCATTGGAAATGGCTAAAAATCCGCGTGCAAAGATTGCCAGTGGTGATACTGTGTCTTTATCCGACGGTGTTTGGTTGGGAAATAAATCTGTGATATTGGAACACAAAAACAATTTGCCCGCAAAGTTTGAAACGGATACAGGTATAACAATATTGTTAAATAATCCTGTCACGCTTCAGGTTTTGGCAAATGATATTAATTCCATAACTGGAATTCCTGTGAAAATAGATACTCAGGTTGATAGCGAAAAATTGAAAAAGACGGTTGATGTTGCCTATACCGGGAAATTGTCAGGATTATTATCCCAGGTTGCGACTGATTTAGATTTGCTTTGGTATTATGACAAAGATTCCATAGTTTTTTATGAAACGGAAACGCGCACTTATACTTTATATGCGCTGGGTACAGATGTGTCGTATCAATCATCTGTACAAACTGATGACGGAAATCAAGTGTCTTTGGAATCTACATTAAAAGAATGGGATGAAGTAGAGGCAACAATAAATTCTATTATAAATGGTTCTAAGAATGCTCAGTTTACTGTTTCGCGCAGTTTGGGAACAATTACAGTGACGGCGCCACCATCTGTGTTAAGTCGTGTGTCTGAATATGTGGCAAAACAAAACAAACGTTTGTCGCAGTTGGTGACGATTGATGTTAAAGTTTTGCAGGTATCTTTATCTAACGATTCTGCGTTTGGTTTGAATTTAGCGGCGGCTATAAATTCTGCGTCTGGATTGAATATAGTTGCAAATCCTAAAAATAATTTGGCATCCACAGAGGCATCATCTATGAATGTTGCGGTGTTGTCAAACGCTGTATCCGCTGTGACTGGTGCAACACATGTTGATGCTGCTGGTAATGTAGTAGAAGGCGCATACACAAATGATCAAATTAACAATGGTTCTATGGCGCGTTTGGCCGGAACAAATGCTTTGATAGAGGCTTTGGCAAAGCAGGGCAAGGTTTCTTTGGTGACAAACGTTGGGGTAACGACACGTAATAATCGTGTTGCGCCGGTGACTAATACTAAAACAACAGGTTATATCAAACGTTTTGAATCGCGCAATTTTACAACTGTCGAATCGAGTACTGTTGACCAAGACGATTTGGAAACCGGATTTTCTATGCAGTTATTGCCGAATGTTTTGGAAAATGGGAAAATATTATTGTTATTCAAGATGTCTATACGTGAATTGTTAAGAATGGCAACACAAACAATCGGTGAAGTGACCTTGCAATTGCCAGAGGTTGAAGAACGTTCCTTTATGCAGGAAGTTATTATGGAATCTGGTCAAATGTTGGTTGTATCTGGGTTTGAAAAACAAAAGAATAATGATACACGTTATGGTTTGGGTGATGCGGACTTTATGGCATTGTCTGGGTCGCGTGAAACATCTGCATCGCGTGAAGTGTTGGTTGTTATTTTAACTCCACAGGTTTTGATAAGCCCGATGGATGCAGAACGCAGTATCCAACAACATTGGGGATCACCTTTGGATTAATATATAATAAGTATATAGTAAAACACCGCCAGTTACGGCGGTGTTTTTTTGCGAATGAATTGTTCAAAATCCGCGGTGTGAGAAATTTTTAGGAAATACACAAACAAAAAAGCCCCCGTCGAAACGACGGGGTGTTGTTAATTTTTTAACTTAATTATTTATTAAGCGATTTTTGCAACTTTCTTTGCCAAACGTGCAACTTTACGAGAAGCAGTTTTCTTTGGCATTGTTTTGCCGGCCGCTTTCATAATTTTGCTTTCCGCTGCGCGTGTTGCAGTAATTGCCGCCGCTTTATCACCGGATTCAATAGCGGTTAACGCTTTTTTTGTCGCGGTTTTAACAGCACTGCGACGTGCAGTATTAATTGCGTTCTTTTTCGCTGTTACTAAAATTCTTTTTTTACAAGATTTATGATTTGCCACTTTATTTTCCTTTTATTTTATATGGTTTTCTGTTATTTTATAGAAAACAAACGTAAAATCAAGGAAAAATAATATGATTTATATAATATCTGTTTTGTTGGCTTATTTATTGGGGTCGATTCCTTTTGGTATAATCGTTACGAAATTGTTTAACAAAGGCGACCTGCGTAAGGTTGGCAGTGGTAATATCGGCGCAACAAATGTTATGCGTGTCGGTGGTTTGCGTTTGGCTGGCTTGACATGGATTTTAGATATGACAAAGGCTATTATTGCCGTTTTAATTGGGCGATATGTTGGAAATGAAACTTTTGCCGCATTTTGTGGGTTGATTGCGATTATTGGACATTGTTTTCCAATTTGGCTTCGTTTTCATGGGGGTAAAGGGATATCTTCGCTTTTTGGTGTGATGTTGGCGATAAATCCTTTGTTATTTATAATATGTGGGATTGAATGGTTGATTGTTGCGCTGGGAACCGGATATTCGTCTGCGGGTGCGTTGGGTGCGTTTTGTTTGTTGCCGATTTTGGGATTTTTTATAAGTTTTGGTGTTGGACTTGTTTTTGTTGCAATTGCACTTCTTTGTTTGTATCGGCATCGGGAAAATATTGCGCGTCTTTTAAATGGGACGGAATCCAAGGTTCAATGGCGTTGGAAAAAATAAAGACAGCCTATATTTGTATTGTTTTTAAGTCATTTTTGTGGTATAATACCTTCACAAAGAGAGGGTGATTTTATGAAAGTTGTTTTACCTGTATTATTTTTGGCTTTGTTCGTTGTTGACGCAAACGCCGCGCGCAGCCGGCCTGCGATGATTTCAAGTAAAGTTATGGCATCGCCACGTTATACTGCATCTGTGAATCAATTGAATACTATGAGTGCCGGGGCCGCCCCTGTGCAACAAGTTCAAGCGGAAAAAACAGAAGAAGAAAAAGCTATTGATAGAAGAGAGGCAGAACGTAACGCATGTATAAATAATAATATTGGTATTGGGAATACTTTTGTTTGGGCTTCAAAATATAGTAATACTCTTAGTTACGCTAATATGATAGAAGATGTTGAACATCCAGAAAACAATGTTTGTTTTGTTCGTGTTGAATTGTCTTCTGATAACGAATCCAGGGTGAAAGTTGCTGATATTGAACCAAAGTATTTTATGTGGGGTGAAAATATCGATTGTGGTTCTTGGGTAAATGAAAAAGATATGGAACAACGCATTTTAGATGCCAGAAAGGGCGCACGAATCGGTGGAATTGTTGCAAGTACTGTTGGTGGTGCGGGACTTGGTGTTGGTGCAATGGAATTGTTTGGTAATTTGGCTATTGATAAAATGGCCGGTGGTAATACCGGTTTGCGTGGCCAGAAAGGTTTGGAAGACGATGATTTAATCAGATCTAAATTATTGGTCATGGAAAAAGAACCTAATTCTCCATTTAGAGATTATGTTGAGGCGATGAAGATAATAAAGCAAAATAGTTCTACTGATTCTGCCGCAGGAAGTTTTTATAATAATCACAAAGCTTTGATAGACGAATTTGCTAATAAGTAAGAATATAATGAAAAAATATGTTGTTTTATATTTGATGTTGATGTGTACGCCTGTGTTTGCGGCACCGTCTGTTCATGCTGTGGGTAGCGTGGCTACGCCTGTGTCTGTTGGAACAGGGACAACAAAGGCTACACCTGTTCGTGCCAGTAGTACAAAATTACCTGCGAATACCACATCTTTATCTCGTATTGGTTCTATGCGTCCGTCTGGTAAGACTGCGATATCTGGGGCGATAACTACATCTGGTTCTGCATCCAGGGTGCCGATAATACCTGTAAAGAGTTATTCCATTACATCTGGAAGTGATTCAAATTCAAATAAACCGCAAAGCTCAAGTGAACAATCATCAGGATCTTGTTGTAATATTGATGTTGATGCTATTATTCAAGCGATAAGACAAGAGTTTTATGACAAAACAGAAGTATATAATAACAATCATTTTACAAATGCGGTGACCGATATTGTTAATGGAATTGTAATAGAACCATTTGAAGATCCAAAAATAGATGCCGTTAGAATTGTAAATCAGGCAAATAATAAACTTCCGGCCGAAGTGTGGGCAGAAAAAGGTCTTTCTTTGCCAAATGATTATGTTTATATCTGGATAGAAGAATAATCTTTGTTTGATTTTTCCCTTTCATAATATTATGAATTTGTTCTAATATCTTTGCATGGAATCTGTATTTAAGAAACTTTTGATATTAAGAACGCCAGGTATTGGACCTGTTAAATATAATAAATTGTTAGAACAGTATAAATCTGTGGACGCGGTTGTTGATTCGCTTCACTTGGATGATTATTTCAAAGACAATATTAAACGGGAAATGGACACTGCGTTTGATTTGGGTGTTGAATACATAGACGATAACGATTCGAGATACCCCGAAAATTTGCGTAATGTCCCGAATCACCCGATTGTTATAAGTGCGCGTGGAAATATAGATACTTTGAATAAAAAAATGGTTGCGATGGTTGGAACCAGACATAGCAGTGCAACCGGAATGGATTTTATGGCTGAATTGGCACGCGGATTTGCACAACATGGTTTCGCAGTCGTGTCCGGTATGGCGATGGGAACGGATACATCTGCACACAAGGGTGCTTTGTCGGTTGATGGAAATTCACAAACTGTCGCGGTTTTGGCGGGCGGTGTTGATTATATTTGGCCACTTGAAAACGAATCGCTTTATTATGAAATTTTGGAACGTGGTGTGATTATCAGTGAAATGCCGGTTGGTGCACCAGCGTTGGCCAATAATTTTATACAAAGAAATCATTGGATTGCTGCGTTGGCTGATTTATTCATTATAGGTGAAGCAGATGCAAAATCAGGCAGTATGACAACAGCACGATTCGCAATTGATTATGAAAAGCGCGTATTTGCGGTGCCTGGACACCCAAGTGACCCACGAAGTATCGGTCCAAATTCTTTGATAAAAGAATCCAAAGCGACACTTTGCATGTCTATAAAAGATTTTTTTGATGATGTAAAAACAAAAAATAAAAAAAATATTTCATCAAAAAATGACATTTTGGATAAATTAGGAATGATCCCGGTTCCAGAATCTGTATTGGCAAACCTTGTCAAAAAAAATGTTGCGGAAATTAAGACTGATTTAGTGATGTTGGAAATGCAGGGTTTAATAAGAAAAGAAAACGGTGGATATGTTTTGAACTGATTTTTTGTATGTATATACAGTGTATATACAAAGTGCGAAATTCAGGCAAAAAAACGAATCGTTGTCAAAAAATAAATATTCAAAAATAAATTAAGATTTAGTTGCAAACAGAAATTAATCTTATAAATTATCTGTCGTATCCAAACGATTGATTTATATCAATCTTTATAACGAGAGAAAGTTAACGGGTGCGCATAAATATTAAATTCTAAAATTGATGAATTTAACATTTATGTGGGGTGGTTTTTATACCATCCGCGGCATTAACCCCTTGGCAGGAAGGAAAAGGAGCAAACAAATGCAGTTGGTAAGTGTAAAACAAAATGTAAATATGGAATCAATCAAGGCGGCAATCGCGGCCAAGGTAGATTCCGCCGGATTTACTGCCTGGATTGCGCCGCTGCAGTTTGAAATAGAAAATTCGTGTTTGGTTTTATCTGCACACAATAAATTCACCGCCGACTATGTTAAAAGTGTATATGGAAATATCCTTGAAAATGTAGCGGCGGATTTTTCTTTGGGGTTAAATATAGTTGTTTGTGGTTCGATTGTTAATGATATTTGCAATAAAACCGCTAATGACAATGTTGTTTGTGAATTTGTTCCTCAAAAAACAATTTCTGTAAAAAATACAAAACGTAATGTTTTTGATAAATTTATTACATGTGATGAAAATATGTTCGCGGTTGCCGCATGTAAAAAAATAGCATTGGGTGATGCTCCTTTTAAACAATTATTTATATATGGTGCATCGGGATGTGGAAAATCTTTGTTGGTGGATTGTATTTGTGGCGCAACAAATAAAAACATTGTTAAAATGACAGGCGGTCAATTTGTTGCTGATTTTGCACGTTCGTTGCGTGATAAAACTATATTTTCTTTCAAAGATTTTTGCCGTAATTGTGATTTGTTTATTTTGGATGATGTTTGTGCGCTGGCCGGGAAAAGGGCGACAATGGATGAATTTTTGCAATTGATGATGGATTTGCACGATATGGGTAAAAATATAGTTTTGACTGCTAACGTTGCGCCAAATGCATTGGGTGGTTTTGATAAACGTTTGCAATCTTTGTTTGCGTCTGGTTTGGTGGTTGATGTTGCACAACCAAATACATATGTTCGTCGCGCTATGTTATTAAACGCGGGCATAGATTCAAATGTATGCGAAGAATTATCAAAACAAATTGCGGCGGATGGTCATTTGGTTGATGGTGTTATAAATAAAATCAAAACATATTCTGAATTAATGGGCGAACATGTTGATATGAATGTTGCATCACGCATTTTGAACGGCATGTTAAGCAAAATTAAAACACCTTTGATGATGGTTAAAAGTATGTGTGAAAAAATGGGTGTTGCATACGATGAAATTTGTGGTTCATCACGTGCACGTCGTTTGGTTCGCGCGCGCCAGGTTATGATGGCCGCATTAAAAAGTGCAACAAATTTGTCTTTGACTGAAATCGGAAACGTTTGTGGTGGTCGTGATCATGCAACCGTTGTTTATGCTTTATCACAAATAGAAAACCAAAAATCATCTGATTTGATATTAAGCGCAGAAATAGAAGACATGGTAAAATTGTGCAAATAAAAGTTTTGTTCGAAAGAGCGAAAAAGGAGAAAGAAACACCGCCCGTTTAGGCGGTGTTTTTTTGTATGTTTAAAACCAGCCTTTCTTTTCGTTTTTAATTCCGGCGAATTCGCTTAATGCTTTCTTTTGTTTTTCTGTTAATTTCTTTGGAATTGTTATTCCTATTTCTATATACAAATCGCCAAAGCCACCACGACCGGTTGGCATACCGTGTCCACGAACACGTAATTTTTCGCCAACCTGGGTGCCGGCCGGGATTTTTACAGATAATTTTTTGTCATCCAAAGTTTCAATTTCTATTTCACCACCCAATGCCAATGTCGCAAAATCCAAATCTTGGTGCATTAATAAATCGTTTCCAATGCGTTCAAAGGTTTTATTTGGGCGGATGCGGACATCTATGTAAAAATCACCGGGGGTTCCACCATTCGGGGCGGCTTCGCCCATGCCGGCCATACGCAAACGTGCACTGTCCATAATTCCAGCCGGGATTTTGACATCCAATGTGCGTTGTTTGTTTACAGTTCCGGTGCCATCGCATTGGGAACATTTTTTATCTATTTTTTTGCCCAATCCCTGGCAATCGGGACATGGTGTTTCGACTGCAAAAAATCCCTGGCGTGCATGAACGTATCCAGTGCCACCGCATGTTGGGCAAGTTTTTGCAGGTTTGCCGTCTGCGGTTCCATTACCGTCGCATTTATCGCATTTAACCGCACTGGAGAATTTTACAGTATGTGTTGTTCCGTAAAAAGCATCTTTTAAATCTATGACGACTTCATCCAATAAATCGCGGCCACGTTGTTGGGCATGATTCGATTCGCCACCAAATCCACCGCCAAAACCAAATCCGCGCATCGCTTCGCGTAAAATGTCTTCCATTCCGCCCATGTCGCCACCACCCATATTAAAGTGGAACGAACCATTTCCAAAAGGATTACCACCAAACCCAGCACCCGCGCTGGCCCCATTGCCACCGGCAAAGGCAGCATCACCGAATCGGTCATATGCGGCACGTTTTTGTGGGTCTTTTAATATATCGAAAGCGTTATTAACTTCTTTAAATTTTTCTTCCGCAGTTTTATCGCCTGGATTTTTATCAGGGTGATATTTCATAACTAATTTATGATATGCTTTTTTGATATCTGCATCAGAGGCATCTTTTGCGACACCCAACACTTCATACGGATTTTTATTCATTTTGTTTCCTGTTTAATTATTATCGTATCAAATATATAGGTATATTATATTAAAAATCAAGGGCATAAATTCACTATTTTTTAGCGTTTTTTTGGCTTTTTTGAATAGTTTTACTTGCAAAAAGGGCGAAAATTTTATAATAATGTTGTGTTAAATATGGGAAAGATGATGAATAAATACGATGCGTCTGATATAGAAGTTTTGGAAGGCTTGGAACCTGTTCGCTTGCGTCCGGGTATGTATATTGGTGGTACTGATGAAAAAGCATGGCACCATTTACCTGTCGAAATTATGGATAATTCAATTGACGAAGCGGTTGCGGGTTTCGCTAAAAAAATAGTTGTTAATTTAATAGATTCTAAAACCATAGAGATAACAGATGATGGACGTGGAATCCCGGTTGATGAACACCCTAAATATCCCGGCAAATCCGCGTTAGAGGTTATTTTGACAACCCTTCATTCTGGTGGAAAATTCAATAATAATGTTTATAAAACCAGTGGTGGTTTGCATGGTGTGGGGTCTGCGGTTGTAAACGCTTTGTCGTCTGAAATGATTGTGACTGTATCCAGGGATGGTTTCGAATGGCATCAGACTTTTTCACGTGGCAAAGTGACCAGTCCTATTACCAAAGGCGAAGCGACTAAATCGCATGGAACAAAGATACGTTTTACTTTGGACGACGAAATTTTCGGAGAAAATGCCGTTTTCAAGCCAGTGAAAATTTACCGTATGGCGCGTGCTAAATCATTTTTGTCGCGTGGTGTAAAAATAGAATGGCATTGCAATAATGATTTGATTACCGAAGATATGAATATTCCCGCGGATAAAGTATTCTTTTATCCAAATGGGGTTGCGGATTTTGTTGCGGAAAAAACCGATTCTAAACCACGTATTTTGCCAAAAATATTTTCAGGTGCGATTGATTTCCCAGATGATATGGGGCGTGTAGAATGGGCGTTGACAGTATTAACAGATGAAAATGGCGCGGCATCGGATGATGGATTTTTTGCATCGTATTGCAATACCATTGCAACCATTGATGGTGGAACACACGAATCTGGATTCAAAGCGGCTATTACCAAAGGATTGAAAGCCTATGGAGAAAAAATAAATAATAAATCTGCGGCGAATATTACCAGTGAAGATGTTTTCGATTCGGTTGCGGCTATTGTTTCTGTGTTTTATAAAACGCCTCAATTTTTGGGACAAACGAAAGAAAAACTTTCAAATCCTGAAATCGCAAGATATACAGAAAATGCTTTGCGTGATCCATGGGAAATGTTTTTGGCATCTGACCCAAAGACTGCAAATACGTTGTTGGAATTTGTTGTAAATTTGGCAAACGCACGTATCAAAACAAAACAGGTAAAAGATATTGCGCGCAAGACACCCACTAAAAGAATTCGTATGCCGGCTAAATTGGCTGATTGTTCTAAACATGGTGTTGAAGGAACTGAATTGTTTATAGTGGAAGGTGAATCTGCTGGTGGAACCGCTAAACAGGCGCGGGACAGGGCAACACAGGCGATTATGCCGTTGCGCGGAAAAGTGTTAAATGTTTTATCTAATTCTGATGAAAGATTTAGTGCGAATCGTGAATTGAATGATTTAATCGATATTATTGGTGCGGGGACCGCAAAAGATTGGGACGATGCAAAATTAAGATACGAAAAAATTATTGTGATGACTGATGCTGATGTGGACGGCAGTCATATTGCGTCTTTGTTGATGGCCTTTTTCTATCAATATATGCCCCAGTTAATATATGGTGGACATTTATATTTGTCTTGTCCGCCTTTGTATAAATTGACGTGTGGAACCGAATCGATTTATGTTGATACTGATGAAGAATTAGAAGATTTAAAAGCAAATAAATATAAAAATAAAAAAATCGAAATCTCTCGATTCAAAGGTTTGGGTGAAATGATGCCTAATCAATTAAAAGAAACAACTATGTCGCCAAAAACGCGCAGGTTGATTCGTGTTGATTTGCCACCAAAAACGGAAGAGGGCCAAGAAGACACCGAAAAAACGAAAACTTTGGTATATGATTTGATGGGTAAAAAACCTGAATTTAGATTTAAGTTTATAACCGAACATGCACAATTTGTAAAAGATTTGTTTGTTTAATAAAAATTTATAAACATTAAAAAATTCCAGAGAAAAAGTTCCCCTCCTGCGGAGGGGTGCCTGAAAGGCGGGGTGGGGGTTAACCCCATCCGGCTACGCCGCACTCCCCCACCTCCCCCTGCGGGTACTCCTCCACAGGAGGAGAACTTTCATCACTCACTTTGTTGTTGGGGTTGGGTTGTGCGGAGGCGCCACCCGCTAAATATATAACCCTTCTTTGTTGGGATTGTGTCTGGTAAAGTAATCTTTTGACCATATATACATTTTTGTGCGGCGGGTTGCACTGTTAAAGGTATTGTTGCGTTTTCATCCAAATACCAATTCAAATTTATTATCTTGTAACATTGATTTGCGGATATCGAACCAGTCGGTGAATATGGCGTATCATTTGGACAGGGATTTAATCCCTGTGGTGTTGTTTCATTAAATGTTAGTTGTCCGCCAGGGCAATAGTAATTTTCTAAACACTGTCTGCATTCATCAACCCCGGCGGGTAAATAATATCCTTGCGAACAATTATGAATATTTACTTCATATATAGCGATTAAATCACCAGGAAAATTATTCGCACAGATATTGTTCATAGTGTTATTAGGGATAGTTTCAAAAGATAAACCCTGGAAATAATCGGCATTAAAATTAAAAGTTCCGCCCGGACATGTAAAACCATTTGGACATGATACACAACCAAGTGTATTCGCCGGTAAATATTGCCCTGGATTACAAGTATAAGAATTTATTTCATAAAATGCATAATAATTATCCACAGAGATATCACACGTTAAATCTGCCCACACAGATTGTGTGATAAATATAAATAAGAAAAATACAGATTTAATTTTCATTATTTATAATATTGGACCGGCGATAAAATTACCGGTTCCCGCGTTGTAATAAAATTTATCTTCTACACTTTCATACATACATGGTGTACCGTTTGCGTCCAATACAGGGATAAAATCACGAACAAGAGTATTATTCTCGTAAAATTTAACGCTGTAATATTTACCAGTCCAAGCATATGTGGTATTCGCGGTCCCTAGACTAGAATATGCTCCTATATATATTTTAAATGCTGTTCCACTCCAAACATCTGGTATAGTTTCAGCATGTTGATCTATTCTTACAATGTTGTTATATATATCTTGCACAAATAAATGTCTTTGAGTATCAACTAAAATGTTTCCAGGAGTATATTGTTTATTATTTCTCCAAAACGTAAAATATTCTAAATTATTACCTTTACGAACAGAAACAAGACCTTTATCATATGATCCACCTGAACCAATTATTTGAAGATTAGTTGTGTTAGATGATTGAACGTCAAATTCAAATTTCGATGTACCTTTTATTGTTATATTTGGATCTATATATTGCGTTCCTGTAAATTCAAGGTATTCAATTCGGGTAAACATTGCCGACCACTCCTTAAAATGATAACCATATTTGCCGATGGGGGTTGGTGGAGTGATATTATCACCGACATTACAAGTTGTTTGTGTGGTTGTATTACCATCATGCCAATTTATAGTATGCGCAAACGCAATGCTGCATATAGATATTGTGAATACAAATAATAAAAATCGTTTCATTTAATATTCCTCCCTGAATATTTCGAACAATCCGTCCCGGCTGTGTTTTGCACAGCCGCGGCCGCGACAAAGAAAGACCGTCAAGAAACTGGCGGTCGGGGGTTAGAACAGGCATGTTTGAGAATTGCCCCCACAAACGTGGCACCCCGACCTTTGGTCAGGGTATTGGCATAAAAGTACCAAAACAGCCCACGATAGTACGTGTGCCGCTCAAACATGGGATGTTCTAAGTCCCAAACCCAATCTCTTGGATTCAAGGTTATTATACAATGTGAAGGTATTTGTTGCAAATAAATAAATGTATAAAAATATCCGCGTATTACGCGGATATTTATTTTTTTCTGTTTTCTTTATTTTATTTTCTTTAATTTTTCTGCAAATGTAAATGTATATTGTGTTGCACTCCATAATGATGCAACCAATGCCATCCACAATGTAAATATACCAATCTGGGGCAATATATATATTAAATAAAAAACTGTTCTGTTAGTTGTTTGTGGGGTTACCGCAGAGGCAATCGCAAAGAATAACAAAAATGCAAAAATAGAAACCATTTGAATTGTCGTTTTAATTTTTCCCATTGAAAAACGTGCCTTTGGTACGGGCATTTCTATTTTTTGTGTTCCCAAAAATTCACGCAAACCACTGACATACAATTCACGTGCAATCATGATTATAACAGGGACCACTACAAACCATACTGGTGCCATCAATATTAATAATATCATTGTATTGCATACCAATAATTTATCGCCAATGTGATCTAATACCCCGCCGATTTTCGAACAACAATCATATTTGCGTGCTAAATATCCGTCAAACCAATCTGATATTGCGCCCAAAAAGTATAATATCAAAGTTATCCAATACCAATGCAACATCAATGTTGGTATAATCAAAAATGCCGCGGCAATACGAAATGATGATAAAAAATTTACAAATGCTTTCATGTTTTTTTCTCCTTTTGTCTGTTTTGTATTATAACACGTCGGAATGGAAATAGTCATATATTTTTTTTGCGGCTGATTTTCCTAGTCCTGGAACACGTGATAAAGATTTTAAATCTGCATCCATTATCGAATGTACAGAACCATAATATTGCAATAATTGTTTTTTTCTAGTTGGGCCGATGCCTTCTATTTCATCTATGCACGAAGCGGTCAATCGTTTTGCGCGAACAGAACGATGATAGGTTATCACGAATCGGTGCGCTTCATCACGAACCGCGCGTAATAATAAAAATAATGGGCTGTCTTTCGGTAATTCTGTATTTACAGAACCGTCAGGCATAATAAAGTGTTCATCGCCATTACGGACTTCACCTTTTGCAACACCAAGAATTGGTATTTGTCCATTTGATACTTTTTGTGCAATATTCCATTGTGCAGGACCTCCGTCTACTATTATCAAATCAAGTTTTGGACCGTCTTTAATTGCACGTGTTACGAATTCTTCCATCATAGCGATATCGTTTCCAGCACGTTGCATATCACGCAATTTAAAATGACGATAAGATGATTTTATAAAACCATCATGTCCAAACGCGATCATTGCACCAACTGGACTTTTTCCAAACAAATGCGAATTATCAAAAACACCAACACAATCTATTTTTATATTTAACCATTGTTCAAGTTGTGTGACATTTTTATTCCATTGCGAATCTGGTGTATACGACGGATTCTGTCGTATACCACGATTTGTAGTTGTTGTTAATGCGGTTATTTTATCACGAATAATTGCCGCGTTTTCAAAATCCATTTTATCTGAAAATTCTTTCATTGTTTTGGTCAGGTCGGCAATAATAGGTTCGCTGTCGCCAGTTAAAATTCTGCGTGCTAATTGCACGTTGTCTTCATAATGTGGTTGTGGCAGGCAGCATGGTGCACTGCAACGTCCTATTTGATAAAGCAAACACGGTCGTGAACGATTGCGCATAAATGTATCATTACATGTTCTTAATTTACAAACACGTTGTATTGTTTTTATTGTTTCGTTCAAAGCGTATACAGAAGGATATGGGCCGTATACGTCTTTTTTCTGTGATATTTTTCCACGAAATTTAAGAAGACGTGGAAATTCATGTTTTGTTAATGCCAACATTGGGTACATTTTTCCGTCTGTTAGCATAATATTATATTTTGGTTTCAAAGTTTTTATTAACTTTTGTTCTAATATCAAAGCATCTGGTTCGGTACGAGTTGTTTCCCATTCGACACGTCGTACCAAAGAACGCATAATTTGTTTGTGCGTTTCGAGTTTAGAAATGTCGATATATTGACGTAAACGATTTAATAAATTCTTTGCCTTTCCAACGTATAACAGTGTCCCGGAATCATCATACATTTTGTATATTCCTGGTGACATAGGAGCATTTTCTATTAAATCTCTAAATTGAATATTCATAACAAATATGATATTATATAAATTATAAAAATCAAATAGAGGTATCAAAATGAGACAAGAATCAGGAAGATCTATGATAGAAATGGTTGGAGTGCTGGCAATTATGGGTATTATTACTGCCGGGGCTTTTGTTTTAATTTCTACTGCACTTAACACACAAAAACGTAGTCGGGTGACGGATGATGTAACTGCGATAGTATCTGGCGTTCGTACTTTGTTGGGAGAATATGATGATTTTTCAAATATAGATAATTCGACTATATTTGGGGCAATGTCTATGAGTAATAAAAATCCATATGGTGGCACTTATGAAGTCGCAACAGATGCAACGAATCCACGTCAATTTATTGTTTCTGTAAACGGATTGTCAAAGGCTGATTGTGAGGGTTTGAGCATGAAAGCTTGGGTCGATTCTGTTGGATACAATGCATCAGGACATAAAGAAAGCGGGGCCAGTGCAAATTGCAAAGATGGTGATGATAATGTTGTATCAATTACTTATGGCGAATAATAAATGGCTGAATTTATAAAAGTTTCTTCGGTTGAAGATGGAACGCGTTTGTTGCGTTGGTTTTTACGTTATTATCCGGGAATGCTGCAACGCGATTTTTATAAATTATGTCGTGGTGGACAAATTCGTATAAATTCTTCGCGGTGTAAAGGAAATGAGATTTTACATGAAGGTGATGTCATACGTATCCCGCCAACTTTGCAGTCTTATCAAAAAGTGAATAAAACAGAAACTGGTGAAAAATATTCTTTGACCGATTTAGAAAAATTGCGTAAATGTATAATTCATAATGATGCCGATGTAGTTGTTTTTAACAAGCCTGCGGGATTGGCAGTGCAGGGTGGAACTGGAATAAAAAAATCTGTGGATAAAATGGCCGCTGCTTTGTTCCCGTACGATAAAATATCTTTGGTTCATCGAATCGATAAAGAAACAAGCGGGTTATTGGTTGTAGCTAAAAATCAAAAGGCCGCTCAAAGTTTATCAAATCAATTTCAAAATAAGACAGCACACAAAGAATATGTTGCGCTTTTAAATGGGAATATTGCAGAAAAATCCGGGACTATAGATAACTATGTTATAAAAGGGCAGGTTTTTGAAAGTTTAGAAGACGCCCCAAAAGGAACAAAACCTCAACGGGCAATAACTGATTATAAGGTTTTAAGTGAGGCCTCTGGTTTGGTGACGTGGGTTTCTTTTTCACCAAAAACCGGGCGAACACATCAATTGAGATTGCACAGTGCTTATACCTTGCATGCACCGATCATAGGTGATGATTTATATGGTGTTAATCATGGTAAAGTAGATGGTGTTTTGTCTTCTTTTTTGACAACGCAAAAATTATTTTTATTTGCGTACAAGATAACCTTTGTACATCCTGGAACAAATAAAGTTATAACTTTGCGTGCTGAATTGCCGGATTTTATGAAACCTGTATTAAAATTTTTAGAGTTTAATTTACCATAGGTGGCAGATATGTTTTTATACGCGTTTTACAGAAAACATCTTTGGTTACTACGAATATTGTTTGTGTTCTTGATGGGGCTGTTTGTGGCCATTGGGGTTGCTTTATATAAAATAAATCTTGAAACATTACGTGGAAATATTATTTCTGCATTGCAAGATGCTACAAATATGCCTGTGGAAATAGATGGAAAAATATCTTGGCGTTTTTCGTTGCGCCCGGAAATAGAGTTTAATTCTTTACGTATACCAAATGCACAATGGGCAAATCAAAAGAATTTATTTTCAGCAGATAAAATAGATGTAAGATTGGATTTATTGTCTTTGTTTAAATCGAAACCGGTAATAAGAAATATACAAATTCATAATGCAAAAATAGCGTTGGAAAAAAATGACAAGGGTGAAAGTTCTGTTGTTTTTATCGAACGACAAACACCAGAAAATCAGCCGTATACATCAAATGAGACTGTTGAAATTTATCCTGTTAAACCACTGCCGTTTGGTGGTATAGATATACAAAATATAAATGCAAATATATATGGAAAGCAATATGATTTGGTAAGTTTTGGTATGCGTAATTTTCTGCATGACAATAAATTGGAATACAGTGGTTGGGTGAAGCCATACGACACAAATTTACCGTTTGTTGTGAAATTTTCAGAATATAATCCAGAAAGAAAAATATATCCAGTGCGAATCGCTTTTGCTACTGGGGCGGATGCTTTGATTGCAGATGTGGCTTTGGAACAAAATAGCAAAATTCCTATTGATTTTATTATTCAAGGTGAAATACCAAATATAAAAAAATCCGGACATTGGTTTAATGTAAATATTATGGATTTGCCAAAAATGCGTGTTGATATTGCAGGTGGCGTGGACAGAAAGAAAATATCTTTCAAAAAGTTTTTTGTGTCCATGGATCAATCGGAAATAAATATTTCTGGGACTTATGATTGGTCAAAAAAACAGCCTGTGATAAAAGCAAAAATATCTTCCAATAATATAGATTTATACAAATCTTTTCCGCAATGGTATGGTGTTGGCCAAGAGTGGGTGCACCCGAATCGAGAACTTAATGTTTTCAAAGATATGCCGTTGTTTGGACAATATTTATATGATATGAATGCGGATATCGAATTGAATTTGAAAAAATTTGTTGTTTATCGTTCTTTGGCATTATTTGATTTAAAAGCAAAAATAAATGTCAAAAACCATAAGATTCGTGTTGATGCTGATACTGATTTCGCAAACGGTAATGTAAATGCAGTTATAGTAGCAGACATTGATAAAAATGGTGTCTATACGGCGGAATCTGCGGCGGTTGGCGAACATGTATATGTTGGTGATATATTGCAACAAGTACGGGTTAATAATATTATTTCTGGTTTGCCAGTGAATTTAAGTTTTTATATCAGGGCGACAGGAAAAGATATGTCACAAATAATGCAAACGTTTACAGGGCCTCTTGTGGTTTATTCTGTGGATAAAGGATATGCGCATGCCGATTTAGTTGAATATATGTATGGCGGTGATTTCCTTACATCATTGCGTCATGATGTAGAAGATTTGTTTACAAATAATAAACGCGATATGATTGAAATTAACGGCGCGGTTGTAAATGTGATATTAAGAAATGGATTGATAGAAACACAAAATGGTGTGGCTGTTGAAACCAAAGTCATAAATTTAAGATTGGCTGGGACATTGGATTTAGGTAAAGAAGAAATACAATTATCTTTGGCAACTGTACCGGTACGTGGTTTGAAATTATCTTTGTCTGGGAATTTAGTGAATTCTTTGCAAATTTCTGGAAATCTGGCTGAACCTGATTTTAAGATAAGTGGTGCGGCTGTTGCTGGGAAAGTTGGATCGGCATTTGGATTGGGACTGCTTTTGGCACCTTTGACTGGTGGGTTAAGTATCGCAGGTGGTATTGTTGCGGGATTGTTAGCTGGCGATTTAATTGAAAATTGGTTGGCGGATGATAAACCGTATAAAACCGCACTTAAAACAGGTGCGCCATTAAAACCCGATGATCCAGAATGGCTGCATAATCCAATAGAAGTTTTATCTCAACCATTGTTTGAAGCAAAAGGTAAATAACATGTTTAATTGGTTAAATGTTGTACAGGTCTTTATAATTATTTTGGCTGTCTATGTTTTTTACATAAGATTCATAAAAAATACTTCTTCGGAAAAATTAGTGCGTGGTTTAATAGGTTTGGCAATTTTGTGGGGAATGAGTTTTATTTTACCGCATTTGCATTTATATTTGTTGGGACGTTTTTTGCATTGGATTGCATTATTTTTGTCGGTGGCTTTGATAGTTATTTTTCAACCAGAATTACGCAAATTGTTGGCTTTGATGGGAAATATCAACGGATGGAAAAATATAATATTCGCTTTTAAACAAGACGCTTTGAAATCTTCCACTACACAACAATCCATAGAAGAAATAATCAAAGCGGTCAGTTATATGTCTGAAAAACATACTGGGGCTTTGATAGTTTTCCCGGACAATATAGACGATGGTGTTATTGAAAGATATGGCACAAAAATAAATGCGGATATATCCAGTGAATTGTTATTAACAATATTTTTTAATAAAACACCTTTGCATGATGGGGCGGTAATTATAAGTAATGATAAAATCGCCTATGCGGGGGCTATATTGCCTTTGTCGCAAAATCAGTTGCAGTGGAAATACGGAACCCGGCACAGAGCTGCGCTTGGTATGTCCGAAATGTCATCGTCTGTGGTTTTGGTTGTGTCGGAAGAAACCGGGGATATTTCTTTCGCTGAAAAAGGTAATATTAAAAAGTATGACGATTTGAAAAAAATAAGAACTAAACTTGAAAAAATATTGTCCAATAAATAGTTTTTTCGGTTTTTTGTCAAAAAATATATTTTTAGTAAACGGTGTGATTTGGTCTTGCACCGAATCGGTGTTTTTTGGTAAAGTAGGGTCAGGAAAAAAGAAAATATCAAAAAAATCACAGGAGAATAGTTATGGAATTTTCAGTGTTTCGTCAGGTATTAATACGTGCGCTGGGGCATATGCAATCAATCGTTGAAAAACGTGCGACGTTGCCTATATTGGTTAATGTAAAGATAGAGGTTGCGGATGATTTGATTTTGTCTGCGACTAATGTTGATTTGGAATTGGTTGAACATGTGGCGGCCGATATAACTTTGGGTGGAAAAACAACCGTGCCTGTCCAAATGTTGTATGATATCGTGCGTAAATTGCCAGATGATGCAGAAATAAGTTTCAAACAATCTGGGGATAAATTGGTTGTGTCCAGTGGACGTGCGGTTTTCCATTTGCCAACTTTGCCGGCGGAAAATTTCCCTGTTATGGCGGGTGGCAATTTAAGCACTAAATTCCAAATGACAACTGGTGATTTGGCACATTTGATAAACCAGACTAAATTTGCAATTCCAACAGATGATGTTCGTTATCATTTGGGTGGTATTTATTTCCATATATCTGAAGATACAGGTAAATTGACTGCGGTTGCAACCGATGCACAACGTATGGCGTTGTGTGCGATTGCTGCCCCGGCTGGCAGTGCGGGTATGCCTTCTGTTATTTTACCAAGACGTGTTATCGGTGAATTGTCTAAATTATTAGAAGATGCAAATGTTGATGATGTTTTGGTCGAATTGTCTGATACCAAGGCGCGCTTTACGGTTGGTTCTGCCATTTTGACAAGCAAATTGGTCGATGCGCAGTATCCAAATTATCGTGTTGTCATTCCAAAGGGTAATGACAAGATTGCGATATTAGACAGAAAACAATTTATAAATGCTGTGGATTTGGTTTCTGTGGCCAGTGTTGATAAAACAAAATCTGTCCAATTGGCGTTTTCTATGAACAAATTGGTTATTAACGCGTCCAGTCCTGATGCTGGAACTGCGACCCAAGAATTAGATGTGGAATATAATGGTGATGCAACATTTTCTATTAATTTCAATGTGAAATTCTTGTTGGATGTTGCAGGTCAGGTCGAAGGTGAAAAATTCCAGATGGAAATGCAGGAATCTTTGTCGCCAACGATTATTAAATCCACAGATAAAGATACTGATGCGTTGTTTGTTTTAATGCCAATGCGTATGTAAAAATAAATTGTAATAAAGAATCCGCCTGTTTGGGCGGATTTTTTGTTGCCAAAACAAAAAGTTTATTATATTCTTATGAACGTTAAATTTAAATCAAGAGGTAAAAAATGGCATCTTATATTGCAAATGATATGCGTGTTGGTTGGGTTATTTCCCACAATGGCAAAAGATATTCCGTCACATCAATCACAAAAGTAAAACCGGGTAAGGGTGGTGCTTTTGTTCAGGCTGATTTGCGTGATATTGATTCGGGCAACAAAGGTGGTGACCGTTGGCGCGCCGAAGATAAAGTTGAAAAATTGATGGTTGAAGATTTAGATTGTCAATATTTGTATTCTGATGGCACAGATGCTTTCTTTATGAATTTGTCTGATTATGAACAATTCACAATGCCTGTCGAATCGTTGGGTGAACAAATGAAATTCTTGGCACCTGAAATGACAGTCAAAGCAAATTTTGTAGAAGGTCATCCAGTATCAATCACTTTGCCAAAAACAGTTGTTGCAACGGTTGAAGAAACAGAACCTGCATTAAAAGGTCAAACTGCAACCGGCAGTGGTGGTAAACCTGCTATCTTGGATAACGGTGTTCGTGTCCAAGTTCCTGTATTTATCGAACAGGGTGAAAAGATTGTTGTTAATACCGAAACTTTGGAATACGTGGAACGTGCAAAATAAAAAATATAAATAAAAAAAGTCCGCCAAGATGGCGGATTTTTTTTTATGAAATCTTATACCCGGAACCCATTATGTTTTGTATTTCATCTATGCAATTTTTTGTTATCGCATCCGTTGCAACCGACAGATAGTGTCGTGGGTCAAAAATATTTTTGTGTTTTGATAATGTTTCACGCAGGGCCGCCGTAAATGCCAGGCGCGAATCGGAATCTACATTTATTTTTGCTATGTGTAAAGATATTGCACGTCTTAATTGATTCGGCGCGATGCCGCGTGCATTTTTTATGTCGCCACCAAATTTGTTAATAGTGTTTACTAATTTTTGAGGGATATTTGATGCGCCATGCAACACCAAAGGTGTTTTTGGAATTTGCTTTATTATTTGTTCCAAAATATCGAATCGCAGCGATTCATTTTGTTTTTTTCTTTTATATAAACCATGGGTTGTGCCAATTGCAACAGCCAACGAATCGGTTTGTGTGCGTTTTACAAATTCAGCGACAACATTTGGGTCTGTATATGATTTGTTTTTTGAATTTGTATGTTCGTCTTCGTGTCCGCCCAATATCCCAAGTTCTGTTTCAACGGATACATCAAATTTATGTGCATAATCTGCGACGCGTTTTGAAATTTTTACGTTTTCTTCAAATGGCAGGGCACTGCCGTCAAACATAACGGACGAAAACCCCATATCTATGGCTCGTTTGCAAACTTCAAAACTGTGTCCATGATCCAGGTGCAATGCAACCGTGCCACGTTTATATTTTGCACCACGAATCATTCCCATTAAAACATCGTCCGTCATATAATTTAACGCGCTTTCAGACACTGCTAAAATAACAGGGCTTTGTGTGATTTCTGCTGCCTTTAATATCGCCAGCAACGTTTCCATATTATAAAAATTAAATGCCGGTACTGCATAGCCATCACGCATGGCGGCTGTAAGCAATTTTTTTGTGTTTGATAATCCATAGTCAGAATAGTGCATAGTGTATTTCCTTTTCGCGGTTAATTATATCATAAAAAAGTTCTTTTTGGGATGTTTTATACAAAACCTTGACAACAGGTATATTTGTGCAAAAATAGAATCAGCGAATCGTTAACATCGTTAAAAAAGGAAAACAAATGAAAAAATCAGTTTTATCCATTTTGGGTTTAATTTTGGTCGCCGGCTGTTCCGGATATGATTATTACAACACAGATGTTCGTTATCGTCAAAAAGGTGATGACTGTGTTTATTACTATGCGGAAAAAGGCAAAAAATTCAGTGAAGATATTCGTACACTGAAAGATGCAAAGAAAGTTGTATACAAAAACACTCAATGTTCTGATTTGTATATGAAAGATACTTTTGGTTATGCAGAACGCAATGACAGAAAGGCAATTGTTCCTGTGTTTTTTGAAAATCAACCTATGTCAAAATGTGGTTGTGGCAAATGCGGTAAAAAACAAATTTTGAAGAACAGATACATTATCGTTCCTGAATAAGTTTTTTACGGAATATAAATTTACGCCCGATTTTTTATAAAATAGGGCGTTTTTTTATTTATTTATGTCTTTTTTTGTGATACAATAAAGCAAAAGATTAAGGAGTTTTTATATGAAAAAAGTTATGAATAAAATCAACTTTGCCGTTTTAGGTATAATAATGTCTGCTTCCGCTTGGGCAAAAGAAATAAATATAGATACTGTTGGTGGCGGTGATGCTGGTAATGGTATATGTGATTTATTGAAAAGTTTGCAAAGTGTGTTTAATGTATTACGTATTTTGGCATTTATCGGCGCAGCTTTTTATATTGCCGGATGGGCATGGACTTATATTTCCAAGGGTGAAGCAAAATTGGAAGATGTGAAAAAGCAGGGTATTGGTTTGCTGGTTGGCTTTTCGGCATTGTTATTGGTCGGTATAGTTTTGTCTTTCGTGATGTCTGCATCCGGATTGAAAGTAATCGGTTGTGATAACATATTAAGAACATGGTAAAGATATATTAACAAAATAAAAAACGTCCGTTTGGACGTTTTTTATTTTGCTTAGTTGTTATTATTTTAGTCTTTCTTAGAATCATCTACGTTTGCCAAAGAAAATAATACGGATGATATTAATGATTGTTAGGGGACATGTTGTTGATCCGCCAATTCTTTTATTTTTTCTAAAATCTGATGTGGAATACGCATATTTATAACGCAATCTGATTTATTAAAAGCACGAAATGCCGCATATTCTTTCAGCAAAGATTCTATATTCATAACGAATAATTGTTGCATTACATTAGGCATACACAAACCCCTATACAAATGTTTATACAGGTGACTATATCATTGTATTTACATTTGTCAATACAAAATTAGGTAATTATATAGATACGCGACTCGGTTAGATTTTAAGCATTCAAAATTGAATTATAAATATGTCAAAAATATCAAAATTATAACATATTGTTTTTAGTGTATATTTTTGATATTAACGTCACATATTTCACTGAACGTTTGGTGTGTTAAATATGACATTACCATAAAAAAGTGACGTGGTATTTTTTAAGAATCTGAAAAAATTATTTTGTATTCATTTTCAGTATGCTAAATATACCACGATTCGTATGAATTGCA
>JAZROL010000008.1:0-73629 GCA_045648665.1 Candidatus Enterousia sp. | reverse complement strand
GATACCTCTGTGGCACCTCCTTAGGTACAAATTACGTCCGCTATGTGATTTACCGCCCGGAATGTATTTGTTGCCGCCGCGTGCGTGTACATTTCCGTTGTGGTCAATTTGGTGTGGCCCGCGGCATCTTTCATTGCATTCATATTTTCGCCCAAATTCGCCCCCATAGTGATGAACGAATGACGCAGATCATGTATACGCATATGTGGCAGTCCCGCCTGCTTTAATGCCCAATGAAACGGCTTTGTGACGTTAGATATCGGTTTGTTTTTGTCATGGACACCTGGAAATACATATATACTGTCCATATCTGCGGTTTCTTCCATCGCTTTGCGTAATTCTTCAACTGCGACATCGGACAACTTTACATCACGCGCCCCTGTCTTGCTGTCTTTCAAGTGAATCATTTTTTCGTCCAGCGCAACTTCGGTTCTTTCTAAATCGGTTATCTCGGAACAGCGGCAACCAGTCAGTGCCAGTATCTTTAATGCCCGGAACATACGCGGTGTCATATCTGGACGGTCCAATCCCATATCCAGCGCATTAAACAGTTTTTTATATCCCGCTAAATCCAGCACCACGGCTTTGAATTTTTCGTTTGAACCCTTTTTGACATATCTGCATGGATTGCTGCCACGTGGCACGTATTTATATGTTTCGCACCAATCCCACATACTGGAAAATAATGACAGCACTTTATTGGCTGTTGAAAACGATGTAGATTTTGCCCAGGCAGTATATGCATCCACGATATCTTTTTCTTCTATGTCTTTGATGCACATGTTGCCAAATCTTGGTTGTATGTATGATTTGTATTCTTTACCATCAGAATATTGCGTACTCGGTTTCTTATAAACACGCGAATACTTTTCCATATATTCCGCAAAGATTTGTTCTAGTGTTAGCCGCCTTTCTTGTTCGCGCTGTTGTTCTTTGCGTTTTTGTTCCCGTATTTCGATTGGGTCTTGCCCAGTGGCGATTGTTTTACGGATTTCCATCGCCCGTTCTTTGATTTCAGACAATTTGAAATCGCAATATCGCCCCACTAACATTTGCCGCTGTTTACGCGTCACACCGTTTCTGTACGACAGATAAAAACTTATATTCCCTGTTTTCGCATAATACCGCAGGTACAATCCCGGTATAGTACTGTCGCTGATTTGCATATTGCAGGGACCAGTCAATGTTTTAATCCAAGTATCCCTGAATACCCTGGTCGCACATTGCCATGTTGTTTGCATCATTTGCTCCTTTGGTTACACATTTGTTACACAACACATACCGTATAAACGGCACAAGTCCAGACAAAACAATCACTTACGGCGTTTGTGTTTTCTGGATTCTATCCATGCATCTACATCTGATTTTTTATACCGGACCAAGTGGCCCAATTTGGCATATATTGGTCCGCTGTTATTCATACGGTATTCAATTATAGTTGAAACTGCGATACCCAGATATTCACTAAGTTCTTTGGTGCTTAATAGTTTATCTTGCATTGTTTGCTCCTTCGTTTATACATTCTCATATTTGCAAACAACGCAAAAAAGTCACGTCAGAAATATCACGAAATATCATGGTTTATCACGGTTTATCACGATTTATCAATGTTTATCAAGTTTTATCAATATCTATCAATGTTTGTAACCAACTGCTAAGGACAACGGAAAAAACAGTAAAGATTTTTTTACCGCTTTTTTATTTTGTTATGCAAGTGTTATGCAAGACAAAAAATGCCCCAAAAGGCGGATTTTTGGGACACACAATTTTTATTTACAAAATGTTTAGAAAGTCCTTGACTTGTGCGGATTTTAAGTATATTATATGCCTCGTTATTCGGGCATAGTTCAGTCGGTAGAACAACGGACTGTTAATCCGTATGTCGCTGGTTCGAGTCCAGCTGCCCGAGCCACGATTTACAAAGCTGCCCTTCGGGGCAGTTTTTTCTTTAGAATTCTAAGATTTTCATAGTTCGATAATCCAAATTTAAAAATCTAACGTTTTTCAATGACTTTCGAACTCTTTAATAAAAAAGGTTAGAAAATCTCTAACCTTTTTATCAGTTTCAATCTATTTGTCCATATTTTTTAAAACTTGTTAACATAATACGAACATTTTCTAATTCGATTGGTATTTTATCTGTTTTTAGATAAAGATATTTTTATTATGTTTAATGCTTCTTTCAAAGTACCAATAGGAATATTAAGAGCCGGCAATAATCTTACTTTGTCTTTTGCAGTAAGACACAACACACCATTTTCCATGCATTGTTTTACAACTTCTGCGGCTTGTTTATTTGCTGGTTTGATACCAACCATTAAACCAAGACCAGATACTTGTTCAACGTTAGGATCGTCTTTGAAAAATTCTTTTATGAATTTTCCTTTGTGTTTAACATCGTCAAGTAATGCTGAATCAATTCTTTTTACTATTGAAACAGCGCCAGCAGCAGCAACAGGATTTCCACCAAATGTTGAACCATGGTCACCAAAAGCAAAAACATGTTTTACTTTTTCGCCAAGCAGTGTTGCGCCCATGGGCAGACCACCAGCAAGCCCCTTTGCGGTGCTTACAATATCTGGTTTAACACCATAATTCATATAGGAATAAAATTCGCCAGTTCTGCCGTTGCCTGTTTGAACTTCGTCTACAATTAAAAGAATATTGTTTTGTTTGCAATAATCTTCGATTGCTTTGACATATTCTTTTGGCAATACATTTACACCACCTTCGCCTTGGATACATTCAATCATTATGGCTGCAGTAGTTTTTGGATTGATGCTGTGTAATTCTTTGATATTACCAACATGAATATGTTTAAAGCCTTGTGTCAAAGGTTGGAAAAGTTCATGATAATGTTCTTGTCCTGTGGCGGCTAATGTTGTCAATGTGCGTCCATGAAAACCATTCCAAAGTGTGACAATGTTATAACAACCTTTGCCTTTCGTTTCTGATGCATATTTTCTTGCTGCCTTTATCGCACATTCGTTTGCTTCGGCCCCAGAATTAGAAAAGAACACTTTTGACATGCCTGTTTTACCAGTCAGCAATTCTGCCAATTTAGCACATGGTTCTGTGTAGTACAAATTAGATGTATGTTGAACCAAATGAATTTGTTCTGTGATTGCGTCTTGCCACATGTTATCGCAATAACCAAAACTTGTCACACCAATTCCGGTTCCCATATCTATATATTGTTTGCCATGATCATCAACAGCAATCGAACCTTTGCCAGAAACGATGGTCACAGGAAATCTGTTATATGTTGATGCAATATATTTTTTATCCATTTCTTGAATATTCATTTTTTTATCCTTGGTAATTGTTGTTCCTGTTCCTTTGTTTGATACCAATTCTTTAAGAATTGAATGAGGAACACGTCCATCTATAATCGCGACATTATTTACACCCGCATTAACGGCTTTGATGGCACATTCAACTTTTGGTATCATGCCACCAGAAATTATTCCGGCGGTTTTCAAATTCGCAGATTCCGAAACAGATATTTCAGAAATAAGTGTAGATGGATCATCTTTATCTTTTAATATTCCGGCAATGTCGGTCATCATTATCAATCTTTCTGCACCTAATACACCAGCAATATAAGAAGTAGCAGTATCGCCATTAATATTATAAACGTTGCCTTTTGTATCAGCACCGACAGTTGAAATAACTGGTATATAACCCTTTTCAATCAGGTCAAGAATAGGTTGTGGATTAACTTTTTCTATGTCGCCGACAAAACCAAGTCTTTCATCTTTTTGTTTGCACATTAATAATCCACCATCCATACCAGACAAACCGATCGCTTTACTGCCATTTTTACCTAACAGGTTCACCAGACCTTTGTTTACTTTTCCTGCTAAAACCATTTGAACAATATCAACAGTTTCTTTGTCTGTGACCCTTAATCCATCAATAAATTGTGGAACTTTCCCAAGTTTTTCCATTAAAGAATTTATTTCAGGACCGCCACCATGAACCAAGACAACCTTTACACCCATAGACCACAAAAGAGAAACGTCTTCCATGACTTGTTGTTTAAGTTCTTCGTTAATCATGGCATTACCACCATACTTAACAACCACTATTTTATCTTTATAGCGTTGGATATATGGTGTTGCTTGTTTTACAATTTCGGATTTATCTGAATTTGAAAAATCTATCATGTTCTGTAATCCCCGTTAATTTTTACATAATCATATGTTAAATCACAACCATATGCAGTTGCTGAGGCATCGCCAGAATTCAAAGAGACCAAGATTTCGATTTCGTCTTCCAGTAAAATTTCTTTCGCGATTTCTTCCGAGAAAGGAACCCCAGCACCATTTTTGCAAACTTCTATGCTGCCTTTTGCGCTTTTGAAATAAACATCAACTTTTGTGATATCAACATCTGCGCCACTGTATCCAATCGCACAAAGAACACGACCCCAGTTTGCATCAGATCCGAACATAGCAGCCTTTACCAATGATGAACAAATTACACTTTTTGCTACTGTTCTTGCGATTTCTTTTGTTGTGGCACCAGAAACTTTGCATTCTAATAATTTAGTAGCACCTTCACCGTCTTTTGCTATTTTTCTGCAAAGGTAAACCATCAATTCATTTAATGCATTTTTGAAGATGTTATAGTCTGCATTTTCTTCTGTGATTCTGGTATTACCGGCCATACCATTTGCCATAATCGCAACTGTATCATTTGTGGAAGTGTCACCATCAACAGAAATCATATTGAAAGTATCTGCAACAGTATCGCTTAATGCTTTTTGTAAAAGTTTTGAATCAATATTCACATCTGATGTGATATAAACAAGCATAGTTGCCATGTTAGGATGAATCATACCGCTGCCTTTGGCGATACCACCAATATGACAAGTTTTGCCATCTATTTCAAATTCAAAAGCGATTTCTTTTAATTTTGTATCTGTTGTCATGATACCCAATGCGGCTTCTTGACTGCCTTCTGCTGTTAATCCTGCAACCAATTCAGGAATACCTTTTTGGAATGGTTCAATACTCATTGGTTGACCAATAACACCAGTGGACCCGACAATAATATTTTCTGCAGGAATATGAAGTTCGTCTGCAACAAGTTTGCATGTTTCTTCAGCGATTTCAATACCGTTTGCATTACAAGTATTTGCGTTTCCGCTGTTGCAAATAATTGCTTGTGCTTTACCATCTTTCAAATGTTCTTTTGTGACAAGTAATGGTGCGCCTTTGACTAAATTAGTTGTAAAAACGGCGGCCGCGTCAGCAAGTACCTCAGAAAAAATCAAAGACAAATCTTTCTTGGTTTTGTTTTTTCTTATCCCACAATGGACACCATATGCCTTGAATCCAGCAGAGGCACATATGCCCCAACCAACTCTTTTCATGTTATCTTTCTCCTTTTGATGTTACCAGTCCGGTATATTTTTTTAATCCCATAACTATGTTCATGTTTTCTATTGCAGAACCAGATGCTCCTTTACCAAGGTTGTCAAATCTTGAAACCAGTGTAATGCGATCTTGGTTTCCGAAAACTGATACTTCCATGTCATCGCGACCAGCAAATGCAGATGTAGACAAAAATCCATTTTCGTCGTTGTTTTTGGCGAAATGAACCAAACCATTTACATATAATGATTTATATAAGTATTTAATATCTTCAATTTTACCAAATAATGATCGTGCAGGTAAAAATACAACTGTGGTCATGCCTTTGTAAAAATTGGAAACAATTGGCGAAAACAAAGGTGCGTTTTTCAATCCGCAAACTTTTTGCATTTCTGGTAAATGTTTATGTTCTTGCGAAAGTCCGTAGATTCTTGGTGCCGCAAACAGGGCAGGTCTGTCATCAGATTCATATTCTGCAATCATTTTCTTTCCGCCCCCAGAATAGCCTGTTAAAGAATATGCAGAAAGAATCGTGTTTGGTGGAACCAGTCCATATTGTACAAGAGGTGCAACCAAAGCAATAAAACCACTGGCGTGACAACCAGGGTTCGCGATTCTTTTAGAGTTTCTTATTTTTTCTTCCTGACATGGTAATTCAGCAAAACCATAAGTCCAATTATCATTTGTTCTGTGTGCAGTCGATGCATCTATTATAACAGTATTTGGATTTTCAACCATTTTGACGGCTTCGATACTTTCTGCGTCAGGCAAACACAGAAAAGCAATATCTGCCTGATTTAATGCTTCCTTGCGGGCATCAGGATTTTTCCTAAGTTCTTCGGGCAGCGTAATAAGTTCTATATCACGTCTTTTGGAAAGCCGTTCAAATATTTGAAGACCCGTCGTTCCTTTACTGCCATCTATGAATATATTCTTCATATGGTTCTCCGTATAATATGTTTCATAGAACCACTTTAGTAAATAATGTTTTTGAAAGCGACTCTACGTTCATTCTTATATGAAAACAATACGACGTCAAGCAATTTGAATATTTTTTTACTTTTTGTGGTTAATCCGCACATCGGTTGATTAGAGATAAGAATTTGGTGTTATTTTGACGATTTTGCCTGATTTCTGCTGGGTTGACACATTTTCTATTCGAAGACGCTGCATTAAATTTGAAACATTTTTACCCAACTCAAGTAAATCTAACACTTCCCTTACACGACCAAAGTTTATATTTCTGAGCCAAGTTAGATAACCACCCCTTTCAGACAATGTTTAGAAGGGGTAATTCATTGAAATTACTACATTTTTTCCATCCACAAAAAAGTTCGAGGTCAGCAATTTTAAAAGTTGCTTTTTTTGGTAAAACCTCGAACTATTCATCAAAAAATGGCTAAAATCTGCGATTTTTATACAGTCCTTTAAATTCTGGTAAAATTGACCAATATCTGTATCTAAATTACTTCTTATGGTTTTAACAACAAAAATTATGTTGACAAACTATATTTTTGTAAAACAATCTTAACACAAGAAGGATTAAAATGTCTGAAAAATTTTGCATATTTTGTGGCGAAAAACCGAAAGATAAAAATCTGGAACATGTTATTCCGCAATGGCTGATTAGAATGACAGGACGAGAAAAATCAGATACTGGGGATATATTTTCTTTATACCCTGACGCAGAAAAACATATTCCTTTTATGCGTTTTACTTTTCCTGCATGCACAGAATGTAATTCTAAATATGCAAAAATGGAATCGGCTGTAAAACCAGTATTAGAAAAAATTTTATCAGGGCAAGCTATTTCTGGTTCAGCAGCAAGTTTATTAATGGATTGGTTTGACAAAGTTCGTGTTGGATTATGGCTTTCAAATATGTATCATGACTCAAAATTAAAACAAGATGTTATGCCACATTTCTTTATTGATTCTCGCGTTGCAAAAACAGACAGAATGTTATCAATTCAAAAACTACAATTGTCCAACGACGAAAACAAAGGCATTTATTTTAATGGCACACAAACGCAGTTATTTAATTATTGTCCATCTGCTTTTTCAATGGTTATAAACGATTATTACTTTTTCAATGCCTCTAATAATAATTTGGTTTCTTCAAGACTTGGATTTCCTGGGCTCGCCAATGTAAAGATAGAAGATGTTTTCACAGGTACTTTATCTGCAGATTTTATCAAAGGTCGAAATAAAATCACCAATCCTGTGATTCAAACATTTATACCGAACAAAGAATCAATTACTTTCTATCAACCGATTTATAAAGAACATTTGCAAAACCCTGATTTTCCAATTAACGATTATGTAATCGAACACAGTTATAATAAAGATTCAGGACTTGGCGGCGTATTCGTTCAAAAAGGCAATGCAGGTAACACAAAATATTTAAACCCAGATGATAAAGTGCATATAAAATTAAAGGCTGTACAATTTCCAAATATAGCAAACGATGTATTACAATTTCAAAACGCGATTCAAAGTAAAAATATCATATCATCGCCAGATGTTATTTTGGGCGCAAAGATAAATAGTATAATACTTGAATCGAATAAAAGACAAAATTAAAAAATTTAGTTTGTTATGAACGTGGCGCCAATTTAATTTCCCAGCATTTGGCTAAATTTAAATCATTTTTTTCTGTTGTTATATTAATAGAAATTATTTTATATTCGGCGGTTATACTAGTATAACCACGATGAAAAACAACAGTATCATAATGTCCTTTTGTTAATCGCCGGTTCCAATATGTAGAACATTTACGATATTCCGCCGTCTTTTCCCCAGACACAATTTTGTTGAACCAAAAAGCTGTTAACACAAGATGTAAAATCGTATTATTTTTCATAATAATTTTGTTTTAACATATTTTTCCTGAATGCACCAGATTATTTTTGTTATGTATCACAAAGTTTTTTCTGTTTACATTTAAAACACGATATTTTATAATGAACAAGAACCTGAGGAATTGGGTTCGGGGCTATCTCAAGCCTTTAATACGTGCGGTGCGAAGGCATCGTTATTTGGTATTTTTCGGTGTTCTTGCACCGTTTGTATCCCTGACCACTTGGTTGGGGAGCCGTTAGCGTATATATAAAGGCCGCGGAATCATTCACGTATTATGATTTGAGAACTCCCCGACCGCCAGTTTCTTGGCGGTGTAATTTTAGTGTCGTTCAAAAAAGAGGGGAAAGAGATGAAACGGTTTTTAATATTATTATCATTACTATTCTGTAATACGGTATGCGCAGATACAATAAACTTGCATTGGTTAAATGATGACGGAACTGTATACGAAAATTCAACATGTGTAATAGATAGCGATTTAATATTACCAGCAACTGCTCCAACAAGATACGGGTATACTTTTACTGGATGGAAAATATTAAATTACAGACCGATTGAGTATTTGGAAAGCACAGGAACACAGTACATAAATACAGGTTATACACCAAAACAACAAGGATATACAGCCGTCGGTAAGATGAGATTTGTTGGTTCTCAAAACAGTTGGGCTGGTGTTCTTGGCGGTGATTTTCCAAGTGTTGCAGCGGGCAATAAATTCGGTAGATATCGCACAACAAATAACTGGGCAATTTCTTCTGGAAGCGATTACTCTTCAACATCGACATTTGATATTGGACAAGATTATTTGTTCCAAGTTAGTTTTGTTCATAATGATAAATATCTAAAAATTAACAACGAAAAAGTTATATCTACACAAGATGCAAATTATATTTCTAACAATGGTTCAATTTATATTTTTACTTATAATCGTTCATCAAGTTTAACATCAGAATCAATGAAAGGAAGGATATATTATGTGAAGATTTATGATGATAATAACAATCTTGTCCGTGATTTTATACCCGCTCTTGATTATAATAGAACCCCTTGTATGTATGATAAAGTCGAACAAAAATTTTATTACAACCAAGGCACAGGTCAATTTGTAGCGGGTCCGGTTTTACAATAATGAAATATAAATGGTTATTATTTTTAATAATACCTTTACCTGCATTTGCAGACCAAGTAATAGTGTCTAATGTCCCAAATGGTTGTTCATCTGGTTTAAATAATGATACTTTGCTGTTGGCTACCTTTGCACCTAATCAATATCAATGTAATTCTGGGTATTATGTTCCGGCGAATAATGACGGTTGTGTTGTGTGTCCCGATGTTTATGATTGTAATGGTGGGACTTTTTATTTTGATGAATATTTAGATCAGGGTAATAAATTCAAAGTGCAAGTCACGGAAAATATAAGAAATGGTTGTAAAGAAGATTTTTTGAGAGCATATAATAATGTTTCAAATATTACGGCAACATTTACACCAAATGTCCATAATTGTAATCCGGGATATTATTTACCCGCCGGGGTTGATGAATGCAGACAGTGTTTGGAAAACTATTATTGCACTGGTGGACAACTTACATTTAACGAAACAACCCCTCAGGGATTAAATCCCTGTCCAAACGATACGCCGTATTCACCGGTTGGGTCTACGTCGGTTGAGCAATGTTATAAAGTGATAAATTTACAATGGTATTTGGATGAAAATGCAACAACACCACTGACAGTACAACCCGCCGCCCAAAAATGTATTTACGGTCAACGCATTACTTTGCCAGACACCAACCCAACAAAACCAGGATATATATTTGCAGGGTGGAGATTACGTACAACACAACCACAATAACAGGGGGGGTAATAAAGTTCTCCTCCTGCGGAGGAGTCCCCCGGAACGGGGGGAGGTGGGGGTATTCTCCACAACTTTCGGCGACAGTCGATACTTGTTTATAACAAAGTAGTCGTGCAAGCACTACAAGTAAATATATTCTGGGTTGCCACAGATTGTTTACCGGTCATTGCGCGAAGCGCAATTTCGTCAAACAATCTTCGCAATGACACAATGTTTTTGTGATGAAGACCGCCCCCCAGAACACGAAAATTCTTGGAATATCCACACGAATAAAACTATCTTGTTTTTTGTGAATGCACACGAACACATTTGAAAAAATTAGATGTTATGTTTTCTTTTTCAATTGGCAATTTATCTGTATCATAAAAAATCTGTTCAGTTATCCATTGTTTGTCATCAAAAAACATATTTATATCAAAAGGAAAACGTGTAAACGCTTTTGGTGTTTGTTTGATTTGTTGTAATAAATTATCACTATGAATTTTAGTTAAATACATAATATCTATTAAATTTTTTTCCAGCGCATATTTGTATAAAACACTGCCACCACAAATAAAAACTTTATCAAATTCATCACAATACTTTATTGCCGTCTCAATAGAATCTGCATAAAAAACACCGTCTATCAATTCATTTTTATGTGTCGAACTGCACACTATATTAAGCCGATTTGGCAAAGGCTTTTTAGGCAAACCATCAAAAGTATTACGTCCAAACACACATGGCCATGGGGTTGTAATATTTTTAAAATGGTAAAAATCCCGCTTTGAATACCAAGGCATTTTCCCACATTGCCCTATAACATTATCGGGACCAATTGCAACTATGCCACACAAGGTCGGTTTGTTTTTATTATTCATATTGTTCATAATAACAAAATCAGCCTATTGTCGCCATAATCTTTTTCCATTGTTTAAATTCTTTTTTCAAACAATCGTAACGCAACAATTCCAACTGGTCCGCTAATTGCTTTATCGTATAATTTGAATAAGAACGTTCACCTTCACTGCCCCTGCTCTGCCAACCGATTATTTTGTCTATGTACGAACGTATCATGCCACATTTTTCCATTGTTATATTTGCGTTTTTACGAAAAGAATGAAAATCATAACGCCCAGATTCAAAATTTCTTATACCTATGCGTTCCAGAAAATAAAAAAAATTTCTAACCATATGCGAATTCAAATTTCCCATCGCATTAAAACAAATTTTTTCAAATATAAAACCAGTGCTTGAATTATGAATTTTTCTTTTAATGTAGTCTAAAAAGCCCATTTTTATCAGCGCAGAATGAATTGGAACTATACGTTCTGAATCTTCTGTTTTAAGTTTTTTTATTCCGGGGCAATCTTGGATAAAATTTATACACCAAAATCCATCTTTGATAAAAATATCTTTGTATTGCAATGTGAATACCGCATTTTTTCGCGCACCTGTAAAAAGTGCTATCATACACCCCCAATATAAATCCGGATATTTACGAAAAAATTTCCTGGACGGATCAAATATACGCTTTAATTGTAAATCTGTGTATGGTGTATGTGGCTGTCTTTCGCTTTTAGGAGTTTTTTCTATCAAAGGCAGACCAACTAAAACATCTGTTTTATATAAATCAGGATACGCGAACACAGCGAACTTTGCAAAACCAGTAATCCATCGCGCATGACGAATTTTCTGGTTTCCCTTGATATCAGTTCGCGCAATAATAGCATTTATAATTTTTGATAATATCAATTCGTTATGTAAGTTATTATAACTTTCATTCAAATTCAAACCAACTGCATTTATATATTTGCTTATTGCATTATATTTACGTTCTGGTTCTTCACTGTTTTGTTTGTCTTTGTTCACAAACCGTTTCAATACATAGTCGATTGTTGGTGGGTTTGATTTATTTTTTACATTTGTAGATTTTATTTGGTTCGTAAAACTTTGCATCATCTTGAATAACAACTGTTGTTGTTGATACAGTTTTTGCACCATTTGGCAAAGTTCTGTTTCTTTTAAAAATTTTGATTTATTCATTGTCATATCTGTCCTTTTTTATTGTCCAGATACAACCACAACAAATACAGAGTTCAAGTTTAATAAAAAAAACCGCCCAATTGGACGGCTTTTTTCAAAATTTCTGTAATTAGAAACCAAAGACCATACGTTGTTTTGATTGACGTTTCTTTTCGTTACGAACAGCCTCTTCTTTCAAACGTTTACGTTTAGTTGTTGGTTTTTCATAACGTTGACGTTCTTTCATTTCGCGATACAGGCCTTCTTTTTGTGATTTACGTTTTGCAACACGCAAAGCCTGTTCAACATTATTATCACGGACCAAAACTTTAACCATTATGTATTCACCCCCTTTTGGCGAATTTGTATTTATTTGTTATTGTCGGGACTGATTTTATAATATAAAAAATAAAAATACAAGTTTTTTTATCTTGTTGATTTTATTATTGCACTTGGGAACAATAAATTTGCAATTTCTATATATTTTTGATTAATCTTGCTTACAAAAAAATTTCTTGATGAATTTCTGGTCAATTTTGTTTCTATCTCGCAATGTCTTGATAAATAGTCCTTTAATTTATATCCCATAAAATCGTTTTGTGATATTATTTTTGTATTTGGAAGATATTGTTCAAACAAACCTTTTACCAACGGATAATGCGTACAGCCCAATATTAAAACAGGAATACCTGTCAACTTTTTACAATATTGCTTTATTATATTTTCTGCACCGACAAAATCATTAGATTCTATCAAAGGCACCAATTCAGGCGTTGCCATACTGATGACATCTATATCTGTTTTTTTCTTCTTTAATTCTATATTATACACACCAGATTTAATAGTGGCGTTTGTCCCAACAACACCTATTTTATTATCTTGATAATCTAAAGCGATTTCTATTGTTGGTATAATCACACCCAAAACTTTTATATCTGGAAACAAATTCGGACAAAAGACCTGTTGAATATAACGCAAACACACTGCAGATGCAGTATTACATGCAATAATTATTATTTTGCAATTTTGATTTATTAAAAACCGCACAGCATTTTCAGTGTATTCTTTTATTTGTAAATTTGTTTTGTCGCCGTACGGTAAATGTTCGGTATCACCAAAATAAACATAATCATAACAAGGCAAAGAATCCATCAAAGACTTTGCTATAACTAAACCGCCTAAACCAGAATCAAAAACGCCTATTTTCATTATAAATTCACAATCATATAAGAACATTATTACACAACGAAATAAAAAAACATTAAATTTCTTGACTTTCATATGATATCAAAAAAGGGGATTTTCATCCCCTTTTATTCTGGTGGAGCTGATCAGGCTCGAACTGACGAGACGGTGATGGTTGCCCAAGAAGGTGTCTCTCTTTTTCGTTCTTGCCTTTTCGGCTTCTTTTATTCTGGTGGAGCTGATCAGGCTCGAACTGACGACCCCCTGCTTGCAAAGCAGGTGCTCTACCAACTGAGCTACAACCCCAGAACTTTGCATTTAAGGATTTAACCCTTTTGACAGACCCGCTGCACTGTAAAGCAACTTACCTCTACCAACTGAGCTACAACCCCAGAACTTTGCTACTTTCATCTGAAAGCCCACACATTTTATACATTTATTTACAGAAAGTCAATTAAAAACACAAAAAAACGTAAAACATATTGACAAAATATATATTTAGTCTATAATCATAAAAACAAAGAAACTAAATATGGACAGATACAAACAATTCGGCATACCGAATAATTTTGAAGAATTATTACCAGAACTGAAGGCAAAAACCATAAAATGGGAAACCGTTTGTTATTCTGGAACAAAAATAAACAATTCTGCTAAAATAACTTATTATGCAACATTTGCAAACAAGCCTTATGGTAATATTATTTTAAGTCCCGGTCTTGCAACAAACACAGACATCGACCCATTGATGAAAATGTTGACTTTTTGGGCATTAACACATCGTCACAACGTTATTACTTTCAACACTTTTTTAGGCGAATTTTATGAAATGCCCTCCTTTGAAAAAGCACAACAAAATACATATCCTGAATTTGTATCTTTATTGGAAAGCAGTATAAAATTCACTGCACAATATACTATTAATCAATCAAATATTCTTGTTGGACACAGTGCTGGTGCTACTGGTGTAATAGACGCACTTAATAACATAACAAAAAAAGGCGAACAAACACATATTAATTCTGTTATGTTGTTTGCGCCATGGGTGAGCACAGAATGGTTTGATTGTTTCAAAGAAATGATCTATAAAAGAAGTGAATCAAACAATTTCGATAATCCACACAAAATATTGCCTATTATGAATATTTTTGATGCTTGGTCATCTGGACAAACACGATATGTTTCAATATTGCCTAAGTTTATTACAGAAATGCAAGAATATCCTTTCAGGCCAGATTTGATGAACAAATGGAACACTTATATCACTATCGTGGCCGGTGAAAAAGACAGAAAATCTCCACCAGAACAAATGCAAGAAAAATTTGAAGAATTACAAAAACAACCAAACAGAAATTTATTCAAATTTATCGTTTTACCAAACGCAAAACACAGTTTTTTACACATATATAAAAACAACCAATCTGTTATCAGTTTGATAAAATCACAACGAAAAAAAATAAGATAAATATTTGACAAACGTATTTGCAGATTTAGAATAAGAACGCTACAAGAGGAAAACAAAAACTATGAGCATAAAAAAATTTTCAAAACCAGAAATTATAGACGTTGCGAAAGATATTTTGCAACACGGTAAATGGTTGGGCTTTCAAAAAGCTGGACTGTTGACAGAAAACGATTCTTTTCGTGAAGCGTTGAATCTGTCGTCTTTGGACATTGCCGAATTGATTGTTGAATTGGAAGAAAGATACAATGTCCATATGGAATGGGCGGATACTGGCGAAATAGATTCTTTGAACGATGTTTACAATACTTTCGTATCTGCAATTACCAGAACCCGCAAAACAGCAATGACATTAAAAACAATTCAAAATCAAAAATAAGGTTGAATATTATGGAATACAATAATAAAGAAATTTTTAATACTGCTAAAAAAATTGTCGCCGACATGCAAGATCTTAAAGAAGAAAGCATAACAGAAGACGCCTGTTCTTTTTATTGGGATTTGGATTTGGATTCTTTGGGCAAATATGAATTTTTAATGAAAATGGAAAAACATTATAAAGTTTCTGTTGAAACCAAAGATGTTGAAATATTTGAACAATCAAAAACATTGAAAGAATTTTGTGATATTTTCTGTGATTATTTAAATCCAAAAGAAATCGATTCAAAAAATGATGTTTTCAAAATCTTGGATGAACACTTAAAAGATAAATATGGTATTATGAATGCCAGACCGACAGATAACTTTTTTATTGATTTGCATTTTCAAGATTTCGATCGTTCCGACCTTATTGCTTGGGCAGATAAAACATTTAATATCATTTTACAAAGAACATATTTTATAAATCTTGATGATTTTTGTGAAAAAATATTTTATGCAATACAAAGAAAAAAAACACACCAATTGAAAAACAACAAAGGTATCAAAACATACACAGAACAAGATATTTTTGAAATCGTATCAAATCACTTGTCGGCTAGATACAGCATAAACCAGGTAAAACCAGAATCGAATTGGTACACTGATTTAAGAATGGATGCCGATGAAACTTTGGAATTTTTTGCATGGATTAAAGAAAAATTTGCAATCTATGTTACCGCTATGAATTTTACAACTGTTGGTAATATATGCAAACAAATCTATAAAAAATTACCAGAAAAACACAAACAACAAAAACCAAATTTATTTAATCGTGCAAAACAAAGATTTAATAATTTAGTACAAAAAATTAATCAATATTCTAAATAAATAAAACGTCCACTTGGACGTTTTATTTTTAACTCTTTTTCATATGAACATCCATTTGTGGGAATGGAAAATTCAACTTGTTTTTCGGGAATTCCTTATATATAGATTCTAACACGTCTGCTTTGGTAGACAACAAATTATCAAACATTGTCCAATAACGAATTATCAAAGTCACAGAACTATCATCCAGCGAAGATAAAAATACAACAGGCGTCGGATCTTTTAAAACACGTTTATCTTTTTTTAATAATTTTAACACTAAATCACGTGCTTTTTCAACATTGTCTCCATATGATATTGCGACGGACAAATCTGTCCTACGTTTTTCACCCATGGTTAAATTAGTTATCACACCATTTGCTAATGCGCCATTTGGCAAGAACAAAATTTGATTATCAAAAGTATTTATCTGGGTTGTAAAAATCATAATTTTTTGAACTATGCCCGTCCGCCCATCCGCAGTGATAATTGTATCGCCGACCTTAAAAGGTTTAAACAACAATATAACCATACCGCCCGCCACATTTTGCAACATACCGGACAAAGCCATACCTATGGCCAATGATGCCGCCCCTAACACAGCAACTATTGATGTCATTTGCACACCCATAGTGGTCAAAATTATGATTACCACAAAAACTTTTAATGTAATACTTATAAAAGACAACGAAAAAGATGCCAATGAAGGTTCCACATTATGTAATTTCATACCATAACTGATGGACGCAACTATTTTCTTTACAATCCAGAAACCAATAATCCATATAGCAATCGCCGCCAGTAATTTCATACCAAAATCGGCAACAATTCGCCCCAGTGTAGAAATCACAGAATCAAGTGTCATATTTTGCATGATAAAATCCTTTTCTTCCGATGAAAAATTTAACAAAAAAACACCAACCAGCGCAAGAAGATTTTATACGAAAAAATACCGTCCTAAAAAAGGACGGTATTTAATATTCATACAAATTACTGTATCAATAATTCTTTGCCATGAACGTCAACGTTAACGGTTGAACCTTCGCCAACTGCGCCAGATAAAATCAAATCTGCGATTTTATCTTCCACTGCGGTTGTGATAAGGCGTTTCAATGGACGCGCACCAAAGACTGCATCATACCCATTATCACCCAACCATTTGATTGCTTTATCCGTCACACGCAAAGATATTTGACGTTCAGCCAGACGTTTTTCAAGAATCTTTAATTGAATCTTTACAATGTCCGCCATTACGTCTTTACCCAGCGCATTAAAGAACACTATTTCATCAATACGGTTGATAAATTCAGGTCTAAATTGTTTTTTCACTGCTTCCATATTTGGCAAATTACTTGTCATAATTATGATAGTATTTGTGAAATTAACAATACGTCCCTGCCCGTCTGTAAGGCGTCCATCGTCCAGTATTTGTAAAAAGACATTAAATACATCTGGGTGTGCTTTTTCTATTTCATCAAACAACAACACCTGATAAGGGCGACGACGAACAGATTCAGTTAATTCACCGCCCGCTTCATATCCAACATATCCCGGAGGTGCACCAATTAAACGTGCGACAGAATGAGGTTCCATATACTCACTCATATCAATACGTGTCATCGCAGTATCATCATTGAATAAATATTCCGCTAATGCTTTTGCGACCTCTGTTTTACCGACACCGGTTGGTCCCAAGAACATAAACGAACCAGATGGCCTGCGTGGATCCGATAAACCTGCACGCGAACGACGTATTGCACGTGCAACAACAGACAAAGCATAATCTTGCCCGACAACACGTTTACGCAATTCATCTTCGATATTTAATAATTTAGATTGTTCTTCGACTGATAATCTGTCCGCGGGGACCCCCGTCCATTTAGACACAACCGCCGCAATATGTTCTGGCAACACAGTTTTATATTCTTTGGATTCTGTGTTTTGCTTTTTTATTTCTTCCTCTAATTGCGGAATCTTGCCGTATTGCAGTGCCGATGCTTTTTCATAATCACCATTGCGCATCGCGATGGCAACCTCTGCACGTGCCGCATCTAATGCGGCCATGGCATCAGATAAACCCTTCATCTTTTTTTGTTCATCAACCCATTTTGCGGTCATCTCTTTTGATTCTGCATCCAATTTTTCAATCAAAGACTCTAAATCTTTCAAACGTTTTTTAGATTCTTCGTCTTTTTCTTTTTTAAGTGCCTGTTGTTCGATTTTTAATTGCATTAAATGTCTGTCTAATTCATCAAGTTTTTCAGGTTTTGAAGCAATTTCAATACGAACACGCGCGGCGGCTTCGTCAATTAAATCGATTGCTTTATCTGGCAAAAATCTGTCGGTTATGTAACGATTAGACAATTTCACAGCCGCCACCAGCGCAGAATCTGCAATACGAACACCATGATGGCCTTCGTATTTATCTTTTAATCCGCGCAATATAGAAATAGTATCATCAACCGTTGGTTCATCCACATAAACAGGTTGAAAACGGCGCGCCAAAGCTGGATCTTTTTCAATATATTGACGATATTCGTCCAAAGTGGTCGCACCAACACAATGCAATTCGCCACGCGCCAACATAGGTTTTAATAAATTACCGGCATCCATTGAACCTTCGCCTTTGCCGGCACCGACCATAGTATGCAATTCATCGATAAACAAAATTATTTCACCGTTTGATTCTTTGACTGCTTTTAATATGGCTTTAAGGCGCCCTTCGAATTGACCACGAAACATAGCGCCCGCCATCAAAGCCCCCATATCCAACGACAATAATTTTTTATTTAATAAATTTTCAGGCATATCACCGGAAACAATACGTTGCGCCAAACCTTCAACAATCGCTGTTTTACCAACACCAGGATTACCAATTAACACTGGGTTATTCTTGGTACGACGCGATAAAACTTGAATTGTTCTGCGAACTTCTTCTTCGCGCCCTATGACCGGGTCTAATTTTCCGTCTGCCGCCAATTTAGTAAAATCAGTTGTATATTTTTCAATCGCCTGTTGCGGTGTTTCTTGTACTTCATCTGGATTCATCAAATTACCTCTTGTTTTATTTCTATGTTTATATAGTCACATATTTGAAAAATTCAAGCCATCGGACAATAAACCCAAAATAAAAAATCCTATAATATTATTGCTACACACAAAATTTTGATATAGAATTTGACCGACACAAAACACCAAGGGGTTCATTATGAATTTTTCAGAACAAGATATAAAACAAATTCAAAATCATGGCTTAACAATCGAAAATGTTAATAATCAAATTCAGAAATTTAAATCGGGCTTTTCTTTTATAAATATCGTTAAACCTGCCTCTGTTACAGATGGTATTATTGAATGCGGAAACGAAGAAGCTGAAAAATATATCAGCATGTATGATGAATACGCAAAAAATAAAAAAATATTAAAATTTGTTCCTGCATCTGGTGCTGCAACACGTATGTTCAAAGATTTGTTTGATTTTATGGCTACAAATATCCCAAACAAAATATCCGAAACAACAATATTAAATATTGAAAAATTTGCTTTTTGGGATGATTTAGAAAAAATTTTACCGAACAATAAATCTGATATGGATATTATAAAATACATTTTAACAGACAAAGGTTTGAATTACGGAAACAAACCCAAAGGCCTTGTCAAATTCCATAAATATGAAAATCGCGAAAAGACACCAGTAGAAGAACATTTAAGCGAAGGGGCACAATATGCCGCATCTGGTAATAATGTAAATATACATTTCACTATTTCGCCAGAACACAGACCTGCATTTGAAGAATTATTAAATAGTGTGATACCTGAATACGAAAAACAATATGGATTAAAATATAATATTTCTTTGTCAGAACAAAAGAAATCAACGGATACTATTGCTGTTAACCTTGATAATACACCGTTCAGAAACTCCGACGGTTCATTGTTATTCCGCCCTGCGGGACATGGTGCATTAATCGCAAATTTAAATGATTTAGATGCTGATTTAATATTTATAAAAAACATAGACAATGTAATAATTGAATCTTTGCGTAACGACACAATAAAATACAAAAAAGTATTAGCAGGTATATTAATCGAAATACAAAAACAAATTTTTGATTTATTAAACGATGATTGCAACGACATTGATAAAGCGCATGAATTTATAACAACAAAACTGAATATTAAACTAGATAACAAATTAACATCAAATGAATACAAAAAAATATTAAATCGACCATTGCGCGTTTGCGGTGTAGTAAAAAACACTGGCGCACCTGGTGGCGGGCCATTTTGGGTAAAAGACAAAAACGGTATTTGCTCTTTGCAAATTGTTGAATCAAGCCAAATTGCACCAGAATCAAAAGATATAATGCAAACATCTTCATTCTTTAACCCCGTAGATTTGGTATGTGCAACCAAAGATTACCTTGGCAACAAATTCAATTTAAACGAATATATTGATGAAGATACTGGGTTTATATCTGAAAAATCGAAAAACGGGATTGATTTGCGTGCAATGGAAAGACCAGGGCTTTGGAACGGAGCGATGGCAAAATGGAATACAATACTAGTCGCTGTTCCTGGGACAACTTTTACACCTGTGAAAGTTGTGACAGATTTACTTTCCGAACCGCATCAAACAAAAATGTCATAAAAGTAAAAACATTACTTGACTTTTGGCAAATTATAGTATAAATTATTGCCCAGTAATTAAAGGATTTAATATGCCACGCGTATGTAAAGTAACTGGAAAAAAGACTATGGTTGGAATGAATGTATCGCATTCTATGCGTCATACAAAACGTACATTCTTGCCAAATTTGCAAAAATTATCATTCCACAGTGATATTTTGGGTCGCGATTTTAGCTTGCGTATTTCAACGGCTGGATTGCGTACATTAACAAAACATGGTGGATTGGATGCCTATGTAATGGCAAAACCTATATCTCGTTTAACACCTGAAATGGCTGCAATTAAAAAAGCCATTGAAAAAAAGAACGGTAAAGCGGACAAACCTGCTAAGAAGCCAGTTCACAAACCAACACGCAGTGCAAGATTGGTAAAAAAGGTGGAAGCGAAAAAAGCGGCTGCTAAATAAGTGGTTCGCGAAAGTTCTGGCTCTGTGGCGGAACTGGTAGACGCGCTTGACTCAAAATCAAGTTCTGAAAGGAGTGTCGGTTCGATTCCGACCAGAGCCACCAGAATATAAGAAAATACCATCGAAAGATGGTATTTTTTTATATTCCGAATATCTTACTGGTTGGAAGCGAACCGCGGTTCGCTCGGCTTACGCCTGCGCGGCATTCGTTAGCGTTTAAACTTCGTATACACTCGTTTTCACTTACTCATAGTCGGGACGATAGTTGGCAAAAACAAGCCTAGCGCAGTTCGAATCTTACGAGGAGGAAGGACCCACGAACTTTGTTCGTGGGATTATACGTTTCACCAAAAGCCACCAGAATATAAATTTGCAATTTTTAATAAATATGTTTATAATGACTCCAGAATCCAAGGGATTGGATTCTGGGGCTTTAGAAAGCCCAGAGTATTCGGTACAAAGGTATCGTTAAATCCCCCAACCGCTGGTTGGGGAGCCGTTGGCGTATATATAAAGGTCATGCGGAATCAAAATACTCTGATTTTCTAACTCCCCGACCGCCTTTTTATGACGGTCTTTGTTTTTATAACATTATGTGGGGTAAATAATGGTAAATCAAACCAAGACCATTTGTATTCGGGATGTTCAATTTCAAAAAATCAACGAACAGACTTTTAACACTTTTAAATTGTCTGACATTTTATTAATTCTTGTTTCTTCGTCTGGCATGATTGATAAACCCGGCAGAGTTTATATTTTTATGCAAAAAGCCGCTTTTTTTATGGATAAATATTGTTACAGCGATAAATTTATAGGTAAATTGTTATCCAAAATCGAAAAGGAAAACTGGGGCATACAAAATGTGTATCTTTGTGATAATGTATGCCTAAATCCAAAAATCTATATTTCTTTTATGAGGGCAGTATCTGCCAGAAATATTCGCGATTTTTGGTTTCAAACCGCTATCGACGTTTACAGAGATAAAAAATGGAAAAAATACCTATAAAACTATGCGTTTCTCCAAATCACACTTTCAAATAAACTTTCTATCTTTTTCTTTAATTCATCGTCATTGAAAAATTGTTCACGTTGTGCGGGTGTTGTTTGATGACATTCACATTCATGATATGGTGTATATTTTTGCACAGCGAAATGTTTAACACCAAAACCAGACGCAATTTTTGCGATTTCCAATAAATCTTCTTTTGAAACATAACGCGGATCACATGTAGTACGCACTTCCAATCCGCGCCCTGTTGACACCCAATATTGCAAAGATTCAATCATACGATTATACGCTATATCTATCTTGGTTAAATCTTTGTAATGTTCTTTGGTTGCTTTGAAATCCAAACCAATCCAATCAACAATACTTGATACTTTCTTTAACAAATCAGGATAAAAACCATTGGTATGCAACCCAATTGCGAACCCCAGTTCTTTGACGCGTTTCATATAATCGATTGTTGTGTCCGCCTGCATTAACGCTTCACCACCAGAAAAGACGATACCTTCTAATTTACCGACGCGCGCACGTATCCAATCGAAAACTTTTTCTGGGTCATATTCACCCTGCTCCACTGCAATAAGATGCGAATTAGAACAATATTCGCAATTCAGCGGGCATCCCTTTAAAAATAAAACAGCGGCCAATTTCCCAGGATAATCAATTGTCGTAAAGGAAACCAAGCCGCCGATTTGAATTTCTTTCATGAAAAACCGACCCTTAGGCTGCTTTTTTCAATAATTCAGCGTGACGAGAACCAGTTGACAATGCGTTTGATTCTGTGAAAGTTTTTCTTTCGCAAAATTCAGCATATTTCCCGATATTGAAATTTCTTACTGGGCGAATATATCCCATAGAGCGTGAAAATGTTTCGCAGCGTGTTCTTGTTTGTGGGTTCATGGTTTTCCTCCTTTCGTTTTAATTTTTGTTTATTTGTTAACTTATTTATGGTCGTCACATTTGCATTGACAATCATTGCTGTTAGCCACGATTTCTGCATCACATTTAGGACAAAAATCATGTCTTCCCGGCAAATATCCATGTTTTGGACAAATTGAAAATGTAGGTGTCAATGTCATATATGGCACTTTGTAATTTTCAAATATAGTCCGGACAATCTTTTCCGCGGCCTCACCCGACGATACAGGTTCGCCCATATACAGGTGCAACATTGTTCCACCGGTATATTTACGTTGTAATTCTTCCTGGTGTTCCAGTGCGACAAATGGGTCATCCGTGAAATACACAGGCAATTGTGTTGAATTTGTATAATAAGGTGCATCTTCAGTCCCCGCAGTTATAATATCTGGGAAATTCTTTTTATCTGTCTTTGCAAAACGATATGCGCATCCTTCGGCTGGTGTTGCCTCTAAATTATACAGATTTCCTGTTGTTTCCTGATAATCGGCCAAATTAGTTCTGATGAAATCCATAACTTCCAAAACTAAATTTTTACCGAACACTGTTGCGATATTATCGGTGCCATTAGTAAAATTCATAACCATTTCATTCGCGCCATTAACACCGATGGTTGAAAAGTGATGATTCCAATTACCCAAATAACGTTTAGTAAATGGATACAAACCACGTTCCATATTCTTTGAAATAATATTACGTTTGATTTCCAAAGAATCACGTGCTAAATCCAGCAAACGTTTTAATTCACGTAACAAACCTTCGCGGTCGCCCTTGTGAGTATAACCCAAACGTGCCAAATTAATAGTCACAACACCAATAGAACCTGTTTTTTCAGCGGAACCAAACAAACCACCACCACGTTTCAGCAATTCACGCACATCCAAACGCAATCTGCAACACATAGAACGCACATCCGTTGGATTCAAATCAGAATTAAGGAAATTTTGGAAATTAGGTATTCCGTATTTTGCCGCCAAATCAAACAAAGGCTTTACATTTGGATGTTCCCATGGGAAATCGTCAGTAATATTATATGTTGGAATTGGGAAAGTAAATGGACGACCCTGGGCATCACCTTCGGTCATAACTTCTATGAAGGCTTTGTTAATCATATCCATTTCGGCCTGTAAATCACCATAGGTAAAATCAACCATCTTTTTGCCTACAAAAGGACGTTGTTCGCGCAAATCTTTCGGGCAAGTCCAATCGAAAGTAAAGTTAATAAACGGCGTTTGTGTTCCCCAACGACAAGGCACAGAACAATTAAACACTAACGTCTGCATCGCATTTTTAACATCTGCATAGGACAATTTATCAATACGCACGTATGGTGCCAGATATGTATCAACCGATGAAAATGCCTGTGCCCCTGCAAATTCATTCTGTAAAGTGCCAAGGAAATTCACCATATGCGAAATAGCGGTCGCCATATGTTTAGCAGGTTCACACTGTAAATAGCCCGGAACACCATTAAATCCTTCGTATAACAATTCACGTAAAGACCAACCAGCACAATATCCGGTTAACCACCCCAAATCATGAATATGAAAAGCGGCAGATTTATGCGCATCTGCAATATCTTTTGGATATAAATTCAACCAATATTCAGCGGTCATACGTTCGGAAGAACGCAAAATCAATCCACCAATAGAATATCCAATATTTGCATTTTCTTTGACGCGCCAATCCGCTTCGGAAACATAGCCATCAATTACTGCAACAGCATCAACCAAAGAATCACGAATTTCAGCACGTTTTTGACGATAAACTATGTACGCTTCGGCGGTTTTATACGCATGCGAATCCATCAAAGTTTGAATAACTATATCTTGAATATTTTCGACATCTGGAATTTGACCGGCATATTTTTTATCCAAACGTTTCAAAACGTCCTGGGTCATTTTAACGACATCAGCATCCGACAATTCATGTGTGACCGCCACAGCCTTTTTAATTGCTTCAAAAATCTTCTTTGCATCAAACGGGACAATTTCCCCAGAACGCTTTTTGATAGATTCCAATTCGCAAGTCAAAGTGGACACAACTTGAATTTTAACTTCGCTTTTATCGTTTGCCATACCTATACCCTTTATTTGACAAAAATACTATATATAGTATATTTTTGGTTCCTTTGAACACAATATACAGTATTTGATATAAAATAACCTTATTAAAAAAAATTTTTTTCTTATTTTTTCACTTGCATTTCTCAAAGGCATATTGTGCGCGGGTTTGGGACGTTTTTCACAACACCGATTCGCACCACTTTTGGGCACTAAATGTTTTTTTGTATAAACTTTTGCGAAAAAAGCATAAAAAAAGCGATTCGGAAACGTAAAAAAATCAAAATATAGATATTTTTCAAACGATTCGTGTCAATATATTGATTTTTTGTTATATCTCGTTGAATAAAGGCATTTTTATTTTATAAAGCGACCACGTAATGATAAAAAACAGCAAAAATGGACAAAAAATGGGATGATGGGACGACCCAAACACATGTAGTGAAAATAGATTCGTTGCGAAAGCCATCACCCCATGTATTCTCTCTCTTCTGCTTTCGCTTGGTTAGTATTGTACCAGAAAAAAAATAATTTGCAAAAACAAAGAATGCCCTGACGGGCATTCATGTGTCTTTGATGAAAAAAAGAATTAATTACGACGTCTGTTGTATTCGTTTGTGCAAGCTGGTTTATCGCCAAAAATCCAGATAAAGAGCCAGATTAAAGCGGCCAAACCGATAATTGCATAAACCAAACGAGATAACCATGTCATTGGGCCAAACAACCATGCGACAAAGTCAAATCTGAAAAATCCGACCAAGCCCCAGTTCAATGCCCCAATCAAAGACAAAGGTTTCAATACGTAGTGTGTAAATGCTCCCATTTTATACTCCTGTGGTTTAAATGGTTAAAGTCTTTTAAGACAACACCATTATATCGCAACACAAAACGCATTTCCGCAGGAACGGTTTCACATTTATTTTTACCTACAAAAAACACCCCGAATAAACGGGGTGTTTCATTTAATGCAAAAATATTATTTTTTGCGTGGGTTTTTGACCGCTGCCTGAGCCGCCGCAAGGCGTGCAATTGGCACACGGAACGGACTGCATGAAACCGAATTAAATCCAACCGCATGGAAGAATTCAACGGATTCAGGATCTCCGCCATGTTCACCGCACACACCCAGGTGTATATTTTCACCCTTGGTTGCACGTGCTTTTGCAACGGCGTCTTTTATCAACAAACCAACCCCCAATTGATCAACAGATGCAAAAGGATCGGCAACATACACACCACGTGCGCGGTATTCATCCAAGATTTTACCTGTATCATCACGTGACATACCCAATGTTGTTTGTGTCAAATCGTTTGTTCCAAATTCAAAGAATTCACAACTTTCCGCGATTTCATTTGCCAACAAAGCCGCACGCGGCAATTCAATCATTGAACCAACTTTGTATTCAACTGAATCGCCCGTTTCCGCAAACAAAGCAGATGCAGTCGCATCAATCACAGATTTAACAATATCCACTTCTTTCTTTGAACCAACCAGTGGAACTTCGATTTCTGGGAATACGCGTATACCCTGTTGTTTGCATTCAAGTGCCGCAGACAATATTGCGCGTGTCTGCATTTCGCAAATTTCAGGATATGTTATCGCCAAACGGCAACCACGATGTCCCAACATAGGATTTTGTTCCTTCAACGCTTCACTACGCGCCTTTACAAATTCAACATCTTTACCGATATGTTTTGCCAATTCAGCCATGTCTTCTTCGGTATGTGGCAAAAATTCGTGTAGTGGTGGATCGATTAAACGAATTGTCACCGGCAGACCATCCATAATTTTGAACAATTCGATAAAGTCTGCTTTTTGATATGGCAATAATTTATCCAGCGCAGCGCGACGGCCACCTTCGTCATCTGCCAAAATCATTTCGCGCATATCTTGAATACGAGATGGATCAAAGAACATATGTTCAGTACGTGCCAAACCGATACCTTCTGCACCAAAATCACGCGCTTGTTTCGCATCTTTTGGTGTTTCAGCATTTGCTTTCACTGTCAAACATTTGATTTCATCAACCCATTTCATCAATGTGCCGAAATTACCAGTTAATTCAACAGATACTGTTGGAATTGCGCCTTCGATAATTTGCCCCTTGGCACCATCGATAGAAACCCAATCACCTTCGTGGATAACCGCACCAGATGTTGTTTTCATTGTTTTTGTTTCATAATCAATTTTAATGTCCGGAGAACCAGAAACACAAGGTGTTCCCATACCACGAGCAACCACTGCAGCATGCGATGTCATACCACCACGTGCAGTAATAACACCCTGGGCCGCATTCATACCTGCAATATCTTCAGGGGACGTTTCAACGCGGATAAGCATAACTTTTTTGCCTTCTTTTTTCCAGGCTTCTGCATCTTCCGCATTAAATACAGCCTGACCAACCGCAGCCCCTGGGGATGCAGGCAAACCAGTTGCGATTACTTTCTTTTCTGCCTTTGGATCCAACATAGGATGCAACAAATGGTTTAATTGGTCTGCACCAACGCGCAAGATAGCTTCTTCTTTCGTTAGCAAGCCTTCTTCGACCATTTCCACGGCCATACGCACAGCCGCGGCCGCAGTTCTTTTACCATTACGGCATTGCAACATCCACAATTTTTTATGTTCAATTGTGAATTCCATATCTTGCATATCTTTATAGTGTTGTTCCAATTTATTGCGAACATCAACCAATTGAGCATATACTTCCGGCATGGCTTCTTCCAAAGACACACGTCCAGAATCATCTTTTGCCATTGGCTGTGGTGTACGAATACCAGCCACAACGTCTTCACCCTGGGCATTAATCAGATATTCGCCATAAAACTTGTTTTCACCGGTTGCAGGATCGCGAGAGAAACACACACCAGTTGCAGAATCATCACCAGAATTTCCAAACACCATCGCCTGGACATTCACAGCGGTTCCCCAATCACCCGGAATATTGTTCAATTTACGATAAGTAATGGCCTTTTTGGACATCCAAGAACCAAATACAGCGCCGATACCCAATTTCAACTGTTCCCAAGGATCTTGTGGGAAAACTTTACCAATTTTAACACCGATTTCTTTGAATTTTTCGACCAAATCCTTCAAATCGTCTGCTGTTAATTCAGTATCAACTTTGTATCCTTTGTCTTCTTTCATACGTTCCAAAGTATGTTCAAACAAATCAATATCTGCACCCAAAACAACGTCACTGAACATCATAATGAAACGACGATAAGAATCATAAGCAAATCTTTCATTATTTGCGGATTTAGCCAACGCTTTTACTGTTTCATCGTTCAAACCCAAATTCAACACAGTATCCATCATTCCAGGCATAGAAACACGCGCCCCGGAACGAACAGACACCAACAATGGATTTTCAGTATCTGCAAATTTTTTACCCATAATAGATTCAATATGTGCGATACCTGCTTTTACTTGATCCAACAAATCAGCCGGATAAGTTTGTCCATTTTCGTAATAATAAGTACAAACGTCCGTTGTGACTGTAAACCCGGCCGGCACAGGTAAACCAACCAAATTCATTTCTGCCAAATTAGCACCCTTTCCGCCCAACAGATTACGCATATCTGCACGGCCTTCTGCGGCACCATTTCCAAATGTATAAACCCATTTATTAGACATGGTTTCTCCTTTGTAAATTAATTAAACCGGGCGTATTTTGAAAGAAAACAACAATAAAAGCAAGGATAAAATCATAAAAATTTTGCTTTTTTCGCTTTTTATACAAATATTGACTTTTAGTTATAAATCGGCTAATCTAAAGCTGCGTTAAATAACAGGAATAGAAATGCAAAAATTGTCGCAATCTTTAAGAAAACAAGTTCTTGAAAATATGTTTGTAAAAAATTACAAACGTATGTGGAAGTATATTAAACCATATTGGTTTCGCGCATTGCTAACTATATTATTGGCGATACCTGTGGGTTCAATGGATGCGGTTATCGCATGGGCAATACGTCCATATACTGATGCGGTTATGGTTGAAAAGACTTTGACAGCGGGTTGGTATATACCTTTGTTGATTATAGGTTTTACCTGTGTCCAGGGTGCATTAACATACATATTGAATTATTTGAATACTTGGGTTGGCGGAAAAATTACAAATTTGTTAAAAGCCGACTTGTTCAAGAAAATGTTAACATTTGAAACAGAATTCTTTAATTCCAAAAATTCAGGCGATATTTTGGTTAAATTCAGCGGTAATGCGGATACAGCATGCGCCGGGCTTCTTAACAATATCAAAACTTTTGTCCAGAAATTTTTCACATCATTTTCTTTGATTATTGTTTTGTTTTACAATTCATGGCAATTGGCATTGGTGTGCGTGACTATATTATTAGGTGCGTTTTTACCAATGGCATCGTTAAAAAAACGCGTGACACCGATATTAAATAAATCTATGCAGGCGGGCGCATTATTGACCACTAAATACAACGAAACATACGCGGGAAATAAAACAATCATTTCGTACAACCTTGAAAAATACCAAAACAAAAGATATTTGGCTGTGTTGGACGATACATTTAACCTTGGCATGAAATTGTTCAAGCGCACACGTTGGTTAACACCTGTGATGCATATAATTTTGTCAGTAGGTATCGCCTTGGCATTATGGTTTGGTTCGCACTTGATTTTGACGGGCCAGTTAACGCCTGGTGGATTTGTGTCATTTTTGACATCTTTAATCTTGCTTTATACACCTATTAAAACCATAGGGAACAATTATAATGCGGTCTTGGTATCTTTCTGGGCGATTGAACAAGTATTCGACATATTGGATGCAAAACCAACAATAGTTGACACTAAAAACGCCATAGAAATGCCACGCACGCACAAACAAATAAGATTTAATGACGTTTCATTTGAATATCTGCCTGATGTGCCTGTGTTGAAACACATCGATTTAAAGGTTAATCATGGTGACACTATTGCGATAGTCGGCAATTCAGGCGGTGGAAAAACCACATTTGTTAATTTATTACCACGTTTTTACGATGTGACTGGCGGCGATATAACGGTTGACGGCACAGACATCCGCGATTTCACTTTGAAATCATTACGTCAAAACATAGGTGTGGTATTCCAAGATAACTTTTTGTTTGGTGGTACAATACGTGAAAACATTATGTTGGGCAACGAACACGCCACCGCGGAAGAAGTGGAAAAAGCGGTTAAAATGGCATATTTGGACGATTTTCTGGCAACATTAAAAGACGGCCTGGACACTCAAATTGGCGAACGTGGCATAATGCTTTCGGGTGGACAACGTCAGCGTGTTGCGATTGCACGTGCCTTTTTGAAAAATGCCCCTATTTTGGTTTTGGACGAGGCAACATCCGCATTAGATAATAAATCCGAAGCGGTCGTGCAAAAAGCGATAGAAAACCTGATGCATGATAAAACAGTGTTTGTGATTGCGCACCGTTTATCCACGATTCAAAACGCGACTAAAATCATAGTTGTAAACGACGGGCAAATTGTGGAATCCGGAACGCATGATGAATTATTAGCGATTAAGAACGGCGCATATAAAATGCTTTATGATATGCAGTTCAAAGGCAAAGAAAAAAAGCAAGAAGAATAAAAAGGTCGCAGATGCGACCTTTTTTGTCAGAAAGAATTTTCCTGATTGGTTAAAAACCCTTGTTAAAGTATTTCTCCAACCAACACATATAATATTCATATCCTCTTATTTTGGTACAGGCGCCTTTTCCCAGGAAAAAATTCACAAGATAAAAAATAAAAACATTGTCTTTGGTATATAAAGGTATTATAATACGCGCATAGAACATGGAAAGGAGGAAAACACATGAAATCAAAAATGTTTTTAACAGGTATAGCAACAGTAATCGCATCTGTGGCTGGTGCATCTGCATTTGAATATCATCCATTTGTTGGCGCAACAATGGGCTTCACAGGCACAGGATATTCCAATGCTACTGAAAATATAGCACTTGAAAAATCCAGAGATTTACCAACAGATTTCTTTGCCTATGGATTTGAAGCAGGCGTCCGTTTTGGTTCACATGATGAAATCTATAACGGCGGAATCACTTTGAGTATGGATAAAACAGACGGCGAAAAAATCAGCGATAAATTCACAAATTTAAACTATGGTGAAATCCATACATTGGTAATGTCCGCAACTTACGATAATTATATCCGTATAAGTGGCGATAAAACATCCCGCATAGATTTAGTCTTGGGCGCAGGTATGGGTTCTATGAATTACGTTTATGATTGGAAAGAAGATCCAAACGAAACAGTATATTCACCATTATTTGCATTCAAAGCGGGTCTGGATTTCGAATTGACTGATTACATAACATTATCAGCAACCGGCCGTTTATTTGCACCTACACGTTCCCATTATGACATAAACACACATTACATATTGGGTGGCGGTGTTAAATTTGTATTTTAATGATACGATTTGTTAGATTATGTAAAACACCCCTGTGATGGGGTGTTTTTTTATTTATCCAACCCTCCCCGTCGCCTTTGGCGCCACCCCGCCCCGGGCGGGGAATAAAAAAACGGCTGGGAAGCCGATTCGAAAAATTTGATAAAAACAACTTGGTTTATTCCACCCAAATATTGGCGCGGCCTGTTGGGGAACTGGCGGAACCAACCGGAATAGTCACATCACTTTTGGTAATCGTAACGGTTCCATCACTTGCAGAAATTGCAGAAACCAAAGGTTTTGTGGAAGTATTCGAATCAACAACGACATTTGCGGAATTACCAGAACTGGTTAATTTTTCTTGCTTTGAACCATCCAACACATTATAGGCCCCACGAACGTAAGACGTAGTCACGATATTGGTTGTTGGTGTTAATTCCAATTGCAAAGCACCCTCTGCCATTGCAGGGGAAACCAACAAAATTCCAGCAAAGATAAAAAATATTCCCTTCATGTCTTTTATAAAACTTTAGTTCGGACAATTAAGTTATAGCAAAAACCAAACCTAATTGTCCAGAACTAAAATTGTGTTTTTTAGATATTATGGTTGTGGATCTGTTTGTGTTGTACCAGATTGTGCTGCAAGAGTACCATAGTAAGCATTAGTAGCAGGTGCAGTGACAGTACTGCTAACAGTTACATCTGCGTAACCATTTGTTTCATCAGTCCAATCATTGTAAACTCTTACTGTTCCGCTTGCTGTTGAATTATTGATTGTTGCAACAACACCTAACTTTGTAGCATAATTTGCAGACGCAGTATTGATATTACCGACAGCGGTTTCCAACGCATCAATATCGCCTTCAGCTGTTGTTAAACGACTACCCAATCCGGAAATCGCACTTGTATTATCAGCAACACCTTTTGTCAAACCAGAATTTGCATCACCAACAGCAGTTGTCAAAGTTGAGATATTACCTTCTGCCGTTCCCATACGTGTAGTCAAACCGGAAATATTAGAAGTATTTGTACCAATTGCTGTTTCATTTGCATAAACTTGTGCATCCAAAGCTTTCAAGTTAGTTGCAACACCAGTTCCAGCTGTCAAATGATGTAAAGTTTCATTTGCGCCAGCGACAACATTAGAATCTTGTTGCAATTGATATGTAGTAGATGCAGTGCTTGCAGCATTTTTCACAGCATTATCCAAAGCAACCAAGTTTTGTGCAACACTGTTAGAGTGTGTTACAACACCGCCAGTTACTTCATTTGCTTCCGCAACATTGATATCAGATATAACATTGGCGACATCTGTTTGAACTTTGTTCACTTCCGTAGCCATTGCTTTATAAGCACCCTTAACATACGACGTTGTTGCAACATTATTACTTGAAGTAACATCTGTGTTCGCTGCTGCAATTTGGGAACTTGTCGCAGTTACCGCAGCGCTTGCTAACATTGGACTTACGGCCAACATAGCAGCAATTGAAACGCCTAATAATTTTTTCATGTTCATTCTCTCTTGTTTTTTTATATTGCTTTCCCCAAGCCAAGCTTTTTAATACTCTTATTATACCAGAAAAAAGACCTATTTTTTTCATACAAAACACTTTTTTTAAATTTTTTCACTTGACTTTTTCAAAAACCGCATTTTTTTATTGTATTTTTTTGCAAAAAAAATGTTCTCCCCCAAGGTGGGGGTGAACATTAAAAAAACCGCCGGGGGAGGATGGCGGTTTCAAAAAGAAGACAAAAATGAAAATCTTTGATCTAGATTAATTTAACCAATCTGGATCACTCCATGTTGTTGCAACGTTTAATTTTGTTGCTTGGTTACCCTGGAATACATAAATACCATTCGTATCGGCAGCGGTTGTCGCATCAAGTCCGTTAACGCTGACTGTTGAACCACTGACGGCCACACCGGCACCAGCCTGAACTTGTTGATTTTGAACGGCTGTATTGATGGTGTCGATTGAACCTTTGATTTCGTTAATCGCACCAACCAAATTTGCTTTATTTGTTGTTTCCAAATTTGTTTTATCGCCAACAGCTGTTTCCAAATTTTCAACATCCGCGGACAAGCCAGACGCAGGCACCACTTGTCCATCGACGTTTGCGGTTTTGCTGCCCACATATTCATCTAAATCATTTAAATTACTTTGCAAAGTTGTGACAGAATCCAAAGCATTGCCCGCTGTTGTTTTCGCTTCGTTTGCGGTTGCTTGGGCTGCTTGGGCTGCTGTTTTAGCATCGTTTGCCAAACCCTTTGCTTTGTTGTATACGGCCTGTAAACCAGTATCAACATAACCTTTTGTGGTTAATTGTGTTGTTGTGTCTGCATTTGCTGCAGTTGCACCCAACACCCCCATCACAAAACCTGACAATAATACTTTTTTCATTTTTTCTTCTCCTCTTTTGTTTTATTTAGTTTTTTGTTTAATCTGTTTCTTCCGCGGTTTCTAAACTGTCAAACATTCCATGGTCAAAATCGTCTATGTCTGCAACATAAACCAATTCGCGTTGATTTGTTTTCACATTATATATAGTGTTCGTTGTTTCATACAGTTGTTGCACTGTTTGATTCGCCACTTCGGTCAAATTAGTCACCGTTTCAACATTTATATCCAAACCTTCTAACATTTCGTCTATTTCAGGCTTGGTATAGTAATTAGATAAATCAACCTCTGGTGCAGGTGTTGGTTCGGTCGGCGTTGCAACCTGGACCGGGCGATACGTTGTTTGGATTTTACTCGGTAATTTCATAGTTGGAATACGACCTGTCCCATTAACTGCGTTTGCGGATATACTGCCGATTCGACTGGTATTAGCATTTGCAGTTGTTCTCGCAACCGGTTGCACAATCGTTGCCGCAGGCGTAGAGCCAACTTTCACAGCCGATGTTTTCTTGGTCGCTAAATTTCCAGTACCCAGTACAGATGTATTTACACGATTCGCTGTATTCACTGGCACAGCCTTGGTTCCAGACAAACCCGTCACCCCAGATGCAGATACTGTCGTTCCGGATGTAGTAGCACCAGAGGCACCACCGCCAAGCACCCGCACAGACGGAGCAGCCATTATGTCAGGCGCAAAACCTAGACACAACACCGAAAAAACCAACGAAAATCGCATGTTTTTATGGTACATTTCTTCTACTTTGATTGGTATTATATCATATTTTCAATCACTTTCCAAATCCGCCTTGTAAAAAAATTTTTATTTTTTATGAAAAAAAAGTGTTGATTTTTATAAAAAATTTCTTTTTCCACGGAAAACCCGGTTCTGTATAAAACAAAAAAAATTAAAAAAAGCAAAGCATGCCCGACCTGACTTAGGGATTAAGCGTTCATTGTTGAACATGCTTTGCAATTTGATTTTAAAACAAAAAAAACATTAAACGCAACACTTTTTTTTCGTAAAAAAGAAACCGCCAAACAAGGCAGTTTCTTAATAACATGTTGTTTTTTATTGAATCTTAATTACAACTGCCAATCAATTTAGAAATTGAAATATCTTTGTGCAACAAGAAATCATATTCACAATTGCCGGAACGATAAGAACCAGTACATGCAGCCAATGTTAAAACTGCGAACAAAGCTAATAATAATTTTTTCATGTTTTCTCCTTTTGGTTAAACCGTTTCAATTGTAAAGAATAAATTCCCAATCCGCAATAGAAAAAAAGTGACACAACTGGATTTTTTTTTATTTATCGCTATCGGACACGATGCATAACGCAAGTATTTGTCACCATTTCAACATTATTGGCTATCCATATTTGCTCTTTGTTGCGGTGCAATTCTTGTTCCCAAATAAATTTCTCACAAATTGCTTCTGAATCTTTTGTAAAACATCCGATACATATATTACAGCCTGGAACAGTGTACGGTATCAAAGAATATAAAACATTAACACAGTTTTGATATGTCCCAATATAATCAAATATATTCGACACGTGTATAAAATCATAAGTTTTTGTTAATTTTTTATGTAATTCTTGTATGTCTGTACCGATAAAATTAAAGGGTTTCTCTATAACTTGTCGCATTTTTTGAAATTCTGGTTCTGTTGGCACAAAAACATGGTCTATCTGTTTGCCAAACAGATTATTGCCACGCATTTCTTTAATATATTCTTGTTCAAACGGTGTTAATTTTTCTATTATTTGCGGCATATTTTTTGTGCGCGCTATGTCTTTGGATTCATAAAGATTTTTTAACAACTGACAATATTCTTCATATGCTAACAAAGACAAAGCGTTTGTTTTTATGTCCATAATTAATTTAGCATTAAAAGATATATCAAATGTATCAACTTGTTTTGCACCATATAATGCGGCAAACATAGGATGATCCCCGGATGCAGCCACAGTCAGCGCCCTATTGACGTCTTTTGGCATACATTTCAACGCATTACGCAAATCTTCGTTTGTCGCAACGTATGCCGTAGAATACTGGGCAAAACCATGATTAACAAAATGTTTTTTTGCATGTTTAATATTTGGTATCATATCTGTGTCTTTGATTCATAAAGCAAATATAACACAAAAATAAAAAATGTCAACTTTTATAGTAGACAAATGCCGCTTCTTCATCCCAAACTATACGGGACAAAAAAAACACCCGTTTGGGTGTTTGACAGCATTTTATGTATAATAAGGTTGTTCTTGATAAACAAATAACGAAAATTAAAAAAATCTCATAAATTTCGATTTTTTAACATTTTCTTAATTGTTCATCTGCGGATTGGTCATGCGCTTCGCTCTGACCGATCCCTCACCATCCGCCAGTAAAAACTAAAAACACCCCCGATGGGGGGGTGTTTTAAAGTTTTTATTCCTGGCGGATGGTGAGGGATTCGAACCCCCGGACGAGTTGCCCCGTCAGCGGTTTTCAAGACCGTCGCATTCGACCGCTCTGCCAACCATCCTAAACTCTTTTTCGCGACGGTTCTTTCAAACCGACGGTTTTGGTAATGCGCAAACTAAAGTTTGCTCTTACCTCGCTTCGCAGTCAAGACCGTCGCATTCGACCGCGGCTTCCAACCATCCTAAACTCTACCTTTTTCTGTAAAGCAGGCAAAGTTTACATTTTGACAATTCAAATGTCAAATGTTTTATTTATCCTTCTGTGTCGTCAAAATATATATCTGTTCCCATAATAGGTCCTTTTACTTATGAATTTTAGTCCTGATTGTCATCGAAAATTATACACATAGCATATCCTTTTAATAAAATGTTAATCTTCCACTTCGATAGATACTATGCTATCTTTATCATTTTTAGCGATAAATTCATCAACTTCTGTTTTGATTTTCATGGAGGACTCCTTTCGTTATTCAATTTTATTATAATTTATTTTTCCGAACTGCGCAAATAAAAATAGTCAATCCCGCTGCAAACATAATGCCAGACAACATTTGCCCCATTGTGAGTCCCCAAGATGTCAAAAAACCTATTTGTGCATCTGGTTGCCTGAATTGTTCGCATATTATTCTAAATACCGCATACAAAGCACACAAAATTCCACCCAATGCACCTGGATATTTTTTAAGATTTGTTTTATTGTATAAAATCCCCATTATTATGAATAAAACAACACCTTCCAACGCTGCTTCATATAGGGGGCTGGCGTGGCGTGGGATATCTGTTCGTCCACGAAAAACCACACCTAGTGGCGAATCGGTTGGACGCCCCATTATCTCCATATTTATAAAATTAGCTATACGTCCCATAAACAATCCCAATGGTGCCAAAGTTGCCAATAAATCAAGAATACGCAAACCGTTTCGTGCTACTGATTTATCTGGGAATTTTTGTTTACGCGCAAATAAAAAGGTCGCAACTATTACACCCAACAAACCACCATGGAAACTCATTCCACCATGCCAAAGCGCAAATATTTCAAGCGGATGCGCAAAGAAATAAGAAAAATTATAAAACAAAACATATCCCAATCGCCCACCGATAATAACGCCCAATATAAAAGCAGACAATACATCATCTAGTTGTTTTTTGTTCAAATAAATTTGTGAATCATTACGTCGTACCAGGTATTTAAACAAAACAAAACCCAAAGTAAAAGACGCTACATACGCCAGCGCATACCAACGTATTGGCAACCCAAACACTGAAAAAGCAACAGGGTTAATAGGATTGATAATAATAGCCATAATAAAAATTCCTTTTATGGCATTGTATTATTAAAACAGTTTTGTTTTCAATAAAAAATTAAAGTCGCCGAAGCGACTTTATGAAATATTTTAACGAACAAGACCTAATTCTTTCATTTGTAAATATTTTTGATACTCAGGTGCTAAACGTGTTATAATATCATTGCAACGTGCAATTATTTTTTGACTGCCATTAAGACCGCAGGCCAATTCTTCCGCTAACCTTTTTTGCGCATTTTCGTAACTTTTGACGTTATAAGCCAAAACTTCTTTTTCTTCGACATGCATTTCCATAACAAGTATTTCGTTTCTATTAGTTAATTTTGGTTGTTGTACATGATCCCAATATTTTGATACACGTGAATTTGACATTTCTTTTTTCCTTTGGTTTTTAGTTTAAAAAATTCTAAATCTTGCGTTTGTTTGTATATTCAGTTGCGATTCCATTACAAAAATCAATTGGTTGCATTCTGTTATCTTTTTATCGCATTTTTTTATATTTTCTTGGCATTGTTTATATGCCGCACTTTCAGGTTCCAAACTTTTCAACATTTGTTCTTGTTTGGCTTTTTCCTTTATCTGTATCGCAATAATTTTTTTCTGTTGCGATATAATAGTTTGCTTTGGCGTTGCAAACGCACCATTAATAGCGACAATAGCATCTTGATTATTCATAACCAATCCTTTTTGTTATTTTTGACAAGCACAATATAATTGACAAAAACATATTTGTCAAGTGCTTAATAAAAATATTTTAATTTTTGTTTAATCTTGAATTATTCCCCATCGTGTATTATATTGTCCGTATCAAAAGGAGAAATATAATGGTCACAAAAAAATCAATTACTAAAACTCAACAAAAATCAGGTGGCATAGAATCTTATTTTAAACGCATTTTTGGTTTAATGGCGGGCGCAGTTGGCATAACCGCTTTAACTACGTTTGTTATGTTGATATCCGGCGCTTGGTTGGGATTGATACATAACGGTGGTTTATCTGCAACATATTATATTATCGCTTTTGGTGGCTTGGGTTTATCAATTTGGGCCCAGGTACGCGCTTTTTCAATGAAACCTTCGACAGCCGCAATATTGCTGTTTTTGTACGCAGTATTGATGGGGATAATAATAACACCTTTGGTTTTTGTATCAAGTCCTGTATCCATACTATTGGCGATAGTTTTGGCCGCAATTATGTTCGGTTGCATGAGTTTATTTGGATATAAAACAGTCAAAGACCTTTCGTTTTTGGGAATATTCTTGTTCCTGGGTATGATTGGTTTAATTTTGGTTGGCGTAGTATCTATGTTTATCCCGTTGGGCGCAACATTTAATACTATCGTTTGCTTAATCGGTGTGTTAGTATTCGCCTTGTTCGCCGCGTATGATATGCAAACATTAAAGCGCGCTTATGCGGTAATGGGCGACGAATATCAAAAAGACCAACTGGCGGTATTAGGTGCTTTGCACATGTATATATCGTTTGTCGCTTTATTTGAATACATATTAAGTTTATTAAACAGCAGAAACTAGAAAGGAAAACAAAATGGCTTATAAAATAGATCAAAATAAATGTATTGGTTGTCATACTTGTATGGGTATTTGTCCTGCAATGGCTATTATTGATGCAGCAAACGGCAAATGCGCAATAGACAAAACAAAATGCATGGGATGTGGCACTTGCGCTGCTGTATGCCCGGTCAGTGCAATTGAACCTGATTTATAGGTTGCAAACACATAAAAAAGATTTAATATATTTGGCAATGAATTTAAATAAAAGGTAAAAAAATGCCAGCAAAATCAGTTAATGACATAGTCGCACTTTGCAAAAGACGTGGTTTTATTTTCACAGGCTCTGAAATCTATGGCGGATTGGGTGGTGCCTATGATTACGGTCCATACGGTGTCGAATTAATGCGCAATATTCGCAATGCTTGGTGGAATGCTATGATTTATTCCCGTAATGACATCGAAGGCCTGGATGCAGCATTAATTTCCAATCGTTTAATGTGGAAATATTCAGGCCACGAAAGCAGTTTTTCCGACCCATTGGTCGAATGTAAAAAATGCGGTGCACGCATGCGTCAGGATAAAATGAAAGACCCAACAAAATGCGATAACTGCGGCAGTACTGATATAACAGAACCACGTGCATATCAATTGATGATGGGATTATCTATTGGCGCAATGGCAGACGGCGCAATTAATGCATATTTGCGTCCCGAAACAGCGACAACAACTTACGTTAATTTCAAAAATGTTCTGGATTCAAAACCACATAAATTACCTTTTGGAATTGCACAAATTGGAAAGGCATTCCGTAATGAAATTTCCCCGCGCGGATTTGTTTTCCGTATGCGCGAATTCGAACAGGCGGAAATGCAATACTTTGTTAATCCAGCGGATGATGAAAAATATTTTGAATATTGGAAATCAGCACGTCTGGCGTGGTGGGTGAATGTGTTGGGAATACCAGCTGAAAAATTACGTTTCTTGCCACATGTGAAATTGGCACACTATGCGAAAGCGGCGGTTGACATAGAATACGCTTTCCCAGACGGATTTGACGAAGTCGAAGGCGTTCATAATCGTCAGGATTTTGATTTAGGTTCTCATACCAAAGGTCAAAAAGAATTCAAATTGGCTGCTAACGTTATGGAAAACACAGATTCCACAACTAAATTATCATACAGCGATGCACAAACAGGTGAAAACTTTGTTCCATACGTCATAGAAACTGCAATGGGGGTTAATCGTGCAATGTTGGCGGTTATGATAGAGGCATATGACGAAGAAGACCTGGGCGATGGAAAATCGCGCACAGTATTAAAATTGAAACCTTGGTTGGCACCGGTAAAGGCCGCCGTAATACCTTTGGTTCGCAACGTTCCAGAAATTGTAGATTTATCAAATAAAATCGTTGATGAATTACGCGGATTAGGTATTGGAAAAATCGAATTAGAAAATTCTGGGAATATTGGTAAAAATTATCGTCGTCATGACGAAATTGGAACACCAGTTTGTATAACTGTTGACCATCAAACTTTGGAAGATGGTACCGTCACAATTCGTTATCGCGATACAATGGAACAAGAAAGAATTAACAAAGACGACATTGTTAGACGTGTCTTAGAAATAATAAACCAAAAATAAAAAATCGCCAGATGGCGATTTTTTATTTTGTTCTTTCGCGTTCGTATTCATGTTCGCGTTCTTTTTGTTTAATTTTCATTTTATTATTTTCACGAACGGTAACTGTTTTAACAAAATTTGGTTTTGCCAGAATATCCTTTATTATCTGAATCGCTTCGTCTATTTTTTGTTTTGCCATTGTTGTTAATTCATTACGTTTTGTTTCATCGCAATTAAGAAATTCTTGAGCATGAACACTGTCTTGTATTATGCGACGTGTTATTTTTCTGTGTTCAAAAACCGCAATTTGCAAATAATCTGTCACATAATTTTTATCTGGTATAGAAAACACAAAATCACGCATCTTATCCAATGCAACATTCCAAGCATCCGCTAATTTTCCACCACTTAGCCATTCCAAAGTCGACAGACCTGTGAACATCTGATTCAAAGCAAAATTTATTTGATTTTTATCTTGGATACTGATTACATTTTCGGCAAACAGTTCGGTATTTGCACCAGATATTTTCGCCATTATTTTTTCAAATTCAAAATCCATGACTATCCCCTTTATGCGGCACGTTGCATTGTTTTTTGTTGCAACATTATTTGTTGCATTAACTGTTGTGCCTTTTGTTTTACTATTTCAAATTTATGAACACTTTGTTTATCAGAAATATTTTGTTGTGGCATGTATTTTTGATAAAACTGATTTAAAACATCCTTGCCCTTTTGCGTCATTTTTATTCCGTCTTCTGCAAAAATTTTCATCAATCTAGGGCTTAATTTTGATTCCGATTCTTTTCCGGCACGATTCATTATGTGTCTGGACATTTCTTTTTTGAAACGGGTATGTATTTTTATTAAACATTCATTAACAGGATGATTCGCTTTTTTTGTCTTTCCAACAATAAAACTTTCTATTTGTTCCAAAGCTTTTTGCCAGGCCATTCCCAAAGTCATACCCTTGGACCAATTTAACGAAGTCAAACCGTAATACATTTCTCTGTAATTTTTTCTAATTTGTTTTATTTCTTCTGGTGATAATTTTTTTTGATTTTCAATGGTGCCACCAATCATAATGAATTGTTTTTGTTGTAATTCATTTTTTTTGATATTCATATCCAATGTCTGCATCATGGCGGACTCCTTTGGTTTTCTGATTTGTTCACCCACTCCATTATTGATATAGGATTTGATTTACATTTTTCAAGACACTTGTCAAGTTAATTTATGTTTTGACTTATGTCACATAATGTTTAACAATATAAAACGTTATACCACAAAACATACTGTTGCCAATAATGGGTGGTGTGGGTATGACGCCAATCTTGCCAATAATGGGGGTTGGTTATTTAATGAAATAAAAAAGGAGAAAAAGGAATGAAAAAATCCTTAAAATGTTTGATAGCAGCAACTGCAACCGTTGTTTCGGGTTCTGCATTCGCGGCATCAAATATGGAAAATCCACTTTACATGCCAAAGAATCGTGAAGTGTATTTGAAAACTGGCGCAGCCATTATGTATAAAACAGTGGAAAAAACAGACGCTACTATTAAAAAGAACGCAGATGGAAACGGAGAATTCCCAGTATGGCGTTTCACAGGTGATTTAGGCTATGGCATCACAGACAGATTGGATGTTCATGGTCATTTCGGATACACCAAAGACGGCGAAATAGATCGCAAAGGTATGCATCGTGGTCGTATTGGTATGATGTTCCGCGCTTTGACTGAAGACGATCCTTTCATTTTGGATTTATATGCAGACGCATATTTGTCCGGAATCACACCAATGAAGGGCACATATACAGACAAAGGTTTTAACTTTGCAAATTATTCCAACGGTCGTTGGGGCGCAATCGGTGGTGTTCGTTTTGGTAAACATATTTCTGATTGGACATTGGCGGCACATGCAGAATACCTGCAAACATTTGGAAACCACAATAACAAAATTGGCATTGCACAATCTATGCAACCACTTGCATCAAAAGGATTGCCATATACAATGGCACAGTTTGGTTTTCCAGATGAAATCTCTGTTAATTTGAAATCAACACATGAAACGGTTGCCGGTTTTGATGTTATGTATCAAATGAATACCAAATGGTCATTTGGTGCCGGTTTTGAATATATAGAACATTCAGATAATGGCGTAAAAGGCATTCATACCCAAATACAAAACAAATCTCTGCCAATACCAGTACCACCATATTCTGTAACTACACAAGACATCATTGATGGTTTATTGGCGGCAACCAAAAACATGAAAGATGGTTGGGACGAATATGTAATCAAAACATCTGTTGGGTATCAAATGACTGATGATGTTCAATTGGCAACATTCTTTGAATACACAATGGATGATACACAATCTCAATCCCAAAATGCGACTAATTGCAAAATGGAATTGGGCGTTCGTTTGAATGCAAGATTCTAAACAACAAAAACAAAATAACTTATATTGGACAAATTGCACCCCATGACGGGTGCAATTTTTTATGCTACAAAATGTATTTTCAACTTTCCTTGGGCAAGGTTTTATGTTATAATATGGCAAAGGAATTTGAAAGGAATATGAAAAAAGTCAACTTTTTCGCGCTGTTTATGGGAATTGCGTCGATGTCGCCTTTTGCGTCTTGTGCGGCGTATTCGAATTATCCTGTGTACAATCCACAACAAATGGCGCGCCAGGGTTATGTTATAAATCAATATCCAACCCAACAACAACGTCCGGTTTATAGTCAACAAGCGGCACAACGCACAAATATTATGCCAAATCAGTTGGCGGCGGCATCTGCTGCAAACGGTCGCCCTATGGTAAATGTCGCGGCGACACAACCAAATCGTATTACTGGTTCTTTGCCGCGTGTGGGTTCTTCCGCTACTAATGCTGGTCGTCAATATTACCAATCAACAGATTATGACCGTCTGGCGGACAGTGGTTTATACGTTGGATTATCTGCCGGATATAATATCATGTTGGGCGGAAAAATGTCTGCTGATTATTCGGGCGAAAACAAGGCATTTTTGGCACCAGGCTCGTTCCAGGATTCAGATTTCAAAAAAGATACTATAATTCCTTTGCAAATTTCCGTTGGTGCCGCAATTAACAGTGATGTCCGCATAGACTTTTCTTATTTGCGTTATTCCGGAATGTCGTATGCCGATCGCGTTCAAACTTCAACTGGCGACGATTTTGTTGATGCAACGGTCAGTGGCGGTGCAATAACGTCAAACACAACAATGTTGAACGTATATTATAATATTGATTCATTTACTGGGTATATGGCGGGTGGTTCTTTACGTCCATATATTGGCGCCGGTGTTGGTTTAGCATTAAACACTATTGCTGATTATGTTGTTTTTGATGATAACTTCTATGATGAAACCGGTGGTGCGGGCCCTGGCGCAATAGATCCGGGCTATTTAACCGCGGTATCTGATATTTACGCATATCACAACGGTGGCACAATGGAACAGTTGGCGTTCAGTTTAGAAGCTGGTGTTACAACGGATATGCACGATGGATTAAAATTGGATTTCTTTATCCGTTATGCGAATTTAGGTAAAGTAAGAACATCTGGTTCAATCGTCGTTTCCCAAACAGAATGGCTTAGTGACGGTGCAGGCGATGAATACGAAGCACCTTACGACAGTGTTTTCCATTATACAAACTGGTTTGAAAGTGGCAGATTAAGCGCTATGGATGTTGGTATTCGTTTAAGACTCGAATTCTAATTATTGCCTGTGGCGATGATATTTGGCGGGGACAAAAGAGAGAATGACAAATAAAATATGTAAAATATCTTTATTTTCTTTGATTTTGGCATGTGTTTCGAATATGCCGGCTGATGCCCGCGTTAATATCCGCAACAATCGTACTTATGCAGAGGCATATAATCAAGTCAACGCTATGCGTCAACAGGGTCAATATGCAAATACAATGGGTACAACCGCAACAACGAACAGTGCAACCGAAAATTTGCCGGTGGCCGTTGATAATAAAAAATTAGCGGAAGATATTTTAAATAACACATCTGAATCTGTGACGGTAGCGGATTTGGATGCTTGTTCTATGATTTACCCCCGTGGTGTATTCAAATGGGCCGTTCCAGATTCTGGTGTTCGTCGTAATCCAACCGAACAATGTGTGTCCGTTGTTGAATTAAGGGATGCAAATACCAAAGAGCTGCTGGCAACCGCTACATTGGCAGCTGGCGACACTATGAAATGCAACGTAGATTCTTTTCCTGAATTGTCATATTCGTATAATTTAAAATATGGCAAAGTTGCAGTTCCGGCTGATAATGCCCCAACAATGGAAGACGTTGTTGCCGTTATGAATGAAGAACAAAAACAAAATGCAGGCTTAAAAATTGCGGCGGCTGCGATAATCGGCGCTGCTGCGGGGAACTTATTGGGGCCAAAACAAGCTGGTTCAACTGAATATATGGGATTTGGTGGTGGCACATCACGTTTAATTACAACCGCTGCTGGTGCAGCAGGCGCAGCTGGTATAGAAGCAGCCAGTTCTTATTCTGGCAAAGTCGCAGGCGACACAATAAAATCAACCGCTGTGAATGCAACCGCCGGTGCATTGATTGGAAATATGGCTGCGGGTATGTCTGGTTCTGACGACATTTTAACAACTGTTAAATGTAAAGTTGACGACACAGAATACAACTGTATCCCAGTAAAACAACAAACTGTTGGCCCCGAAGTGGCAAATACCGATGGAGTCTACTATCTTGTTAAACATGATGGTTCGGACACTCAAAAATGTACTGTATCAGGCCCTACTAATCCACCAGAACAGATTACAAAAAAGAACAACAACAATTTTTCTTGTGAAACAGCCCCTTCATTAACCAATGTCAAAGTTGGTGGTGTATATTTTGCCCCACATGCAAAAAAAACAGAAAATCCATATTCCAAAGCAACAGTTTATGCAAAACAAGAATACGACAATAATGAAGACAATAGTGTCATTTTCAAAAAAACATCATTTGATCCAAATGCAGATCAAAACACATACTACCTAATAGAAAGTGCAAACCTGATTGACCAACAAGCCCCTGCTTATGCTGTGTTTTCATATTTGAAACCTAAAGCGCTTGGATACGAAATATCAGATTGGAACAATGATGCAGCTATAAACACCAGCCCGATAGAAGGCGCAACTTTGTTGGGTTATTATAAACGTTTCAACGATGGCACCGTCGGGGATAAAATAACGAAACAAGACGACGAAAAAACATACAAGTTTAAACCATTATCGCGTGATGCATCCGATGGCGCATTGATTGATTTAAACAACCAAGCACGAACCAAGGCCACATTGGTTGGAACTGCGGCTGGCGGTGCTTTGGGTGGATTGTCTGGATACATGGGCGCAACATCTGAGGTCCAGGAACGTTGGGTCACCGCAGTACGTGAATACAATGATTCTTTGTCTAATTTTGTATGCGTAACTGGCGACAGACCCCTAGCTAAGTATAATGATTATATTGAAATTCCCGAAATGAAGAAAACAGAATAAAAAACGCCCGCAAACGCGGGTGTTTTTTATCTGACCAATTGTTTTTCCCAGGTTGTTATATTTGCAATTTTTGGATTATGTTTTGATGTTCGAACTCCATATTGTATAGATTTTAGTAAAAAACCATTTCTTTGAACACAATTTATACTGCGTGTATTTTCTATATTTATTTTGGCATACAATTTTTCCAATTTTTTCTCTTCCAAAGAATAATTTTCTAGAAATTTTATAGATGCACTTCCAATTCCCATACCTTCATTTTCTTTTGATATAAAACGCCACATTTCTGCATTCTTGTTTATATCGCTAATATTATCCAACCCGGTCATTCCACAGAATTTACCATCAACCAATATTAAAAATTGTTCATCATATAATTTTTTGAAATTAAATCTATGTGTAATTTCTTTGCGTTTTGTATCAGCTAAATATAATATCATAAAAATAAAAAATTTAATTTTATTTGGTGTAATTTCTTTAGACATCCACCAAAACCAAGGAGAAAGCCTTTCTCGTTCTTTATTTATGATATCAAAAGCAGTTTGCATAGTTTGCAATCCCGTTATCAAATTTAATTTTTTAAAAACTATTTCTTTGTTCATGCTATTTAATAAAAAATTATTTATGTTTATATGCCAAAACTAATGGGACCATTTTATCACGATATTGTATCGGTATTTTTTCAATTGGAATAAAAAGCGAATTGCCCTGCCCTGCAGACATTTTTGGTAATTCGTTACCGTCTTTGGCATTTATAATTTTATCCGTCGTAACCGACACTTTATCCATTGTATATGGCAACAGAAAATTCACGGTATCGCCCGCTTTGATTTCATTACGCAATTCAAAAGTTATTTTTTCTTTATCAACATTTGTGATAACACCCGCAACACAATAATTCGAATTTGAATGTGTACTTTCATAATCGTGCGCATCGCTTGGCAATGGCCCATCAAAGAAAGCGGTTGTATATCCACGTGTTTCCAACAAATTTAAATCATCCATAAAAGGTTTTGGGTCAAAATGTTCCGGATCACGCATATATGCATCAATCGCATTACGATATGCACGTGTCACAGAACCAACATAATATTCACTGCGATTACGCCCTTCTATTTTCAATGTATCTGGTTGCGATTCTATAACTTCTGCCAGGCGTGGCATCAAACATAAATCTTTGCTGTTCATGATATATGCACCACGTTCGTCTTCTTCAATAGGCATTTCAATACCGGATTGTTTTTCACGCAAAATCACATCGTATTTCCAACGGCATAATTGCGCACATGCGCCACGATTTGATGGACGCCCCGTTATATAATTAGACAACAAACAACGCCCTGAATAAGACATACACATTGCACCATGTATAAATATTTCCAAACCGATATCCGGACATTGTTCACGTATAGATTTGAATTCATTGTGGGAAACCTCTCGCGCCAAAACACATTGCACAGCGCCCACATTTTGCCAAAATTTGACGGTTGCAGCAGAACAAATATTAGCCTGGGTCGATATATGAATTGGAATATCAGGATGATGTTCACGAACCCACATTAAAACGCCTGCATCTGATATAATAAGCGCGTCAGGACGCAGATAATTCAAAACCTCACTTACACGCCCCATATTTTCATAATCGCGATCATGCGCAAACAAATTAAAGGCCAGATACACTTTCTTTCCATGTTCATGCGCATAATCTATGCCCTGCTTTACTTCGTCCACTGTGATTTTAGCACGCGCGCGCATAGAAAACCCCGGCAAACCAGCATAAATCGCATCCGCCCCGTATAAAATCGCGGTTTTGAAAGCATCCAAAGTGCCACCAGGTGCTAAAAGTTCAGGCTTTTTTATCATACTTATTCCTTTTGTCGCGATTTTACCAGATAAAAACTGAAATTCAAGATATAGTTATTTAACGTATTGACAATTTAAAATTCTGTGCAACAATACAGATCAACAAGGTAAAACAAAATGACACAACCAAGCAATCAAAAAATTTATGAAATATTTTCTGAAATAATGACATATTCCAAAATCAAATATGCAGAAGAAGCCACCGGCGAAGCTTATGTTATATATAATGATAACGGGGTATTATTTGATGTTGTTTTTAATAGAATCGATGGCAAGTACACTTTTGAACCCTATGATTTATTGACGAAAGAACTTGGAAAATACGGCATAACAAACGTATTTTATTTAAACCCACAAACAATATTTGAAACGGTCGATTTTTCATATAAAATCCGCAAAATAATCCGCGATACTAAAAAAGACGTTTACAAACTTTATCAAACAACATTAATTGATTCAGACGTATCTTTTGAAATGCGCAAAGGGTTCAAAACATATATAGTTTCCACCAATGGGATACCCGCTTATGCAATTGGTTATAATCCACAAATAAAAAAATGCGGATTTGCAAGATACGAATTAATGAAAGTATTATATAAAATATGTGATATCGATATGGATAAAAAACCAGATTACCAGTTATTATATAAAAAAACCAAAGATTCTTATCTGGCTCAAACGGTAATTGAAAATATGCGCGATTTTGAAATTGAATAAAAAAACAATATTTGCATTTTTTACTTGCAAATTTTCTTATTTAACTATAATATATGCACTGCCTTGCCAGTTTAGCTCAGTTGGTAGAGCATCTGATTTGTAATCAGAGGGTCGTTGGTTCAAGTCCGACAACTGGCACCAGAAATTTTAGTTAGTAAAAAAAAATCGCCGTCAGGCGTTTTTTTTATGTGATTAATCACAAAAAAATAATATTTTAATTCTTTTTAGATTTTGATTTATTAGACGTTTTTGTAAAGGCATCAAAAATATTATTAAATATATTTTGTGTATGTGGATGATTTTTTGCAAATTTTTGTATTCCTATGATTATGGCGGTTGTTATTAAGTGTTCTAACGCTTTCGTTGACATATTTTCAGTTGTATTATTTTCGTGTAAATGTTCTTTTGATTCCAAATTATCACATTCACATTTTTTACAAAAGACTTTTGATATATCCGGTAACCACCATAAAAACAACCATACCAATACCGGCACCACAATACACAATAAAAAATACCTGAAACCAACGTTGCAAAAATTGATATTAAAAACCCCAGCGCAATAATTAGGCACTTGCAATATTGTTAATATTATAAATTCATACAATAATAAAATAGTTGTAAATATTTTTATCTTTCGCATATATAAATTATAAAAAACAAAAGCCCTGTTATTCAACAGGACTTTATTCTGTTTAAATATTAAATTTTATTTTTCTTCCTGTATCGCATTAGCAACTGATTCTATTTGCAACAACTGATTTTCCAGCGCTGCACGTTCGGAAGATTTATACCCAGTTTCTGGTTCGTTCTTTTTCTGTTTATCTTGCTTTTTTTCAACGACAGGGTTTATCAAGTTGTTATAAATTTCTTTTGCTTCCTTTGCACCGGTCATATCACGTTGCAACAATTTATTTTTTCCAAAGAAAAACCATTCATCCATTTTAACCGCGGTTAATTGCATTACAGGACGGGTTCGTGCATCCGCAATCCATGTTGGTAAACCACGCGGAACATCAGAATAATACCACAACATTCCCCAGTATACAAACCCCATAACAACAACACTGCGAATAATTCCAAATATCACCCCCAAAGTTTTGTCGGTTACAGATAAAACACTGTCTTGGATACGTTCACGTATTTTTTGATTAATTATACCTACAACAACCAATATCACAAAAAACACTATGAAATAAGATGCAACCAAAGTTCCAACTGTTGAATCTGGTAATTTGAACCATGATTGTAATAACTTATCCAAATACGGTGATACGAATCGCGCAGCAAATGCCGCCACAACCCAAGACATAGTCGCAATAGTTTCATAAATTCCACCACGAACAGTCGCCCATATAGTGGAGATAATCACTACACCAACGTATATATAATCCAAAAACGTTAAATCAAACATAGATGTACCTATTTTTGTTTTTTGAACACCAAGATTCCCAAGCCAACAATCAATATTCCCATCAAAACAAACAAAGAAATATTAGCGACATCAATCTTGCTTATTTGTTTTTTTTTACGTTGTCTTTGTTGGTGACAGCTTGTCTTCTGTCTAAACGAGAAAGAACAAATGATTCTTGATCTTTATCAAATGCAGCCTTGTTATCAGCAGCGGATTTTTTCTGGGCATCTGTTAAATCAATTTCTATTGCGCTGCGGATTGCACCTTGCATAGAATCAGAATAACCCTGGAAACATTTTTCACCTATGACCAGCACAGGAACGCCACCGGTTTTATATTCACATTTAGAAAGCACATCAATAAAATCTTGTCTATTATCCGGATTTGATGCATTTACCTCAAACACTTTAATATCATCGTATTCATATATCAATTCATTATTTATGAAATTACGCACATTATGACAATGTGGACATGTCGGCGAATAAAACACAGTTATATTTGCAGCGTTTGCCCCGGAAATAATTCCTAAACCTAATAATACAGATGTCAATATTTTCATAAAAATCTCCTTTCATTTTTTTCGTATTGCAAAAAGATTATAGAAATAATACTTACACAAAAGCAAGTGTTTTTTATTTTTTTCTTGATATAAAAAAACAAACCGGATACAATTAGTGTTAAGGAAGAAAAATGGGGAAAAACAGCATTTTTTTATGGCGTTTTATGGCTGCTTTTGCGGTGTTCTTTTGTCATATATTCGTTGCAAACGCGATATATGTTAGACCACCTGACCCCGATATACAAATATGTAAAGCGGGCGAATATGTTTCGAAATGTGGTGATTATTATGTTGGAACAAACTGGTTAAAAGGATATACAACAACCAATATAAACATTATCACCGAAGGCACTGATAGTATTGAACACACATACACACAAAAAACACCTGATTACTTTGATTATTCCACCAATGCAAACGAAGTAAATATGGAAAATTTAAGAAAATTTTTCACTTTTGGTGACAATCTCCCTAACATGTATTTTACACCAAACACTGGTATCAAAGAAAACCAAGTTGAAAATTATGCTCCTTCTAGCGAATATAAAACATATCGCGATGAAATATTGGAAAAATTTTGTAATCCAAATTATGTTACTATCACATGTGCACCATGCCCAGGCAGTGGGAAAACAGCTGCGGCATCACAATTTTCTAATTCTTGGACCAGTTTCAATACCATTGCACATTGTTATATGACTGAATACAACGACACAACTGGAACTTACATCAATATTGATTCAAAATCAGACACCTCAAATGAAGAGAATGAGTGTTATTTCGTTATTGGTGCTAATTATGTAGGAGGCAGTGTTCTTGGTCAGTCAACAAGCAGCGATCAAAGCGATAACACAACAACAATACCCGCGCCATCACGAATAAAAAAACATTAATCCGCATGTGCCATTAAATGCAAAATTATGCTGATTATAAATAATACGGTTATGACCGATAATATAATTTTCTGACCTTTGTGTGTATTTTTATCATGACATTCTGTACAAGGACAATCTTGCAATATCAAAACCCACGATAAACACAACATTAACGCAGAAAACACAAACAACCAAGTTTCAACCCATTCTGGAACCAATTCAGTATGCGCTATTTCAGGAACAAACAAACCAACCAAAGATAAAACTACCGGCAATATACAACAAAAAAGATGTGGCAACAATGACGCAATTATACCAAATTTGACCGCTTTATTTTTCATCTGTTTTCCTTTTATATTCAAGCTTTCCGTCCGCTTTCGCCAAAGGCTACGGCGGGACACTGCACGACCACTTGGGCTTTCCGTCCGCCTTCGCCAAAGGCTACGGCGGGACACTCGATTTTCAGCCCTCGCTTCGCTTCGGTGAAAATCGGTGGCGTCCCCAGCAGAATTCGAATCTGCATCTAATCCTTAGGAGGGATTTGTTCTATCCTGTTGAACTATAGGGACACGTGCCGGAGATTTTATAACAATAAAATAAATAAATCAACAAATACTGATTGCAATCTGGTTATGAATTTGTATAATACACGAAACAAAGGGTTTTTATATTATGGCAACAATAACTCGCATTGATTTAGCAAACAGTTTAAGAGATAAATTTGGTTTAACCGCAACTGATGCCTATAAAATGATAGATATCATTTTTGATGAAATCGAACAATCGCTGATTAATGGCGAAGACGTGAAAATAACCGGACTGGGAACATTTAAGATTTTAACAAAATCTGCACGCATTGGCCGCAATCCAAAAACTGGGATACCGGCGGTTATATCCGCACGAAATGTCACAACATTTCACCCCAGCAGTGAATTTAGAAAAAAAGTTTCTTAATAAAAAACCGTCCAAATGGACGATTTTTTATTTACCATAAATTAACACGTTTTTCTGGTGATATATATAAATCATCATTTGGTGTAATACCGAATGCTTCATACCAGGCATCAACATGCGGCAATATTCCATTTACACGCCAACGCGACAAAGAATGTTCATCTGTCTTTGTGCGATTCAATACTTCTGCATCTAAAATATTGCCAGCCTCGGTCATTGAATACGCAACAAAGAATCTTTGATCCGGCGTTAAACCAATTGCAGATTCTGATTTTTCACCAAATTTTTTATAAGCATCATACGCGATTGTTATTCCACCATAATCCGCCAAATTTTCACCCAAAGTAAATTCACCATTTGCATGTGTATTTGGCGCAACAATAATATTATTAAAGTGGTTTTTCATAACATCTGCACGTTCTTCAAATTTTTTCGCATCTGTTTCGTTCCACCAATCTTTCATATTACCATCTTTGTCAAAATGACGCCCCGAATCATCAAACCCATGCGTCATTTCGTGTCCTATGACCGAACCAATCGCACCGTAATTAAATGCATCATCTGCATTCATATCAAAGAACGGATATTGCAATATACCGGCGGGAAAACAAATCTCGTTACTTGATGGGTCATAATAAGCATTAACAGTATGCGCATTCATATACCAAATTGTTGAATCTTTTTTCTTACCAACTTTATCCAACCAAAATCTATCTTCAAACACAGCAACACGCATCATATTTGCAAACAAAGAATCATCTTTGATTTCCAGCGCAGAATAATCACGCCATTTATCTGGATAACCTATTTTTGCTTTGAAAGTATGTAATTTTTCGATTGCTTGTTTCTTGGTATCATCACTCATCCAATTCAAACTTTTTATGCGAATTTCATAGGCACGTTGTAAATTTTTAACTAAATTTTCCATACGCTTTTTGGCCGCCGCCGGAAAATATTTATCAACATATAATTGCCCCACCATTTCACCAAGGGAACCATCTATCATTCCCACAGCGCGTTTCCAACGTGGTTTTTGTTCTTTTTGACCGGACATTACACGATTGTAAAAATCAAATGCTATGTCATAGGTTTTTTCATCTAACAAAGAAGCAGATGAATTTATAATTCTGAATTTTAAATATGTTTTTATTAATTCCATATCTGTATCATTTATAATAGCTATGGATTCTTTGATTGGTTCAATTTGTGCAACATTAACAAACTCAGGTTTCAAGCCGCGCGCTGTGAAATAAGTATCCCAATCGAACCCTGCAAATTCTGTCTTTAGTTCATCAAAAGATTTTTTATGATAATTTTCTAACGGATTACGTAATTTTTCTTTGGTATAAAAAGATTTTGCCATGCGTTCTTCCAAAGCATACAATTTATCAACATCGATATTTACACCAAAATTTTTCATTTGTGTTTTGATATATTCTTTATATTTTTTTCTAATTTCTACTGATTTATCATCGGTATCAAAATAATAGTCACGCGACAGACCTGTGCCGCCCTGCACTATGTTAAACAAATAATGTTCACTGTCCATTTCATCTAATCCAACACCTTCATCCCAAAATGCAGATGAAAAAGCATGCATTTTACCTAAATAATTTGTTAAATCTGCGATAGTTTTTATATTATCTATTTCATCTAAATATGATTTAACAGGATTTGTTTTTTCAGCATTTAATTTTTCAGTATTCATTGCTATTTTATAAAGCAAACCTATCTTGCCGTTATCGGTTTCGGCAATTTCACGAACACGTTTTAAATTATCGTCCCTTAAAACATCAAAAGAACCATATCGTGTATAATCATCTGGGATTGGATTATTTTTTCGCCAACCCAATGTAGCAAAATCATAAAAATCATTACCTGGTTTTGTATTCATGTCCATATTTTCAGGTTTTATACCGATTTGCATTACTTTCTCCTTTGTTATAAATACGGCACCGATAACCGCGATAAACACAGCCAACACACCGATTAAATTTAATATTTTGTTTTTCATTTTATTAAATCCGTTATTATATTATCCAACAACAACATGCCCTTTTTTGTTGCACACAAATGTTTGGCGGACAAAACAACTAAATCCTTATGTGTTTCTATCCAATCAAAATTCAGTTGTTTTTCAATATCTGCATCCAACATTACACCATAAACAGTTCGCATGCCAGTAATAATTTTTTCAACTGCGCGTGTTTCATTTGATATTTTTTCACAACGTTCATTATTACCCATTTCATCAAACCAAACATTATCTATGTACGGGCGTCCTGCCGCACCACGTCCAATACCTATGTACGGATTTCCCAACCATATATTTTTATTATGCCTGCATTCTTCACCAGGTATGGCATAATTAGAAACCTCATATCTTGGTAATTTTAAATTTTCATAGATTGCCACATACATATCCGCCATTGCATCATTATCAGGCATATTCAAATTCATTTTTCCAAACGGCGTGTTCTTTTCAATCGTCAATTCATACATAGATACATGCTTTAACCCCAGCGCATTTATATCACGACATAACTTAGTCACCGTTTGAATATTATGATTTGGCAATCCATATATAAAATCAGCAGACACCCGCAAATTCATATTTAACGCGGTTTCTAACAACTGCAGGGATTGTGCAACATTATGTTTGCGCCCTAAAAATTCTAATTCATTATCATCAAGCGATTGAACACCAACAGATAATCGATTAACGCCATTGGAAACAAAATCAAATAATTTATTTTTATCCAAAGTCCCAGGATTTGATTCAATGGTTATTTCACAATTATCATCAACAACAAAATTTTCATGAATACAATTCATTATATCCGTGAAAACATCTATCGGCATTAACGAAGGTGTCCCACCACCGAAAAATATGGTGGGCACTGAACATTTTGCTATTTTTCCAGACCAAAACTTTAACTCATTACAAATATCATTTTTATACTTATTCCAATCTGGCGATACAGCAGAAGAATAAAATGCACAATACTTACATTTTGAGATACAAAAAGGAACATGAATATATAAATTATGCGGATAAATCATGAAAACTATAATACATTGCGAAAAAATCATTTGCAATAAAAACTAAACACTTTTTTTAAGTTGTGTTTTATGTTAAAATACTTTATACTGAAACACATGAGAAAAAGAATTATATCTGTTTTTAGTGGTTTTATGCTACCTCTGGCGTGTTTTGCGTCAAAGGAAGGTGTTCCTTCTTATTATCAACAAGATGGAACGATTACTTCAAATCGTGCCGCATATGGTAAATACAAAAATTATGGATATACTGATTATGTTGGTAACACTGGTAAAAAACAAGTTTTATCATCTGACTCTTATTCTTATCAGGTGCCAAGCACCAGATATATTCCGGAACCATCACGTGGTACAATGACACAAAATGGTGTTGCAACACCAACAGATGAAAACAATACAACTGTTTATGCTGCATATGCACGCAGATTTGCGGATTTTGAATTTAAAACTGGCGTTAATTCCATTTTGGAATGGGACGACATGATTTTCAACGAAATCAATGTTGGCGCAAAACACGTTTTTGATATTCGTGGTTTTGATTTGGGTGTGTACGCAGATTATACATATGGAAAATTATCCAGTGGTGGCATGTCTATGGATTATGATTTGGAACCATACGATTACTCATATCCAGCAGAAGGAATTTTCACTGTTTCTATTGGTAATGAAACTGGCGATACCAATCGCTTGAAATTTGGGGTATCTGCACATCATGTTTGGGATTTAGGCGGTTGGAAAATATCACCGCATATCGGTTATGAAATTTTCAAACATAATTTAAAGATGGGCGACCATTTGTATCCTAATCCTGGTATATATCTGCCTTTGATGACGGCCAGTGGTGATTATGTATTTGGTGATTCTGCATCTTTGGACGAAACAACCACATATTATGCGGTTCCAACAAATGTTAATATCGCCGACGATGCCGGATTGTACCAGGTTTGTATGGGGCCGGAAGACATCATGGTTGTTGGGAATACTTATGGTCCTGGCATAGATGGTATCATTTTCCCATTAGAAGGAACATTAACCACCCAGGGATACAATCCTGCTATGGGCGATTTACCATGGGGCGTTGTCCAGGGCGATTGTGTAGTTATTGGTGGCGATGGGGTTATTCGTGTTGGTGGAACAACACATATTTATGAAACTACTTGGTCTGGTTTTTATTTAGGTTTGGAAATGGAAAAACAAATGACACTGGCTGATAAATTGCGTTTTTATGTCCAGGTCAGCATGCCAAAGTATTCATCCGAAGGAACATGGCCGAATCGTGATGACTGGCAACAAAACCCTAGTTTCTTAGATGAAGGCGATAATGGTGCGTTTGCATACGAAGCAGAAATGGAATATACATATAATCTGTCTGACCGCATGCAATTATCTTTGAAAGCAAATACAGATTATTTCCATGTTGGTAAAATACCGGGGGAATTATATGTCGCGGAATCTTACTATTTTGTAGAAGATGATTTGGGAAATTACTATATTGAAAAACAACCAGCATATACCGAATACATATCGGAATCTTTAAAAGAAGCAACATGGCGTTCTTTTGGATTGCATATCGGTTTAAAATATTCTTTTTAACAACAATGGGAAATTATGAAAAATAAATTTTCTGTTTTTTACGGGATTTTGTTTTGTTGCATTTTTTCTTTGAATGCTGCATTTGCAGAACGTGGCGCTTTTGATGACGAACGTTGGGATAATGTATTATTAGATATCCGCACAAAAGCAACAGAACAAAATATTTCACAATCTGTCATAGACGAAACATTAAAAAATCCTTTGTTTATTCCAGCTATTGTAAAAGCGGATAAAAATCAATCTGAATTTAAATTAACTTTGGAACAATATTTGGATCGCACCGTCACGAAAGACCGTATACAACAAGGCATAAAAAAGCGCAACGAATATCCAACTTTGTTGGGTAACACGGAAAAAAAATTTGGTGTCCCAAAAAATGTTATTTTAGCGTTTTGGGGATTGGAATCTAATTACGGAAAAACAAAATCAAAACACCAGTTAACCAACGCTTTTCTAACTTTGATTTATGACGGACGACGTGCAGAATTTTTTTCTAAACAATTATTAAGTTTGATGAAGACCGCTGATAAAAATAAGTTATCAATCACCAGTATTCATGGCAGTTGGGCTGGCGCAATGGGACATTTTCAATTCATACCTACAACTTTGGCGCAATATGGTATGGATGGAAACAAAGATAATCGTATAGATATAATAAACAGTGTTGGGGATGCGATGTACAGTGCCGCAAATTATCTTAATAAACTGGGATGGAATAAAAACGAAAAAATAGTACAACGCGTCATCGTTCCCGCTGATTTTGATTATGATTTATTAAATGGCGACACTAAAAAGACTTTATCAGAATGGGCAAATTTGGGCGTATTAAATACAGATGGTTCACAAATTGGCAATGCTGATATAGAATTGGGTTTGATTGCTGACACAAAGGCAATAAAAGAGCAAGAATCAAAAGAACCTGCACCAGAACCCGATGCAGATACAGATATTGCACCACAACCGGTTATAAAAGCATATTTAACATATCCAAATTTTTACAGAATAAAGAAATGGAACAATTCATCTTGGTATGCAATCGCTATTGCTGAATTGGCTGATAAATTAAAATAAAAACATTGCTTATGACATTTTTCTTTGGTACCATTAGCGGTATGTATTATTAAAGGATTTATAATGGCTATAAAAGTTCGTGATTATGAAGTAAGATTAACACGCACAAAAGAAGAACGCAAACAAGTGCGTCAATTACGTTATGATGTGTTTTGTGTCGAAGAAGACGCCTATGCCACAGAAGAACAAAAAAGCTTAGGCGAAGAATACGATTCTTATGATACCTATGCCGATTATATGGCTGTATTTCATAACAACAAAGTCGTTGGAACTTATCGTATAATTGACAGAGAAGCCGCTGAAAAAATGGGAGGGTTTTATACCGAACGTGAATACAATTTATCAAAGATAAAAAAAGTCAAAGGCAATATTGCAGAAATGTCGCGCGCATGTGTTGATGCTGCCTATCGCGAAAATGGTTTGGTTATGCGTTTGCTTTGGGCTGGTTTGTGTGAATATGTTGTAAAACGCAAAGTTGTAATTTTATTCGGTGTTCCTTCATGGGTTGGAACAAAACCAGCTTTGTCGGCACAGGCAATTTCTTATTTGTATTATAATTGTTTATCACCTTATCATTTGCGTGCAACAGTATTGAAAGAAAAACTGGATCCAAGCATCGACCCACGTTTAACTCAAATGAATATTTTACCAAAAGTATTCGTTGATGAAGAAGAAGCAAAAAAACAAATGACGCCTTTAATCAAAGGTTATTTGCGCCTGGGTGCCACATTTGGTCGCGGTGTCTTTATTGACAAAGGTTTTGGTACATACGATGTGTTCGTTATGGTTCAAACTAAAAATGTTGATAAAACATATCAAAAACATTTTGCTGGTTCTGAAAATGCATTCGAAGAATTCGGTATCAAAGAAGGCCCATTACATATGTTAGGCAAAATAATTATGTCGCCGATTACTGGTACAGCAAAAGCGATACGTTCTTTTGCAGAATTGTTTATGCGTGAAGATGCCGACGATGTTGAATATATAGATAAAGAAAATGTGGAAGATTCTCAGTCAGGTGAACAGAATGAAAATTCGTAAACAAAACATATTCAACACAGTTTGGGCTTTTATCAAGTTTATTGTTGCCTGGACTTATGTTGTTATAAACGCATTAATTTTGTGCTTTATACCAAGTGGAAAACTTTCAGTAAAATACATGCGTTTCTTCATGCGTCAGTTTAATTGGTTTATGGGGGTTCGTTACAAAATCAAGGGAAAACTTTCATCAAAACGTCCTTTGCTTTGTGTTTGCAACCATATATCTATTTTTGAAATTTCAACTATGGCCGCTGCTTTGGGCGGATCATTCTTTGGGAAAAAAGATATAGAATCTTGGCCTTTGATTGGTTGGATGGCAAAAAAATTTGGTGTTGTTTTCATTGATCGCCGCCCATCACATGCAATAGAGGTATTAAACTCTATACAAAAAGAATTAGAATCTGTTGACTATCCTTTGTTTATATTTCCAGAGGGGACATCAACCAATGGTGCTTATGTAAAACAATTCAAAAGTTCTATGTTTGATGTTGTTGAAAAAACCGGCACAACGGTTCAACCGGTTGTGATACATTATCGTTTGCGTGACGGCACAAAAATAAATGAAGAAGATATGGCAAATCATTTTGCTTATTTTGATAATAAAAAGATGGATTGTGGCCCATATTGTAAAATTGAACGCAGTGCATTTATGCAAGTATTTCATGTTATGATGCTTGGCGGATTTTTGGTTGAAATTGAAATTTTGCCAACCCCCGATTTATCGGGTATGGACAGAAAACAAATTGCAGATACACTGCACAAAATAATTTCAGACAAATACATGGAAAACAAATAAAAAACTGAGCGGTAAAAAAGATGAAAATAGAAAATTTATGCGTAAATAGATTATACGGAGATGTTGCAGGTGCAACAACACGCGGACATAAAATCGCTGTCAAAGGTGGTTATATATATCAAACATTCCAAGGTGGTTACACATTAACACCATTGGGTTGGTCTGTTGTTCGCAAAATAGAAAATATTATTCGCGAAGAAATGAATGCAATTGACGGTCAAGAAATGTTGATGCCTGTTGTTTGCGGCGCTGATTTGTGGAAAGAAACAGGTCGTTATGATTCCATGGATAATATTGCAAAATTTAAAAGTCGTTCCGGTGCAGATTATGTAATTTGTCCAACGCATGAAGAAGTTGTCACAGATTATGCACGTTCTGTGATTAAATCTTATCGTCAAATGCCTTTCATGGTTTATCAAATACAAACTAAATTCCGTGATGAATTGCGTGTACGCGCTGGTTTAATCAGAACACGTGAATTTATCATGAAAGATGGTTATTCATTCCATGAAACACAAGAAGATTTAGAAAAATATTATAAACGTTGTTTTGACGCATACTATAAAATCTACAAAAGATGTGGCTTGAAAAACGTGACAGACGTTATGTCTGCAACTGGCGATATGGGCGGGAAAATTGCACACGAATTTCAATTAATAAATGAAATGGGCGAAGATACTTTGTATATTTGCGATTGTGGTTTCCGTGCAAACAAAGAACTTGAAGAAACAGATTCAACCGTATGTCCAAAATGCGGAAAAACTTTGAACAAAGTTCGTGGTATTGAAATTGGAAACATTTTCCAATTGGGCAAAAAATATACTGATTCTATGCACATGACTTATACAGCCGAAGACGGCACAGAAAAAACACCTATCATGGGTTGCTATGGAATTGGTGTTTCACGTGTTATGGCTGCGATTATTGAAGAAAGCGCAGACGATAACGGACCAATTTGGAATATGGAAACCGCGCCTTTTGCAGTTGAAGTAATCGGGTTGCCTGACAAAGAAAATAAAACCTTACCTTTGGCAGAAAAAATTTATAATGATTTAAAAAATGCTGGTGTCGAAGTTTTATTAGATGCTCGTGATAATCGTGCGGGCGAGAAATTTGCTGATGCTGATTTGGTTGCTGCACCGATACGTTTGATTGTATCCCAGAAAAATCTGGCTCAAAACCAAATAGAAGTAAAATATCGTGTAAACAATTATGACACAACCAATTTACCAAATACATTGGATATAGATAATTACACAGATAAAATTAAAGATTTGATAAACAAATTATCTAAACATTAAAAACCAACGGGGATAAAACCCCGTTTTTTTTATGTAAAAAATGTGATATAATATTTTCATAAAAATATGGAGGGTTTTATGAAAATAGCAATTATAGGTGTTGGTTCTGTTGGGTCTGCGGTTGCAACGGCTGTTCAAAAAACTGGTCTGGCACATGAAATAGTTTTATTTGACCGCGATGGAATTCGCGCACGCGCTGCCGCCGAAGATTTGGGACACGCATCTGCTTTTTCATACGATATAAAAATCACAGCGGCCAGCAGTTATCGCGCACTGCGTGGTTCAGAAATAGTTATTATTGCTGCGGGTGCAAATCAAAAGCCTGGCGAAACGCGTACTGATTTGTTGCAAAAAAACGCTATGGTGATTTCAGATATTATCCCGCGCGTTATGGACGTTGTAGATTCCAAAAAAGTAAAAATTATTATCGTCACCAATCCTTTGGACGTTATGGTTATGTTGGCACAAAAATTATCCCGCTTGCCAGCTGGGCGCGTTATAGGCACCGGGACAATGTTGGATTCAGCGCGTTTCAAAATTATTTTATCGCGCCAGTTGGGTGTATCAACACGTTCTATTAATTCTTATGTTTTGGGTGAACATGGCGATTCTTCGGTTATAAATTGGTCTTCGGTTTATATTGGGGGCATAGCGTTAAACGATTTTTGCAAACAATCAAAAATATCTATGCCACAAACAACGCGCAACACTATCGAACACCGCGTTCGCAATGCGGCATACGAAATAATCCAGGGACGCGGGGCGACTTGGGATGGAATTGGCGCAGCGGTTGCAGATTTATTATACGCCATAATAAATGACGAACATCGCATATTAACAACATCTGTGATAGACGGTGTCGGCAAAACAGCGGTTGCGATGTCCCTGCCCCGCGTAATTGGCACAAACGGTGTTATTATGACTTTGCGACCACAAATGGACACACGCGAAGCGGCAGATTTACGCAAAAGCGCTAAAATAATCCGCAGAAATTTCGATTTAATATAACCAAGAAATCAATCTTATAGTCAAAAAAATATCCTTTGGTATAGTGGTATCGACCGCGGCACCAAAGGGTTTTGACATGATAAAACAAGACATACACTTTGAAATAGCGGATAACGGCTGTCGCATATATGCAATCTGTAATGGGAAACGCATAGGCAACATATTTTTCGTAAAAATGGGCGCAGACAAAATTATGATTTCCGACGCAGAAATAGAACCAGACTATGCCAACGAAAACATAGAATTATATCTGACACAACAAATCATAGACATGGCGCGCGAACAACACCGCAAAGTCATGAGCATTTGTCCGCACATTTCGAACATATTCAAACAACATCCAGAATTTGATGATGTACGCCTTTTGAATGCCGGCAGATAAAAAGTCCGCCACAGAAACAAACTGTGGCGGGACTCCCTTCCTTCCGTTAAGACGGAAACTTTGTTATGCAGCCATACGATTTGAAGCTTTTTCGTCCACTTCACCTGCATCCATAATCTTTTTAGCCTCTGCAAAAACCATTTCTTTAACACGTAAAGCCAAATCGGCGGTATCTAATGTTTCAGCAGCAACATCAAAATTATCAGTTCTGATTTGCAACGAAACATACGCACCAATCAATGCAGCACGCGACAAATCTTCGATTGAACGTGGCGCATTATTGTTACCGATATGCAATTCATCACTCAAAGAAACGATTTGACGATCGGCATTAACCCAAACAGTCGTAGTCAACACTTTGTTAAGGGCAATCATTATTTCTTTTATATTTTTTGGCATGTGGCGTTCCCCCCTTTGCTTTTTTGTTGTAGAAAAAACTTAAAATTTTTGTGTTTACCAGTGTATTTACAATTTTTTATTTTAAATTTTTTCGATTTTTTAATTTTCACTGGATTTCTGGTTTTATCCGGATTTCCAATGGTTTGGTTTTATTTTCTCCTTGTCTATACAAACATCTTAGAACAAAAACGAATCGCACGTCAAGCACAAAATTAATTTATTTTAATTTTATTTTTAAAAATGCTGATTTTATTATAAAAACCATAAAATCCCATAAAATAATTATTAATTGTCATTGACAACCATAAAAGCGTTTGCTATATTCGCAATCGAAGAACAAAAAGCGCGCAAAGTTTACAAAGGAAAAATCGAATGGGATTATTTCTTTCTTGCTATGAAAATCGTTTGGATACCAAAGGACGTATTTCTGTGCCTGCTGCTTTTCGTTCTTCATTAATAAATGAAAATTTTGCCGGCGTTATTCTTTATCGTTCTTTTAAACATAATTGCATAGAAGGTCTGTCCATGTCCCGTATGGAAAAAATAGCTGGTGCAACTGACAATACAGATATGTTTGATGACACTATGGATGATTTAACCGCAATGATTTTTGCAGATGCACGTCCATTAATGTTTGATGTTACCGGGCGCATAGTTATTCCATCTGATTTATTAAAGCATGCAAATATAACAGATACGGCTTTATTCGTCGGTCGTGGTAATGGATTTCAAATTTGGAATCCGGATGATTTTTCAAAGGCGCAAAAAAATTCTTTGGAAAAATTGCGTACTAAAAAACCAAATTTAAAAATCAATAATTAACTTTTTTCTTTTTTTGTAATTTTTTTGTGTTTTTTTCTCTTGCGTGGGTTTCACGTATATGGTAAAATTAATTCATACAAGGAAGGATGAATACCATGAAAAGATTTATAACTGTTTTAAGTGGATTGCTTGTTTTGCCTGCATTTGCAGAGGTTGCACCAATCTATTACGACGAGATTGTTGAATACACAGACGACATGATTGATGCCGTTGATGCTGTCGAAAATGAAGCGGTGGAATCACAATCTGTGCAAAAGGCGCAACCAAGAACGAACATTAATCGTTCTTCGTCACGCGCAATTTCGACCGGCGCAGCAACTGCATCATCACGCGTGAATACATCTTCTCGTGCAATGGCTGCAAACCCACGCGCAACGGTTTCTCGTGGTACTACATCCAGAACAACAGCAAGAACCGCAACACCAACGCGTGTATCTGCGCGTTCTGCAACATCTGCAAAGCCTGTGACTGCACGTGTCGGGGTCAGTGGAACTACTGGACCACGTATGGTTAATGCCACAACTATTAAGACATTAAATGATTCTAATGTAAAATACAACGCGACTGGTGCTTCAAAGGTTGGTTCTGAAACCGCATCTCGTGTCGGAATTGCCGGACGTCGTTCAACCGCACGTATATCAACACCTGTCGCTGTTGCATCAACACCTGTAATTACTCAGGAAGAAGTTGATCAGACATCGGCAAATTTAAATGCTTTGGCGGAATTAACTGATTTATGCAAAGCGCAATACGCGGCATGTATGGATAATTATTGTAATGTTTTGGACGATAACCAGGGTCGTTGTACTTGTTCAAAGAACGTAAAGAATTATGAAAAAACAGAAGAAACCTTAAAAAGTGCGACCGAACAATTCCAAGACGTTATACAAAAGATCAAATATATCGGTTTGACCGGCGAACAAATTGAAACTTTGTTCACAGAAACCGAAGCAGAAGTCGCTATGCGTTCCAACACGGATAAATCACAATTAAAAACAAGTTTGGATTCAATCAAACGTAAGATCATTGACGTGTCATCACCAAATGCATCTTCGTACGAAACAAACAGTGGTATATCGTTTGATTTATCTGGTTTATTAGACGCTGATTTTACAGCAGGATTTGATTTGACGTCGTTCTTTAATACAACAAACAACAAATCTACAACCAGTGTTATTAATCAACGTGGTGAACAATTATATAAATCAGCTGCTAATCGTTGTAAAACCCAGGTATTGCAAAATTGCACAGCTCAGGGTGTAGAGGCAAATGTTATCACAAATTCATATGATTTGGAAATCGACAAACAATGTGTTATCTATGAACGCAGTTTGAACGAAGCAAACGATGAAATGCGCAACAATGTCCGTAATGCATCAACAATTTTACAACAGGCACGTTTAATGTTGGCACAAAATCGTAACACATATGACGTTCGTGGATGCGTGGCGGCAATTGACGCCTGTATGCAGGATGAATATGTTTGCGGTTCAGATTATGAATTATGTTTGGATCCAACCGGTAAATACATCGCAAATGGTGAAATCGTAATTGGTGGAACACCTGGTGTTTCCGGTGGTATGTCCGCTAATGAGTGTCCAATATATCATTCAAATGCGACTGAATGGACCAGTGGCGGTATGTACGAATTGTACCAAACTTGGAATTACAAAGGAACAAAACAAGTTGGTAAAGAGGCAAAAACAGGCAGTCCTATTAAGGGCAGCACTTGTGGCACAGAAGATAGCGAAACATCCAATCCGGCGAGCGGACAACCGCTTAATGCATGGGGGGCTGGCCAGGAAGAAACTTTGGGTGCATATATTAATGCGGCATTGAATAATTGGAGTTCAAAGAAGGTTTATACAAGCACAGAACCAAATGAAGATATGGCCACATATTTATTACAAAAAATTGGTTATATCGATGAAAATGACAAAGTTCATGGTATGTGTGCATCTGTTATGAAACAATGCCAAGATTACACATACACAACAAATAAATCCAAAAAAGCATATAAACCAGATAATGAAGTTGTCCGTCAGTATTTGGCATCGACTTTGACCAAAATTAAATTGGCCCAAGATGAAATCTTGTCCAATTATGTCGAGGATTGCCGTAGTGACGTCACATCTTGTTTATCATCAAATGGATATGATGAATCAAACGTTTACACAACGGCATCACAAACTGCGGTAAACGCTTGCCGTGCATACATCCAAACATGTATGTCCGTTGGTGGATGGAAACCAAGCGACAATACCAAGTTGACATTGCGTCAAATGTCTGACTGGGTTGGCAGCATGTTGACATCATGCCCAGAAAATTATTATCTGTATGAAAGTGGCATGACAGGTACAACCTGGACCAGTGAATGCCGTGTATGTCCAACAGCAACTGTATTGGTAGCAATGGACACCAATGGAACCGTTCCGGCAACACCATATGCGCTTGATTCTGCTATCAATGGTGTCACATCATCAACAAGTACAGCTGTTGTTTTCGCGGGTGGAAACACGTATCGTGTCGTTAAACAAGATGGTGGTATAACCAATGCTTATGAGTCAGGCAAAACAACTGAAGATGATGTTTTTGCTACTGTTAATTTGACATCTTCTGGTGGTCAAGTTGTAAGTTGTAATTGTCCTTCTGGTTATGTGGAAATATCCCACAGGTATACAACTACAGAAACGGAAAACGGAACAGCTTCTGGTACGCCGAAAGCTAACCCAAAGTGGAAATCTGGTGATGTAAAGAAATTCTGTGTATTTACACCAGAGCAAAAATCCACAACGGGATCTGATAGTTAATAAAAAACCGCCTTTCGGCGGTTTTTTTATTATGATTTGCTTTCCGGTGTGAACACACAGAAGGTTCTTGTATCACCAGATTTCCACTTTGGGTTATCCTTTGGTTTACCAGAAGAATCCTGTTCTGTTGTTGTGTATCTGTGTACCACTTGTGTATAACCTATTGGACAACTACATGATGTAGCCTGACCACCAGAAGATACAAGGGCAACAAATTTTCTAATATCATCTTCAGTTGATGCACCGTCATCATTTATTCCATCTGCACATGAGGAATCACCGGAAGTACCGCAAGTTTTATTACATTTTAATGTGCTTCCTGTACCTGTACAAATATCTACCCAACCTCCACCATTCGAATCATTTTCTGATTTTGCTATTCTATATCTAACATTTCCTGGCAATATAACAATTCTTTCTTCTTGTGATACGCCAAAGCCTGCTTCTGTAGCATAAGCAACAGATTTATCCAGTTCATATGCAGTTTTGTTCATAGCGGCACTGCCGTCTGCAACCAAAACAATCGCACTTGGACATACACGGCATTCACTGGTCCAGGTTGTACCGCCCGTGCCAGTTTTTATCCTTGTTTTCCAGAGAATAAGTTCCGCCCCCCGGAGAACCTAATCTTAAAAAAACGGGGATTTTTACTCCCCGTTTTTACCCAATTCTTTGATTTCTTTCTTTATATTTGATAATGCGCTTGTGCGTTCACGTATTTTTCCATAAAAATCAGAACGCGATAAATTCGCTGCATATTCCAATGCATGCGACCAAGCCAAAGCATCACTGTTCCCATGTGTTTTTATAGAAAATCCATTCAATCCCAAAAATACAGCACCAGCATATGAACGTGGATCTATTTTATGTTTCAATCTTTTGAATAAATGTATCAAAAAGAAAGTCCCTAATATTGCCAGCCAAGAACGCTTGTAATTTGCCTTTACAATACGAGAAATCATTTTGGCGGTACCTTCTACCGTTTTTAACATTACATTGCCTGTAAAGCCATCTGTGACGACAACTTGAACATTTCCAGCGGTGACATCGTTGCCTTCCACAAACCCGATGTATTCGTAAGGCAATTCATCGATATGTTCCATTAAAATCTTGTTTAATCTTTGCAAAGGTTCACTACCTTTGGTTTCTTCTTCGCCTATGTTTAATATTCCAACACGCGGACGTTCCATTCCGCCGATGATTTCGGCATAAACACTACCCAAAATAGAAAAATCAAACAGAATTTCTTCATCGCATTGAACATTTGCGCCTAAATCCAGACCTACAACCTTGCTGTCCCCGTTTCCAGATGGCAACATTGTTGTTATTGCTGGACGCGAAATACCTTCTACTGTTTTCAAAGCCAATTTTGATAAAGCCATCAAAACCCCTGTATTTCCAGCAGAAACCACAGCGGATGAATTACCATCACGCACGTCCATTATCGCCATATACATCGAAGTATCTTGGGCATGACGAATTACATCGCGAACTTTATCAGTACCAGATACAACCTCGTTAGCATTAATAATTTCGCAATTACGTGCAACACGTGGAAATTTTTTCAACATTGAACGCAATACTCGTTCATTACCAAATACACGGAAAAACACAGTGTCTTCACCGTATTGATATAAAAATTGATTCATTCCACCAAGTACAGCCTGGGGCGCATGATCGCCGCCCATTGCATCAACTGAAATAATTCTTTTTGATTCTGTCATTTTTATATAAAAAAAGGGCTTTGATGAAAACCACCCCCGCCCTTTAATCCCTTAGATTACAAGATTATTTTGATCCACACGCAGGGCAAACGTGATGTGGACGTTTCTTTTCACCACATTTTTTACACACGCTGACCGGCATTACTGACAAAGCATCATGTGAACGACGTTGTGCAGAACGAGCTTTACTTGTTTTACTTTTTGGAGTTGCCATTTTACAATCCTTTTATTTGACTTTGTTAATTCTATTCAATTATTCCCCATTTGCAAGCAAAAAATTAGATTAATCACTTAAAGCTTGGGCTATGAACATACCGTGATTATGCATTAAACCAACAACTGCGCTGTGGTCATCAATTCCAAAATGGAATTTATACCCCTGTTTTTCTAACTCTATGATAGTTGCCAATTTAAATTCAGCCGTTGTTCCGGGATAATCGTGCGATTTACAAAAAACTTTCTTTTTTATGTTCGGTAAAAGTTTATTTATAAAATCTTCCGCATTTTCTTGTCCCATTGCCCAACGACCGGTAATAAATACTATTGTGAAATCGCGCCCCAGACATTCCAATACCGGTATCATATCTGTATTAGGCTCACCAAAATGGTCATAATTTGGTACAGCAAACTTATGCGTGACAACACCATCTATATCGCAAAAAATCGCAGGTATTTCTTGTTTCATTTTTCGTTTATAATGCCCGGTTTTCCGCACAAGCGGTCGCCGGGCATTTCCTTTGGTTTATTATTTGTTTAAATATCCAATAATTGTTGTTGTTCGCCACCTTCGCGTGCCAATTTTTCGGCTTTTTCTTCCTCTTTGGCAATTTCACGAACACGACGCACATACGCACCAGTTCCAATTGGTATCAAACGACCAACAATCACGTTTTCGTTCACACCGATTAATTTATCAGTTGAACCACTGATTGCTGCATCAACCAATACTCTGGTTGTTTGTTGGAACGACGCATTGGATATAAATGAACGTGATGTTAATGATGCACGTGTCAAACCAACCAAAACCTGTGAGGCTTCAGCCACTTTGCCGCCATCTTTCGCAACACGTGCGTTTTCTTCTTCGAAATCAACACGGTCAACAACTGCACCAGCCAAGAATGCAGTATCCCCAGGATTGCTGATTTCAACACGACGTGTCATTTCACGTATCAAAATTTCAATGTGTTTGTCGTTGATGGACACACCCTGCAAACGATAAACTTGTTGAACTTGTTCCACCATAAATTGCGCCAAGGCTTTTTGTCCCAATATACGCAAAATATCTTGTGGTACTGGGTCACCGTCGACCAATTTATCTGCTTTGTGGACTGTGTCACCACTGCGAACTAACAAATTAGTTCCCTTTGGCACCGCATATTCAACAGGTGCTGTCCCGTCAGCAGGTTCAATACGGATGATGATTTTAGATTTTGCATCTTCCAATTCAACAGTACCGTCTGTTTCTGCCAACAATGCAGGATTCGCAGGACGACGAATTTCAAGCAATTCTTCAACACGTGGCAAACCACCTGTAATATCGCCTGTTTTTTTGGTTTGAACAGGAATACGAGCCAAAATATCACCAGCATGAATCTTATCACCATTAGACACATTCAAAGTTGAATATGTTGGCAATAAATATTCAGCAATCTTTTTACCACCCAAAGACAATACGTTTCCTTTGTCATCAACCAAACGAATTGATGGATTTAGAGCTTTTTTAGTATTTGTTTTCCAATTAATAACTTTACGGGAAACGATACCAGTCATCGCATCAACTTCTTCTTGATAAGAAACGTTTTCAATCAAATCGTTGAACGATACAATACCATCTTTTTCTGCAATAATAGTATTGGAATACGGATCCCATTCGGCAACCTTTTGTCCTTTTTCGACTTTGTCGCCTTCGTTGACAACCAACATAGACGCGTATGGCAAAGCACAACTGAATAATTCTTTACCTTCATCGTTGACAACTGCGATTTTACCAGTACGAGACAAAACAACCACACGACCAGCAGAATTTGTAATTGTATTAACGTTTTCAAGTTTGATTTTACCAGCAACTGGCATTTCAATAAAGTGAGATTCAGAACCACCTTCTGCAATACCACCAATATGGAAGGTACGCAAAGTCAACTGAGTTCCAGGTTCACCAATTGATTGACCAGCAATCAAACCAACCGCTTCACCAACATGTACTAAGGCATTACGTGACAAATCCATACCATAGCATTTTGCACACAAACCATCACTTTGACATGTCAAAACGCTACGAACATCAACGCTTGGCAATCCAGATTCATTGATTTGACGTGCAGCAGCCTTGGTAATCAAATCGCCGGCTTTCACAATAACTTCTTTGGTCAAAGGATGAATAATGTCATGTGCCGCAGTACGACCCAAAACAACATCCCCCAAAGGAACCGATAAAGTTGAACCTTGGTATACAGGTTTTGCGGTTATAAATTCATGTGTTCCGCAATCATGTTCGGTAATAACAGTGTTAATCGCCAAATCGACCAAACGACGTGTCAAATAACCAGCAGTTGCGGTCTTCAAAGCAGTATCCGACATACCTTTACGTGCACCGTGTGTAGATGTAAAGTATTCAGACATGGTTAAACCTTCTTTAAAGTTCGAAATAATAGGAACTTCAATAATAGAACCGTCTGGTTTCTGCATCATACCACGCATACCCGCCAACTGTTGAATCTGACCTTTGGAACCACGAGCACCAGACAAAGCCATCATATGGATAGAATTCCATTTGTCGCCTTCTGTATTGCCCAAAGACGCATATGCTTTATCACCTAATTCATCGGTTGTATGTTGCCACAAATCAATCAATTTATTGTGACGTTCACCACTGGATAACAAACCGTCTTGATATTGATTTTCGATTTCAGCCGCGGCTTTTTCAGATTTTTCGATGATATCTTTTTTGTCTTCTGGAACAACAACGTCATCAAACCCGATTGAAATACCACTGCGTACAGCCTGTTCAAAACCAGTATCTTTCAAAGCGTCAGCCAATAAAATCATTGCTTTATCGCCACAACGTTCATATGTTGTCGCCAACAATTTTTTGATTTCTTTACGTGGCATAACTTTGTTAACCAAATCAAATGGCATATTGTCAGAATCTGGCAACAATTGACCCAAAATCATACGACCTGCGGTCGTGGCATAGGTTTTACCCTTTACACGCGCATAAATAGGTGTATGCAAAGTGATTGTTTTGTTATACAAAGCCAATTCAACTTCGTCCATACTTGAAAAACGTGGTGATTTATCTGTGTGTTCACCATTAATCAAAGAAATATAGTAAACACCCAAAACCATGTCCTGAGAAGGAACAGTCATTGGTTCACCATTCGCAGGTGACAATACGTTATTCGTAGACAACATTAATGTACGTGCTTCAAGTTGTGCTTCTAATGAAATTGGCACGTGTACAGACATCTGGTCACCGTCAAAGTCAGCATTAAATCCAGCGCAAACCAATGGGTGCAAACGAATTGCCTTGCCTTCTATCAACACTGGTTCAAACGCAATCAGTGATAATCTGTGCAAAGTTGGCGCACGGTTTAACAACACAGGATGTTGATAAATGACTTTTTCCAAAATTTCCCATACGATATCTTCGCCATTTTCAACCATTTTGCGTGCTGTCTTCAAAGTATTAGCATAATCACCAGCCAACAATTTAGCAAAAACAAATGGTTTGAATAATTCCAATGCCATAGTTTTTGGCAAACCAACCTGGTGCATACGCAAAGATGGTCCCGGTGTAATAACACTACGTCCAGAATAATCAACACGTTTACCCAACATATGCATACGGAAACGTCCTGATTTACCCTGTAATGAATCAGACAAAGATTTCAAAGGACGACGGTTTTGTGAAACCATTGGACGTGCTTTGTGTCCGTTATCAAACAAGGAATCAACCGCTTCTTGCAACATACGTTTTTCATTACGAATAATGATTTCAGGTGCATGCATTTCCATAAATCTTTTCAAACGATTATTACGGATAATAACACGACGATACAAATCGTTTAAATCAGATGCTGCGACATGTCCCGCATCCAATGTCACCAAAGGACGCATATCTGGTGGAATAACCGGAATAATATCAGGCAACATCCATGCAGGTTCTGTCTTAGAATCCAAAAATGCTTCAACTAATTTCAATTGTTTGATGATAGATTTACGTTTTGCTTCTGATTTGGTTTCTGCCAATTCAGCACGCAAACGAGTTCTTTCATCACCCATATCTAAATTAGCGATGATATCACGAATACCTTCTGCACCAATACCAACATGGAAAGAATCTTCACCGAATTCTTCTATCGCGGCTTGATATTCATCTTCACTGATAACATCATATTGTTTCAAACTTGTTAAACCAGGTTCAGTTACGATATATGCATCATAAGAAATAACCTGTTCCAATTTCTTTTGTGGCAAATTGTTCAATATAGTAGCAATTTTACCTTCACGTAAAAACCAAGTGTGCGCAACAGGGATTGCCAATTTAATGTGTCCCATGCGTTCACGACGAACAGAAGAAGAACCAACCTCTACCCCGCAACGTTCGCAAACAACACCGCGGAATTTAATACGTTTATATTTTCCACAGGCGCATTCATAATCTTTCACAGGACCGAAAATTTGTTGACAGAACAAACCTTCTGCTTCTGGTTTCAAGGAATGATAGTTGATAGTTTCTGGTTTTTTTACTTCACCATGCGACCAGGACAGAATTTCTTCTGGGGACGCAATAGAAATACGCAAAGCATCAAATTGTTCCTTGGTTTCTATTTGTCCAAATATCTTTTGCAACATATTTGTCATTTGTTTTTGCTCCTTTTAAGTCACTAAAAGTGCCTTGTGGCCGGCGGGTG
>JAZROL010000007.1:0-13048 GCA_045648665.1 Candidatus Enterousia sp. | reverse complement strand
GGGTTGGCAAAATTAATATTGAAAAACCATTTTTCTTTTCTAAGATATTGTTATGTATGCATATAATAAACAACTTAAACCTTTGGCACGCGCAAACCGTAAAGCGGGCAATTTGCCAGAAGCCTTGCTTTGGTGTGAAATACAACGATGTAAATTAGGTGTGCGCTTTATCCGTCAAAAACCGATAGGAAATTATATTGCTGATTTTTATTGTCGCGAAAAGAAACTGGTCATAGAAATAGACGGTTCCAGTCATGATAATAAATATACACACGATAAAGTGCGCGATGAATATATGGAATCTTTGGGTATACGCGTTATAAGAATAACAGACAAAGATGTCAAAAAAGATATGCAAAATGTTTTAATTTGGATAAAACACAACATTGATGATTTATAAATAATCCAACCCTCCCCGTCTTGCTTCGCAATCCACCCCGCCCCAGGCGGGGAACTTGCAATGGTTCCAGAGAAAAATTCTCCCCCCGTGGGGGAGAACTATTATTGTGCTGGGGTTGTGCGCAGACGCCACCCGCTGAAGATGTAACCTGTTCTTGTTGGGTTGGTTACAGGTAATGTAATCGGTTGATCGTATGTACATGTATTTGTTTCATACACCGTATCGCCCACACTGTACCAAGTCAGGTTGATTGTATTTGGTGTGCAACTTGCTGGACTATTTTGGATTGTAGAAAACACCGCAGCACGGAACGCGAGTTTGTCCGAGTTGCCGTCCCGCAGGCCGCTCGCACAGAGGTTCGCACAGCCGGTCGCGCAAAAGCCAGCGCCGAGGTTGGCGATGTAGAACACCCAAGGGGCAGGAAAGCTTTGCAATGTGCCACCGTTCGGTGTATAGCCATCTAACTGGCAATAACAATATTGACCGGTGCTGTCTGGCAAGGTTTCTGTTATATTATCATTTTGTAATTCATATGTGTCTTCTTCATTTTCTGCATCATAACCCCATGGCTCTGTGGCACTGCGTGTAGAACATCTGGCGTATCCGTGTATTTTACCTTTGCTACCATAATCTACCACGAATTCACCATTATGTGTTATACCGTATGTAGATAAATCTGATGCATTGGAATTGCTACCTGTCCCGTTATTGGATTTATATACTGCTTTTGTACCAGCTTCGCTTACACCAATTAATGTTGTTAAATTTGGTGCCACTACTGCTGCTTTTACATGATAACCGGTCACACAATTTGTCGGTTCGCACGCATTAACACCATCACCACTTGTTCCATTATAATATACGCCACCATTTACTGTGCCGGTTGAATGCGCAACATCAGATGTTGTACATGTGCGGAAACAGTCTGTATTTGCTGATGATCCTTGCGCTGAATTTGTATATCCATTTGGACATGTATTTATACCAATTGTTGCATCCGCAAATGTTTGATTTGTAAATCCTTCGCAATAACTGCCCGCTGGACATTGTGTATTTGGTGTTAATGTATCGGTTTGGGAATCGTATAACAAATAATATCCAGGGTTTTCACTATATTGTGCACCGGTCCATATTGCCTGAACCCCGGCATTACCATTATTTGACGATTCGTTCAAAGTGCCGACCACGCACATCGATTCGTTATCGATATCCGCAAATGCAGGACACACCGTTACCATCGCAAGCATGGATATTGGCAATAATTTTTTCATGGGTTCTCCTTTCTATTTGTTGTTGTTTTCAACCCTATCCCGTCGCCTTTGGCGCCATCCGTCTCCGCCTTCGACTACGCCGAGACTTCGCCCCGCCCCAGGCGGGGAACCTGGTTCATCCCAGTACGACGGGGTACGAAAACGACCAGGCGCGATTGCGCGCATGGTCGTGTATTATTTTATGTAAATCGCGCGGTGCGCGATTTAAAATCTCGGGAAAGCCTTTATTCCTCTCTCTCTCTCTCTCTCTCTAGAAATCTGCGGGTTTCAGCCATTTAGCCTTCCTTTTTCTTTTTTCTGTTATTTAAATCTTAGTAAAATTCGAATATATATTGCAAGTAAAAAAAACTTGATTTTATGTAAAATATGGCATAGAATACCCAAGCAATTAAAAAAGGTTATAAAAAATGGCATCTAAAAAAGGCAGTAAAGAAGTTATAAAACTGGAAAACAAAGAAACCGGTTTTTATTACACAACTACTAAAAATACAAAATCTGAAAACACCCAGGGCAAAATGAAAATGCGTAAATACGATCCAAAATTACGTAAACACGTCGTATTCACAGAAGCAAAAATGCCCCATTAAGGATTATTTTCTTTTATCAAAGTTTTTAAAAACCCGCCGTTGCGGGTTTTTATTTGTATTTCTATATATTTTGCAACCCCAGGCGATTATATAAATATTCACGAATAACCTGGCGCCCATATCTGGTTATGCCTGAAAAAGAAATCAATTTTATAAAAGGGTTTACTATTTTTTTATAATTTTTCCTTATATTATATCTATGCAGTTGACGTTTATATCTGGCAAATTCTTTATCATCAAAAGCCACATCTGTGCGGGTATATTTAAATTTGTTTTCATCAAAAAACTTTATTAAATACGGTGTTATACCTATGATTTGCGGAACCTTGGTAAAATGCAATGTTGGTGTCGTTTCAACAGAACCGTAAATCCAAACTATATCTAATTTACGCAAATCACATATTAATTTTTGTGTGGATATATTATCAGATTCAGTTGAATTCCTTTTAATTTGTATAACCCGATTACCAGGTTTCATGAACGCCGCTAAATGTAACGCAGTCCCCGCAGTCCCCGCCATTTCTTTACAATTACGCGCCAATGTTATTTGTTGTTCCAAAGGCAATTTTTCGGGATATATTATTTTAAAACCATTTTTAGCAAATATTTTTTCAACAGATACTTCGCCAAATGTTCGACCGTCGTTCATAGCACTGCGCGACAGATATATCTTGTCATAAGTTTTATACTTTTTATTCGTCAAAGAGTTCGCTATCTTGTCATAAACTTTATTCATAATTGGCAACATATACAAATCACCATTTATAGCCTGACGCGGAACAAAAACACGCGCGAAACGCACAGATTTATGCAAAATAAGTATATTTTCATCCGAAACACCAAGTGCATTAAGAAACTTTCGCACAAATATTGGCATATCTACATTTGTTTCATAAGATACTACTACTTTAACATTTTTATATTTTTTGTATAACAAAGCCCAGGTACGCGCCAAACCTTCGACCAAGAAATGCCCAAAATGCCGAAACAAATACGCGGTTCCAAGATACAAAACAGTTTCATTAACAAACGGTATTTTGGAAACATTTATTTGCGTTTTTGGTGGCATATTTTCTTCGCCACGCAACATTATACTTTCCGGACATAAAAAGCCGTCAAAATCATAAACACCGGATTTGTGGCAATAATTTTTACTGACAATAATCGCACCATTTTCAACAGATATAACATCTTTATCTGGATTTATATCCAAATATTTTTTGCTATTTGGAACAAAAGAAATATTATCAGGTTGATATGATACAAAAGACATATTTCAGCCTATATTTTTAAAACAAACGAATATCAAAAAATACACTCAACAACCCAACTAAAACAATTATGCCCACTGCAATTCCAACTAATTGCCAAACAATTTTTAATACCTTTTCCATTTTGTTTCTCCTTTTTATTTTCCAAACTTACCACTGCGTGGGAAACCGACCGGTATAGTATGTCCCTGACTTGCACGTTTTGCAACCCATGGTGTAATATCGTCAAGTTTTGTTGTTCCGCGTCCAGTTGTCCATCCAAAACCATCAGTTTTATTAAAGAACATCGCATCGATAGTATATGTGCGTTCCGCATTATATTTTTGCAAGATTACACCTTTGCCGCGCGACATTTCCGGGATTTGTTCTGTTTCGAACATTAACAATTTATCATTTGAACCAGATAATGCAACCATATCACCATCAACCCGCACACATAAAACCGCAGGATTTTTATCGTCAACATTCATAATTTGTTTCCCAGATTTAGTTTGTGCCACACAATTTTCGCCAGCAACTATAAACCCAGTTCCATGACGACCAATAACTAAATATTTTGCGGACGTATCCAAAACAAATGCTTTTACTATATTTTCTTCCGCACTGATATCCGCCATCATTCGCACAGATTCACCAAAACCGCGCGCAGATGGTAAATCAACCGCGGACAAAGTGAACATCTTTCCCCCGCTGGCGAACAAATTAATTTTATCGGTTGTTTGCGCATGGAAAGCAATTTGTAATTCGTCACCTTCTTTAAATTTCATATCCAAATTATTTAAATCCAAATGTCCTTTGGCTGCACGAATCCAACCCATGGTCGACAAAACAACGGTTATCGGTTCTTTTTCTATAAAATCGTCGGCATTAACGACAATTTCTTCACCAACCGGTACCCATTGTGTCCTGCGGCGACCCAAAGCAGTATTTTTAGCGTACTGTTTTTTAATATCATCAAACCAAGCGTGCAATTGAGCATTTTGAATTTCTTCACTATTTAACAATGCCTGTAATTTATCTTTTTCAGCACGCAATTCTTTATCTTCGCGTTTTATTTCCATTTCTTCCAATTTACGCAAAGAACGCAGACGTGTATTTAAAATGGATTCAACCTGGATTTCGGTCAAATTAAATTCAGCCATCAATACAGATTTAGGCTCGTCTTCGTTACGGATAATTTCAATAACTCTGTCCAAATTCAAATAAACTATCAACAAGCCGCCCAAAATTTCCAAACGCCGATCGATATTCCCCAAACGCCATTTTGTGCGTCTCAATAAAACACTTTTTTGATGCGCGATAAATTCACGCAACACGTCACCAATAGGCATAACACGTGGCGCACCGCGCGAATCTACGACATTAAAGTTCATATTGAATTTATATTCTAAATCCGTCATAGCGAACAAATGCGCCATCATTTTATCCGTTGGAATATTGCGATTTTTCGGTGTGATTACTATACGGACATCTGTTGTGGATTCATCAACTATATCTTCAACCAAAGGTAATTTCTTTGAATCAATTAAATCCGCAATCTGTTCAACCAATTTAGATTTTATTATACCGTATGGAATTTCAGTTATAACAACCTGCTCTGCACCGCGTTCAAGTTTTTCCACTTCCCATTTTGCGCGGATACGGAACGCACCACGACCGGTATCATAGTTTTTGCAAATCGTGGCAAAATCATCAATTAACACACCGCCAGTTGGAAAATCCGGGCCGATTAATTTTTTCATAATTTGTTCTGTGGTCGCATCTGGTTTATCAACAACTAAATTCAAAGCATCCATTATTTCGGAAACATTATGCGTCGGTATATTGGTCGCCATACCCACGGCAATACCCATGCCACCATTTGCCAACAAATTAGGAAATGCCCCGGGCATAACAGTTGGTTCAACCGTTGTCCCGTCAAAATTTGGCATCATATCAACACTGTCTTCGTCGATTCCTTCCATAATCAACATAGCAGCCTGGGTCATTTTAGATTCAGTATAACGGTATGCAGCCTGAGGATCTCCATCAATATTACCAAAATTTCCCTGGCCATCTATCAATGGATAGCGGACGGAAAAATCCTGGGCCAGACGCACCATCGCATCATACACAGAAGAATCCCCATGTGGATGATAATGCCCCAACACATCACCAACGACAGTTGCACATTTACGAAAAGCCGCAGATGGCGACAATTTTTGCCGTAACATAGAATATAAAATTCGGCGATGCACCGGTTTAAGCCCATCACGAACATCAGGCAAAGCACGCGACACAATAGTACTTACCGCATAAGATAAATAACGTTCGGATATCGCATCTGCCAATTGTTGACCAGATATATTTTCAAATTCACTTTGTTGTTTTCTCATAATTTCTTTCCATTTTTATCACAAATACAGTAAAACATTTGAAAGAAAATAACAAGTAAAAAACCAGTTGTTTTCCAACTGGTTTTTTATTTTTTGAAGTGCAGTGATTATATACGTGGTGCACCCCATTTGTTTGATTTTGGTTGACTTGGTTGGCATAAATACACAATCAAAATAATCGCCCCAACAATTGGTAACAACGCCCAAAGCACATTCCAGTTTGAACGCCCTGTATCATGCAAACGACGCGCTCCAACACAAAAACCAGGAACCAATGTTGCCAAAAACCAAATTATATCCAAACCTGTTCCAGACAATATTGTGCCGGCAATAACACTGTAAAACAAAACTGCCCACCAATATTCAGAACGTGTTGCACGTCCCCATCCAACATAATCTGTCCAATATGTTTTCAAAGCGTCTTCTAATGAATTTGTAAATTTTTTCTGTGCCATTTTTTACTCCTTGTTTTTCATAATTATTTATTTTGAAAAATGCGTTCTGGTGTAGAAATATTGCAAATACCAATAATGAGATCAACCAAAGCCCATATGCAAACAGCAATTCCAGGGATTACCAATACCCAACCAATTGTTCCCATCAACAACATGGCTATTGCAGAACCGGTTTTACCAGCATAAAATCTGTGTGCACCGAAAATCCCCAAAAACCAAGCTAAAATCAAATACACAACCATAGATTTGCCATTTGTTAATTTATTGGCATTTTTGGTTAATGTGCTTTCTTTGGTATGTCCACATTTAGGACAAGCCGCCGCGGTACTTGAATGTTTATAACCACATTCACTGCAATAAATCATTGCCATTTTCCTTCCTTTTGTTTTTTTATTTTAGTTGATCCAACAAATCATCCACTAAATTTTTAGCAGTTTTCTTGGTCAAAGTATTGACAGCATTGGAACAAGATGCCCCGCCGCCCAACGACATATCGTTTGAATCGGAACCGCTGGCGACTATATCCATCGTTGCAGTTTCTATCAATTTATACGATATTTCGATATTTGCAGACCCTTTTGTCACTTTTTCGCCTGTCAATTCTATGGTTTTTGTAGTGGTTGAAGCATTGAAAGAATCAACCGTAACAATCAACAAATAATCAGCAATCGCTATTTGTTTCAATTTATTAGCATTATCAGGATTTGCTAAATCTTTATTTAACAAAGACAATTCTTCCAATTGTTTGTCTATGTTTTGACGATCAACAACGGACATTTTTTTCGAAGTGACAATTTTATTTGTCATATCTTTGATTGCAATGTCTTCTATGAATTTACTATTTTTCTTGCCACCGATACAATTCCATTGTGTTTTATTTCCAGAGGGAACAATCGCGACACGATATTTAGCCTTGTCAACCAAATCAGGTGATTCATAATCATCCAATTGCTTAATTTTGGCCTTGATTTTGACTTTCCATTTACCTTTGGACTCTTTAGATTCTAAAACCTCATAACTGTCAATTGCACCTTGATACTTCATTTCAATCTGGCGCGAAACAGAAGTGTCGTGATATTCCTGATTACCACCTTTCTTTTCATAAGAATACGAAGATTCATTTGCAGAATCGAAAGAATCTGATTCACTGGCGGAACCACCGAACCAACTTTTCATTTTTGACCAAGCAGAAGTTTTTGTTTTAGCAGAACTTTTTTCTTTGATTTGTGTATCATCTTTCACAACGATATGTTTTTCAGACAAATCAACACCTTTGTCGTTTTTTACATCAACTTTGTGTGTTTGTCTTACAGCATTATCTATTGCATCCATAGTTGCAGCATATTCAGTTGAACCAGTTCCAGAAGCGACAGTTTCAACTATTTTTGCGAACCCTGGTGTCGCAACAAACAACGCCAAAGCAAGAATCAAAATACGTTTCATTGATTATCCCTTTGTTTTACCAAGTTTGTGTATTTTTATCAGTTAATTTAGTGATAACCTTTTTATCACTCCACAATTCTGTACCATCTTCCATATCAATCAAATTCAAAGAAAAGATGTATTCAATCATCTTGTTTTTACCAACAGTACTATTCTTTTGAGCAATACGACCTTCCAAAGTCAAATCAAACGCTTTCACAGTATTATTCTTTTTGACTGTTGATTTATCAACCAAAGAAGATTCATTTAATTGACGCGCCAAAGCAACATTTTTACTTCTGTTTTCACCGAAAGCATCTGTTGTTTTCACCCGTCCACTTCTGCGTAATTCTTTTTTGATATAATCAGTCAAATCAGCAGTATTTATACGTTGCATAGTATCGTTTTTGATATCACTTATCATCATAACGTATGGTTTACCGTTTGCTTTTGGTTCCGCCAATTCATTTGACAACATATCGTCTAACATTTCTTTTGCAGCAGATTCAAAATCATTGTCAGACAAAGTCGCCGTCACATATTCCGAAGATTCAGCGCGGGAAATAACTTTTGTTTGTGTTGTACATGCAGCAGTTGACAATCCCAATACAACGCACAAAGCATAAGTTGATAATTTTTTTGTCATATTTTTACTCCTTTATAAGTTTTTATTTTTGTTTATTGTTCTATTGCACGATCTGCAACATATACTTTATAAGATACGGCTTTTGCACTAGGTGCAACGGCAGACCAATGGAAAGGTTGATTCTTTCTTACTTTTGCCATGACAGGTTTTGACAAAGTAGAATTTATTTTTGTATCATTTGCATCAAACCAAACAACAGAATAAAATAATTTTGTATCTTCATATGTTTCACCATCAACGGTTATGCGTTGCAAAGATGAACTTGTTGAAGAAGCCTCTTTAACAGAAATATTTTTTATATATCCAGGATGAGCCATCCCATCTACATAAATCTTGTCTGGATTTTCATTAACAGTTGCCGCACACGCGCCCAACAAACAAAATAAAAGAATTTTTTTCATGAATATACTCCTTTACCAACGTTAACATTATACTAATTTAATTTTCCAATTACAACACCAGGTTTTGCATTTGCGGTTGGAATACGAACAAATACAATGGCATTATGAACATCTTCTGGGATATCAACAGAAAAAGCATCATTTATGACAATCTTGTGATCAGCCGGCATTTTTACGCGTGCTGTCTGGATTTCGTTTGGAATTGAATCCCACGATCTTAAATCCCAAGGTTTCTTTACGCTCATAACAGCGGTCACAGCGGCAACTGTTGCAATTTTCTGGAAAGGGGAACCTTTGGCTGCTTCATGTGCAGCGATACCAGCAGCGGTAGCGGCGGCTATTTTACCAACTTCAAAAACAACAGATTTGATGATATTACCTGTTTTATATTTATCCATATCTGTTTTCACAATAGAATCAACACTGGCCAAAAATTCTGTTTCAACTGTTTTATTATCAGCGGTCACGGATATAGAATCCAATGCTTTTGTTCCAGGAAACACATCTGGGATTGTCAATTCTATACCGGCACTGATTCCCAATCCTTGCAAAGGTTGTGTTAATACTTGTAATCCGTCCGGGACCAAAGAACGTTTTTTCACTGGTCCAACTTTTCCATTTTCAAACACAACATAAACACTGCCGTTATTTAAACCGTCAATATCATTTGGTATAAAACTGTTTTTCGGTGCAAAACTAGCCACACGATTCATACCGTTTTCAGCATTACTTTTATCGCCCGCAGCACCGTCATACAATGCCATCAACCAAGTTGTATACGGATTTGCAAAATCTTTCATAGGTACAACCGAATCAGCCGGATTTTCAGGCTGTGATTCAAGTTGTGAAACGATACTGTCCATACTTGGCATAGAAGAAATACCGGCAGCTTGTAATTTTTCCTGACTTTCTGCATATTCTTTACGCAAACTTTCTATTTCTGCACCACTGTCTTCTATATTAGACTTCTGTAATTCATAAGCCTGATTGAATATTTGTTGAGTAAATTCATCTTGTTTAGCAATGGCGTTGATACCTTCATACGTCTTTGCCATTATCTTTTCATAACCTTTGATTTTATATGAAGAATCCTCTTCCACTTCACCACTTAACACAGAATTAACGGCATCGAAACATTTTGTTGCACCGTTTGTATTATTCGCCCACAAATAACCATTTCCACATTGCAAACCGCCAAGATATATATTGTTTGGTTCTTTATCTGCAATCGTGGCCAACGCCATTGTTTGTGCAGCATTTTCGTATTGTCCCGCATCAAATTGTTCAGCAAATTTTTTATTTGCATCATCAAAACTTCCTGCACAAGCGGTCAACAATACGACAGGTGTTAAAACAGAAAGAGTCTTCTTCATAATAAAATCCTTTTTGGCATAAATTATTTACTAATATTACATAGCGGCTTTTGCTGTGCATTTTTTAGTAGAAGCTTTCAACAAATTAACACAGAATTTTGTTGTTTCTTCGTTTTTCAAACATACAGGATTATCTTTTTTCAAATTTTTAACATCTTTGACAAATTGAGTGGCTTCCGCTGATGTTAATGTCATAGAACCGGCAACACCCTGACATGTAACAACCATTTTTGGGCCCAAATCTGCGTTCAAGAAAGAACATGCAGCAACTGCAACACTTATCAAAGAAACAAAGCAAATTTTTTTCATTTTTCATCCTTTTTTAAATAATTTCCTTCAATGTGAATTTTTTCACACCTGTGCTTAGTTTAAACACATACAGAATTAAAAGCAATATCTTTTTCAAGATGAAAAATTTTATTTACACACGGCGGTATATGGAAAAACAGATTGTTCTGTGTCTATTTCATATTCGCCGCAATCCATACAATTAAAGCGTCTGTTTTGACTATGACTTTTGTCTAAAAACACAGTTTGATTTTCAAGTGCATCTATGCCATCTATCTTCGAATTAGTCGCAAAACCAAAATAAATTGCACGATTCGGGCCACTGCAATCTTCAACCACGCCATCATAACATTTAGGGTCATCTAACCGTGAAACATCTGGGATACAATACACCTCACAAGTATCTTCATTTAATATTGGTTTTTCACAATCAGTGCAAGATATAGATCGTACACGCAAAGTCGGACCAACCGCCCCACCCCCAACAGATATACGTGGCATATTATCACATTTTTTCACAGTTTTTACTTTATTAGGATCTTCGACACATTCCCAAACCAAATCATTATAATTCAACCGCGCAACCATACCTTCATCACAAGTTTTATCTGCAAAAGGATCAACACATTCCCATATATCATCAACCATAACCGCCGTTTGATTATTAGCACACAAAGGTTTTCTGTTTTCGTCCGCAACACATTGCATTAACCCAGAATCCCATATAGTATCCCCCGTACAAGACACTTTATAATTATATTCTATGCATTGCCAACGACCAAACCGATAAGTTTTCATAGTTCCCACAGGACAATCTATGCCTGCGCCTTCTATAATTGGGTAATCAATAGTTTGTTCCGGGATTTTATATTGCATTAAATATAACATCTGGCCATTTTTCAATTTTGCGGCATCTATGACTTTTTTAGGTATTGTTCTTCGTGCCACAGAACCAGCAGACATCAAATCAGGATTTAAAAATATCCCCAATGTTCCGGCATCAGGATAATATTGTTCCAAAATTTCCAACATATTATTGTATTCTTCCGGCGGTAATTCAAAACTGGTCGTGATAATAAAATTAAAATCAGCCCCAGTGTCTGCATCACAAGAAACGATACTATAACGACTATTCATGCAAACATATTGACTGTTTATTTCATAACGTTCAACACAATCATCAACAAATTCTTCCCCGTACATAGCGGCATTTTGCGCAGACACAACACATTCGGCCACTGAACGCAAATCTGCTTTTTTTATCGCGTATTCAGTGTCTTGTTGCGCGATATTTTGCGATGGGCTTGATATAATATAATACCCCACCATAAACAGCATAGATAAAAGCAATAAAAAAATATTCAATGTTCCCTCTTGCGATTTACCAAAAGTTTAACTAATATAACAATAAACTGCAACAGGAAAAACACATGAAGAAAATAATTTTGATACTTTGTATAATCGCATTGGCCGGATGTGGAACAAAATCAGATTTGGTTCACGATGCGGATTATCCACGTAATTATCCTGTGTATTAAAAAGTTTTGCGGGTATGGCGACTACGAAGTGCGACATCCTCGTAAAAGGAACTGTATAAATTCCGATGGACGGGATTTATACAAGAACAAAATTTAGTTTTGCGGGTATGGCGAAACTGGTAGACGCGCTGGATTTAGGTTCCAGTGGGGCAACCCATAAGAGTTCGATTCTCTTTACCCGCACCACCCGTTTTTGTCGCAGGCAAAGCCGCGATTAGCGGATTTGACGCGTTGCAAAATGGGAATGTCTCGGCGTAGCAATTTATTCAACAAAATATATTTATCATAAACTGATATTTAGTCTTCGATATTAAGAACAGCAAAGACGGACTTTTCATCGTAATAATTCCAAACAATAAAATTTGGAATACATCAAAATGCTGCGTTTGCATCCGCAACCGAACCAAAAAGCATTGTGCGAACATTAGTTTGTTGTTGGGCCTTGACGATATCAGCGCATCCGCGCAAACAGCCCGACGCGCAATCCGTCACATAGCCCACGTCACGGTAGTACACCCAAAGAGAATTCATTGGGTGTGTCATTTTACACCAACAATACCTCCCAGTTGCTTCGCCACCAGACGATTCCAGATATGTATCATTTGCCGTTAGAGTTAATTGTTCGGTTTTTCCTTTAGCGGAAACGCACGTACTTATACCCGATACTTTACCATATGAAAATATAATTTTCCATACACCTGTGCTGTTGCTATACGTGCTTGAATTACCATTAATCGATGGATCTAATACCACAGAAACTATGCTGTCTTTTGCACATACCGATACCGCCAATGCCGGTATTGCAAATACAATCATCAATAATACACTTGTACATATTTTTTTCATTTTTCTTCCTTTTTTTATTTACCATACAGCTTCGTATACGGCACTGCGGAATGTTTGGTTCGTCGCCATATAATTTGCACATAATGTCACACACGAATTACCACATGTTGTATCGTCTGCATACGGTGTTGATCCACTCGCATTTACCCAATACGAAGTCGCAGGTGCCATCATT
>JAZROL010000006.1:0-68169 GCA_045648665.1 Candidatus Enterousia sp. | reverse complement strand
ACACCCACCAATAATATCATTGGTGATATATTCCGCAAACACCGGTTGTATAAACAATAAAGATAACAACAAAAGTTTTTTCATTATTCTGCACCAATCACTGGTCCGGCGATGAATTGACCTGTGCCGGCGTTGTAATAGTATTTATCTTCCACTTTGTCATACATACACGGCGTGCCGTTGGCATCAAGAACAGGTATAATATTGCGAACGAGAATATTATTTTCATATATTTGTACAAAATATATTTTTGCAATTGCAAATTCTTTTGCGCGGTTTCCGTTGCTAGTAGCAAATAAAAAGTAAGGGTATATTGACGCAGGAGTGTTTGTTGTTGCGCTTTTTGTTAGTCCATTGATATTCAAGGTAAAAACATCGTCAATTTGTGTCATTTCCAAAGTATAAACTTCGTTTGCTGATATTGGTGTTCCTAAAGAATTTGAGAGTGATGAATGATAAATAGAAACGGAACCACCATAACTAGGGGTATAAGGTATAAAACAATAATTTGGTTGAGCCCCTGCAATTGATTGACCGCCTTTTGCGGATGTGTATTCGTATTTTATAATGACACGATAATCTTTTTGGCCCATAAATCTATACCCCGTATCTATCCACTGCGTTCCGGTCGATTCCAGATATTCAATCTGGGTGTATGTTTTTTCCCAGCCGATAAAATCATAGCCATATTTAGTTGGGGGTGTTGGTAATGTTATATCGCCACCGGTTGAACAGGTTGTTTGCGAATACAAAGTGTTATCTTCGTTATACCAATATTGATTAAATGTTGCGCCATATACAACCGTACAAAATAATGTTGTTAATAATATTAAAAACCGTTTCATCCCTTTTTCCTTTTTTTTCTTGGTTCTGTTTCCAGAACGCAGAGTTCTCCTCTGGCTAGAGGAGTACGGTCGAAGACCAGGAGGTGTCGCTATAACATAATTTATTCTTGGGCGACACCCCGTCACTTCGTGCCACCCCTCTAGCCAGAGGGGAATAAAATAAAACCGTCAAGAAACTGGCGGTCGGGGAGTTGATAAATCAGATTGAGTTTGATTCCGCGGTCTTTACATATACACCAACGGCTCCCCAACCTGTGGTCAGGGATGACGACGGCAAAAAACGCCGACTACACCAAATTACGATGCATTTGCACCGCACTCAATCCAGGCTTATCACAGCCCCGAACCCAATCCCTTGGATTCAAATTAATTTTAATACAAATCTAAATATAAAGCAAACAAATTAAAAACGCCCAAACGGGCGTTTTTTATTATCCAACTAACTTTTTCCACAAAGATTTTTTCTTTTGTTGTTTTTTGATTGGCTTACGATGACGTGGCGCAGATGTAGTGACGCGTTTCGCCTCTACATGCTGAGCATTTTTCTTTTTCGCATCGGTTGATGGTTCGTGTGCATCCAAAACATCATCTGTTTTTACACTGTCTGCCATAACACGTTGTATAGAATATTGGTCTATGTTCATCAAACTGTCGTCGCCAACAATTACGATTTCTGTTCCAAATTCTTTTTCCATCGCCGCCAATTCAGCGCGTTTTTGATTCAGCAAATAAATCGCAACATCACTTGGAACCGTCATTATGATTTTTTGTGCCGCTTTGGCCAACAATTTTTCTTGTAAATGACGGAACAATATGATTGATGCGGTTTGAATACTTGGTACGACACCCGCACCCATACAGTGTGGACATACGACGTACGAAGATTCTATGAACGAAGAACGCAAACGTTGACGCGACAACATCAACACACCAAAAGCGTTAATTTTAGCAACCTGGGTACGTGCGCGGTCATGTTTCATAACCTCGCGCATTTTTTGTTCCAATTTACGATTGTTTTTTTCATCTTCCATATCAATGAAATCAATCGCGACTATACCAGCCAAATCGCGCAAACGTAATTGAAGTGCGATTTCTTCCGCTGCTTCTAAATTAGTATTCAATGCGGTTTGTTCGATATCTTTTTCTTTAATGGCGCGCGATGAATTAACATCGATTGTCACCATTGCTTCGGTTTGATTGATAACAATAGAACCACCAGATGGCAAAGAAACATATGGGCCATGTAGACCTTCCAATTGTTTTTCAACGCCCGCCTTGGTCATCAAAGGCAACGCAGCATCTTTGTATTGAATAAGTTGTTTGCGTGGCGCACGACCATACATTTGTTGAAAATATGTTTTGGCTTCTTCAAAGGCTTCTTCGCCTTGGACATACATAACATCGTCTTTACCAGAAACAAAATCACGAACAACACGACGCAAAAGTGAATCTTCGGTATGTATTGTCACTGGGGCAACAGATTCCAATGTTGTTTTACGAATATCATTCCATAATGCGGTTAAATATTCATAATCTTTGGCTATATCTTCCGCACTGGCATCCATCGCCGCAGTACGCAAAACGACCGTCATGCCCTTTGGTATTTTCAATGTATGCAAGATTTCACGCAAACGCGCGCGTTCACCCCTGTCAGAAATCTTTTTTGAAATACCATAACTGTTGCGTTTTCTGGAATTAGGCATCAACACAGCAAAACGACCCGCCAACGACAAATAAGTTGTCATAGATGCGCCCTTTTGTCCACGTTCTTCTTTGACGCCCTGGACCAATAAAATTTGTTTTGGAGTGATAACATCTTGAATTTTAAATTCGTGAGCACGTTTCAAAAATTCGTTGTTATCTTCGCCCGCGCTTTGATCATCGTAATCTGCGACTTCGTCTTCTTCATCATTTGGGTCGTCGTCGTCATCAACGATATTAGCATGCGCTAATTCAAGTAATTTTTTCTTTTGTTCAGGTGTGACCTGATAATAATCAGGATGAATTTCAGAAAATGGCAAAAATCCATTTTTACCGGTACCGTAGTCAACAAATGCGGCCTGAAGTGACGGTTCAACACGAATAACCTTGGCCAAATAAATATTACCTTTTATCTGGGGTTTCGTGGTTGTTTCAACGTCAAAATCAGACACACGGTTCGTTAAGGCATCGACCACCACTACCCGTGTTTCTTCTGGATGAACGCCATCCACATAAATCTTTTTTGACATTTAATAATCCTTTTGTGTTTGGGGTGCATAAAACAGCATCAATCCGTTCCCATGGGGCAATCCCGCCCATGCCAAGGAAACACGCAACTATACAACACAGCGTGATGCAAATTGATGTAAAAAGCGATAATACAAACACCATCTTTACCCTGTTTCATACAACGTCGTAAAGCATAACAAATGTTATTCCCAAAGGCAAGGTGTTTTTATTTTTCTGGCGCAGAATCACATGTTTTATGCAACACTGGGAAATGCGGCATTTTTTGTTTGGCTTCTGCCAACCATTTTTTCATGCGCGCACGCAACCAACGTTCATAAACAAAGAACAAACCACCGACGCCTATTAATGGCAATACATAATAAATAATTCTGTACGCCAACAAGGCACCAAAAATGCTCGCTTTGTCCGCACTTTCAGGCAAAGCAACCATAAATATAGATTCAAAAACACCGATACCACCGGGGACCTGGCTAAAAACACCAGCCACATTCGCTATGACGTATAATCCAATAAACACACCAAATGGCATATCTATGTATGGAACTATACAGAAATAAAGCACCAAACCCGCACAAAGCGCGTCTGCGATTCCCAATAAGGTTTGAACAACCGCTTCACCAATGGACGGAATCTGGAATTTTATTCCACCTATACGAATACTTTTTCCATTAAACATGGTTGTTATTGCATAATAGGCCAATAAAATAGACAAACATACAATAAACAACCCGTTAACACCAAATGATGCGCCTACGCTTTGCGCAAACATACCATTTGGCACCAAGAAATACCCTATGACCGCTATTGCGGCATAACCCAAGAAAAATGTAAACCCGGAAAACGTTATCATTTTTATAATATCAGACCCTGGAACGCGCCAACGTGTATATAAACGATATCTTATTGCGCCACCGGATACGACCGCATGCCCAGCATTATTAGATATGGCAAAACCCAACATTCCCGCCAACATCCATTTCCACCAGGATACTTTGCGCCCCACGTAATCCAACGCCAAATAATCATAAAAAGACAATGCCAAATACCCACAAAAACATGCAACACATGCCAACACTAAATTGGAAAAAGGTATATTCCACAAAGCACGCGCTATATCCATCAAAGAATAATTACGCAATTGCCAATAAAGCATGCCCGCCGCAAGACAAAAGAAAAAAAGCCCCGCGTAACTGATTAATTTCTTAAAAAAACGTTTCGTTTTAACCGACATTTAAATTCTCTTGCAGGGACAAGCATACCACCCCTCGAAACAAAAAGCAAATCAAATAAATTTTGTTTTTTATTTCACAATATCATGAAAAATTGTTGCGGGCAATGTGCCACCTGTGATTTTAGATGACATAGGCTTGTTATCGTCGCGACCAACCCATACACCCATAACAAAATCAGCGGTTGTTCCAACGAACCAAGCATCTCTGTTATCATTACTGGTTCCTGTCTTTCCACCGAACACATTTGGTGTATACGCACGTTTTCCGGTTCCTTTTGTAACAACTTCATATAATAACTCTTTCATATATTCCACAGTTTGTGGCTGCAACACGGTTATTTCGTCCGATGGATTACGTTCATAAAGAATATGCCCTGCTCTGTCCTTGATTTTTGTGATTGAATAAGGATGCACCGATTTTCCATCGTTCCAAATAACCGAATATATTGTCGTCAAATCCAACAAAGTCATTTCAGAGGCACCCAAAACAGTCGAATATTCACGTTTTAATTTGCTGCCTACGCCCAGACGCGCCGCCATATTCAACACAGTATCTATGCCATATTCTTTTGTTAATTTCAGTGGGACAGAATTCACGCTTTTTGCAAAGGCAGTTGCCAGGTTTATTCCACCGTAATATTGTTCGTTATAATTCTTTGGGTTGTAATCACCAATAGAAAACGGAGAATCATTAACATAAGATTCCGGCGTCATGCCATTTTCCAACGCAACTAAATACACAACAGGTTTAAATGCTGAACCCGGTTGACGCGGTGCCAAGACACGATTAAATTGGCTGACCTGATAATCATCACCACCAACCATTGATTGTATTGCACCATCGCGCGAAATCGCAACAATTGCGCCCTGATATTCACCTATATTCGAGGATAAAGACGCGGCAACTTGTTCTTGTAATTTAGTATCCATAGTTGTATACACATACAAATCTTGATTTATATCTCCAATTCTCGATTCCACTTCGTCCATAACAAAATCAGTCCAATATCTGTAAAGATTTTTGTCGTTTTTCATACCAGTTGCTTTTAATTCTTTGGCTGCATGTTGTGCCGTTTCAAGCGATATATATCCTTGATTGACCATTTCCATTAAAATAACCCGCGCACGTTTAATATTGCGCTCTGGATTTTTAGCAGGACTGTACAAAGTTGGTGCTTTTAACATTGCGGCAATCTGTGCAGATTCTGCAACGGTTAAATCTTTCGCACCATGCCCAAACAAAGCGTTTGCCGCGGCATCAATTCCACGCAACCCACCAACCAAAGACACCCTGTTCAAATATAAATCCAAAATTTGGTTTTTATCGAATCTGTTTTCCAACCAATAAGACAATATTAATTCTTGGATTTTACGCGATACTTTTTTATCGCGCGACAAAAAGATATTTTTGGCCGTTTGTTGTGTTATAGTTGACCCACCTGCAGCAAATTTTCCATGAAACAGATTCACAAACACCGCGCGCAAAGTTCCACGATAAGAAATCGCCCCATGTTTATAAAAACGTTTATCTTCTATTGCAACAATAGATTGCCAAACATGTGGCGGCAATTTTTCAACAGATACTGCATCACCCATTATGCGCCCCATAGAACGAATTTCATTTCCATCTTTGTCAAGGAATATCACAGCGGGTTCACGTGTTTCATGCAAAATAGAATCCAAAGAAGGCATTTGTAAAAACACAAACAAAACATACAAACCAACCGCAGCAACACCGACCAATAAAAAATTGAAAATCACAGACATCAAATACCATTTCCAAGAATGTATTGTGTCATTGGAATTTTTTCCTTTGTTTCTTGAATTTCTTGCCCGATTGTTTTTCTTTTGCACGCCCGATTCCTTCGTTTAATTTATTTTATTGCTTTTTCAAAATCGTATTCAGTCCAAATGGTTATACCTAAATTTTGAGCATCTGTTAACTTAGACCCGGCATTTTCCCCGGCGATAACTATATCTGTTTTGCTTGATACACTACCCTGGGGCTTTGCACCCATACGTTCCAAAATTTCTTTTGCTTCATCACGCGTCCATTTTGACAGGGTTCCGGTTAACACAACACGTTTTCCATTTAACAAATTATTTTCAACAACTTTGATTTCTGGATTTTTGATATTTATATATTTCAACAAATTGTCCAACGCATCCACAGAATGCACATCCGCAAAGAAAGACACTATTTCACGCGCCATAATTTCGCCTATGCCATCGATTTGTGTTAAACGTTCAATTGATGCGCCACGCAAAGCATCCAAAGATTTAAATTCGCGCGCCAGTATTTTAGCGGTCACTTCCCCCACATCTGGAATTCCTATGGCATAAATAACGCGGTATAAATCAACGTTTTTCGCGTTTTCTATTGATTTTTGCAAATTAGAAACAGATTTTTCGCCAAATCCGTCCATATCATGAATTTCATCACCATGTTTTTCAATCAAAGTGAAAATATCTGCCGCTTGCTTTATCCAGCCACGTGATACAAATAATTCAATCTGGCGTTGGCCAAGGCCTTCTATATCAAAAGCATGCCGCGACACAAAATGTTCTAATTCCCCGCGAATTTGTGCCGGACAAGACAAAGAATTCACACATCTGCGCGCAACCGCACCAGATTCTTGGACCACAGCACCACCACAAACCGGACACACAGACGGAAAAACAAAAGGAACTGTATTTTCACCCCTTTGTGCCACAGACACAATTTGCGGTATAACATCACCCGCACGCTGAACAACAACTTTATCACCAATACGAACATCTAGTCTTGCGATTTCATCGGCATTATGCAACGTAGCACGCGATACCAATACACCACCTATGTTTATAGGTTCTAATTCGGCCACAGGTGTTAAAACCCCGGTTCGTCCAACCTGGATAGTTATATCGTTTAATGTCGTGATCCCACGTGCAGCCGGAAATTTATAAGCAATTTCCCAACGCGGACTGTTTGCACGTGCGCCCATTTTTTCCTGAACAGCAATAGAATTAACCTTTATAACCAAACCGTCTATATCGAAAGGTATTTCATCCCTGTGTAAAATGACATCATTATAAATATCCTGAACAGTCGCGACAGAATTTGCACGCCGCGCCCATTGACGTGTAGTTTTAAAACCCCAAGATTCCAATTTATCAAAATATTCCGATTGTGTATTCCAATCACGTGCGGAACATTCGCCATAAGTGTACCCAAACGCGCTTAATTTGCGTGCCGCAGTTATAGCCGGATTTAATTGCCGCAAAGATCCCGCCGCCGCATTACGTGGATTTGCAAATTTTTTATCTGCCTTTTCATTCAAAGCAATAAAATCGGCGCGCGACATGTAAACTTCACCACGCACTTCTATTACATCAGGAAAAACACCGGATAATTTCTGTGGAATATCGGGAATAGTCCGCAAATTAGCGGTAATATCTTCGCCCGCCACACCATTACCACGTGTTAAACCGCGCACCAAAACACCATTTTCATAACGCGCAGAAAAAGAAAGCCCGTCTACCTTTAATTCAACAAATAAATCGTCGCTTTCCAGTTTATCAAACCAATCACGCACTTCGCCTTCGTCAAAGACGTCCGCTATGGACAACATAGGCACAGCATGCGGATAAGATTTGAATTTTTCAGACACCGCGGCCCCAACATGCTGTGAAAAACCGTTTTTCGCCAATTCAGGATATTCTTGCTCTATTTCCAGTATGTGTTTTTTTGCTTCGTCATAGGTTGCGTCATCAACGATTGGCGCATCATTTTGATGATAAGCAACGTCCCACGCATTTAATTTTTTCAATAAATCTGCGTGTTCTGCGCGAATAAAAAGGTCTGCTGTTTTTCCCATGGTTTGATTATAGAAAATACAAAAAATTAGTGCAAGGATTTAATAAAAAACACTTTATTTAAAAATATGTTTTTGCTAGAATTAAATAGAATCCAATGGGAATTGGGTTCGGGGTTATCAAAAGCCCGTTAGTTCCGGTGCAAAACGCATCGTTATTTGATATTTTCGGTGTTTTTTTGCACCGTTGTTATCCCTGACACAACAAGGTTGGGGAGCCGTTGGCGTATATATAAAGACCGCGGAATCACTGAACTAATGATTTTTGAACTCCCCGACCGCCTGATTTCTTTGGCGGTGTTTTTTAGTTCCCCTCTGGCTAGAGGGGTGGACACGAAGTGGACGGGGTGTCGCCCAAGAATAAATTATGTTATAGCGACACCTCCCGGTCTTCGACCGTACTCCTCTAGCCAGAGGAGAACTCTGCATTCTGGAAACAGAACCAAGAAAAAAAAGGAAAAAGGGATGAAACGGTTTTTAATATTATTATCATTACTGTTCTGTAATGTGGTATTTGCAGACACAATAAATCTGCACTGGTTAAATGAAGATGGGACTGTATACGAAAATTCAACATGTGTGATTGATAGTGATTTAATTCTGCCCGCCACCCCGCCAACAAAATATGGTTATACATTTACTGGGTGGCAAATAAAACAATTATACACACCGATTGAATATCTTGAAAGCACAGGAACACAGTGGATTGATACTGGGTTAATAGTGACAAATAATATGCACTATGATATTAGTTTCGTAGTGACAGATATTATTAATGACGGAACAAGTTTATTAGGTTCACGAAACACTTCTTCTGGCGGAGCAGGATTCAATATTGGATATAACTCCAATAAAACAATAACTGTAGATTTTTTTGGTGCGGCTATAAACGACCGTTGGCTTACAAATATAACAATAAAACAAAATAAAAAATACCGAGTTAAAATTGAAAACAAAGAAACAATCTTATATGAAGAATCTTTTATTGTTGGATCACATACATTTACAAGTAATGGAACAACCTCTTTACCGCTTTTGTTATGTACTCTTAACAATGCTGGGGCTGTTGTACAAAGAGCTTCTCCAATGAGATTTTATTTCCTTAAGGTATACAACAATGACTCACTTGTTCGTGATCTTATCCCTGTCCTTGATGGTGCGGGCACACCCTGTATGTTTGACAGAGTGACAGGTCAATTTTTCTATAACCAAGGCACAGGGCAATTTATAGCAGGTCCAGCATTACAATGAAATATAAATGGTTATTATTTTTAATAATACCGGTATCTGCTTTTGCGGACGATTTGATTATGTCAAATATTACAAATGGTTGTTCGAGCAGTTTAAATACAGATACAATTTTATTAGCCACTTTTACACCAAATCAATATCAATGTGGTTCTGGCTATTATGTCCCGGCAAATAATGATGGTTGTGTTATGTGTCCTGATGTTTATGATTGTAATGGTGGAACTTTCACTTTTAATGAAGAATATGACCAAGGTAATAAATTCAAAGTGCAAGTCACGGAAAATATAAGAAATGGTTGTAAAACTGATTTTCTGCGAGCACTCAACAATGTTGCAAATATTACGGCAACTTTTATTCCAAATGTTCATAATTGTAATCCGGGATATTATTTACCCGCCGGGGTTGATGAATGCAGACAGTGTTTGGAAAACTATTATTGCCATGGTGGACAACTTACATTTAACGAAACAACCCCTCAGGGATTAAACCCGTGTCCAAGTGATACGCCGTATTCACCGGCCGCTTCTACGTCAATTGACCAATGTTATAAAGTGATAAATTTACAATGGTATTTAGATGAAAACGCAACAATACCTTTAACAGTGCAACCCGACGCACAAAAATGTATATATGGTCAAAAGATTACTTTACCAGACACCAACCCAACAAAACCAGGGTATATATTCAGTGGGTGGCGCCTCCGCACAACCCAACCCCAAGAACAATAAAACCTTGGAACTATAAAGCACTATTTCAAATAAAAAGTTATTGTTGAAACGACACGAACACGTTTGTTAATCGACTGTTTTTCATTATCAGACCAAGCATCAACTTGATCACGCGCGGTTATACTGAAAACCCCCTGATTCGCAGATTGTATTTTTCCCAATTTTGCACCGGCATCTTTGGCAAATTGTTCCCCTGCGGCACGTGCGTTTTTGGTCGCATCTTCTATCATCTTGATTTTGATATCGTTCAGGCCATTAAATATATAAATTGGGCCCGTATAATCTTCGGTAACAGTGACACCTTGTTTTACTAAATCGCCCATTTTGCGGGATACAGAATCAACCAAATCGACAGACGTAGAACGCACCATAACACCGGTTTCAATTACATATCTGTCCGCGGTTTCTTGGTTTTTACGTTCAATATCCGAATAGCCTGCGAATTTATCGCGCACCTGGATACGAAGGTTTTGAATTTCATTGTCTTTGAAACCATTATCTATTAAAAATTGACGGGCTTTTTTGATATCATCATCTATATTAGATTGCACCTTGGCCAAATCAGCACCGACACGATTAAATTTCACAGACCAAACAGCGGTATCCGCAACAACATCTAATTCCGCCAACCCCTTTACAGTGACGGTTCGAGAAGCAATCGATTTATAAACACCGTTACCAATAAAAAATCCACCCAATGCGAATCCAAACGCCAAAATCACAACCCAAACAGTTGGTAAATTTTTAAACTTTTCAGCTATTTTCATTTTATTTTTCCTCCTTTCTTTTTATCAATGCAATTATAGTCATACTGTAAAAATATTGCAAGAGGGAAAAAGAATAACAAAGTTATTCACTTGCAAAAATTTTGTATATCCTGTATGTTGCAAAATGAAAGGAGTCAAAGATGAAAATACTTGTATTAAATGGCAGTCCTACACCAAACGGAAACACAGTAGCTTTGGTAAATGCTTTCAAAGAAGGCGCCGAATCCAAAGGACACGAAATCAATATTGTAGATGTCGCACATAAAAAAGTAAATGGTTGTATGGCATGTAATTTCTGCAAACGTAACAACGGACAATGTGTTCAAAAAGATGATATGCAGGAAATATACCCACAAATTCAAGATGCCGATATGATTGTGTTCGCATCACCTATCTATTACTTCATTATGTCTGCCCAGTTGGAATCTGTTATCCATCGTTTCTATGCTATCAATCATCCTGCCAAAGCAAAGTATAGTGCGTTGTTATTGTCATCTTATTCACCAAATGTTTATACTGGTGCAATCGCACAATACAAAGATATGATTGGTTATATGGGAATGACCGACAAAGGTATTGTAACGGCTGATAATTCCACAAATAAAACACCAGCGAAATTAGCCGAGGCGAAAGCTTTAGGTGAAAGTTTATAAAAAGGAGTCAAAAATGAAAAAACTGTTATTAATAATTTTAACTATATTTTTAATTATTGGAACTCTGTTTTTCACAAGGACAGGTAATTCAAATAAAACAAAGACAGATGTGTTGGTTGCATATTTCAGTGCCACAGGAAACACAAAATCTGTGGCTGAAAAATTAGCGACGGCAATAAATGCAGATTTGTTTGAAATCGTACCGGAACAATTATATACTTCCGAAGATTTGAATTGGCACAATGACCAAAGCCGCTCTTCCATTGAAATGAGCGACAGAAGTTCCAGACCAGCGATAGCATCAAAAATAGAAGATATTTCTAAATATAAAATAGTATTTGTTGGTTCGCCGATTTGGTGGGGGCGTGAACCATCCATTATGGATACCTTTATTGAAAGTTATGACTTCGCCGGGAAAACTGTTATACCGTTTATCACATCGGGCAGCAGTGGTATCGGTGATTACGGTGCAAACCTGCAAACATTGGCACCAAACGCAAAAGTCCTGACAGGCAAACGTTTTCCAACAAGTGTTACTGCGGAAGAATTAAAAACATGGGCCGAAGAACAAATGCAATGAAACAGGATATCATAAAATTCATAAATAAAAAATATAACGCCGCCCCAGAATATCTGTGGAGGCGTTATCCAACATATTGCATATTTAGACACAAAGACAACAATAAATGGTTCGCGTTAATCGGCACTGTTCCTCGTCGTATTTTAAAACTGTCTGGCGATGGAAATATTGATATTATAAATGTAAAAACAAGCGATACAGAATTCTTTCATGGTGTAACAGGTATTTTGCCAGCATATCATATGAATAAAAATCATTGGATTACAATATTGCTGGACGGTACATTACCAATAAAAAACATCCAAAATTTGGTAGAAATGTCCTATAAATTGACGGTGTAAAAATATGGGGCGGGTGACCTTTCCTCGATACACAATCTTCCAAGGGTGAACTTTGTATGCTCGATTTTTAATCCTTGCTGACGCTGCGGTAAAAATCGGCATCGGGCAAGGTCTCGGCGTAGCGCAGCGAAGACGGATGACCAGATTGCTTCGCTATCGCCTTTTTGCGGGTCGCTCGGTCGGCTATGCCGACACTGCGCGGCATTCGTTAGCGCTCGAACTTCGCTATGCTCGTTCTCGCTTACTCATAGTCGAACTGGCTACTGCCCGTTCGATATCTGGCACCCGTCATGATAAAATTAAAACCCGCATTTTTGCGGGTTTGAATTTTATGGGGCGGGTGACCAGATTCGAACTGGCGACATTCGGTACCACAAACCGACGCTCTAACCAACTGAGCTACACCCGCCAAACTTTGCTTACAAAGACGAATGGTGGAGCTGATCAGACTCGAACTGACGACCCCTTGCATGCCATGCAAGTGCTCTACCAACTGAGCTACAACCCCACGATGCGAAAAGTATTCTATATTTCTTCTTGCAAAAAGTCAAATGATTTTGCTAACCTTTCTTTGAACTTATATTCTAAGGAGTCGTTTTATGGATTATTCTTTACTTAAAGCCGAAGCGGAACAAAAAACCGCACAAACACTGGAAGTTCTGCAAAATGAATATGCTGGTCTGCGCACTGGGCGCGCTTCAATTCATTTACTTGATGGGGTACGTGTTCCTGCATATGGTTCCGACATGCCATTGAATCAACTTGCGACAGTATCTGCGCCGGATAACCAGACCTTGTCTGTTACTGTGTGGGATATAACAAATGCCGCAGTGGTTGAAAAAGCGATTCGTGATTCTGGTTTGGGATTAAATCCTATGACCGCCGGTGGTGTTATCCGCTTGAATTTGCCACCATTAACAGAAGAACGTCGTCGTGAATTAACCAAAGTTGCCGGAAAATACGCAGAAGAAGCAAAAATTTCTATGCGTAATATCCGCCAGGATGCTATGGGTAAAATCAAACGCGCTGTTGCAGACAAAGAAATTTCAGAAGATGATCAACACAAATATGAAGAAGATTTGCAAAAGGTCTTTGATAATCGTGCAAACGAAGTTGATGCAATATTAAAACAAAAAGAAACTGATATCATGTCTGTTTAACCTATAATTCAGGATACAAATATGTTAAAACTGTTCAAAAAGAAAGAACCAGCATCACAGAAAAACGCAAAGATTCCACAGCATATTGCTTTTATTTGTGATGGAAATCGCAGATGGGCTGAAAATCGTGGCCTGCCGCCATTGGCTGGCCATCAGGCAGGTATTTCTAATTTTGAAAACTTGGTTGATTGGTTTATATCACATGGCGTTTCAACAATCACTTTTTATATTTTTTCAACTGAAAACTGGAATCGTTCAAAAGAAGAAGTCGATTTTCTTATGAAACTGTTTTACACGGAATTAAATAAAAACATGAAACATGCGGTTGAAAAAAATCTGCGTTATCGTGTTGTTGGTTCACGTGACAGATTGCCAAAAAAATTGGCTGATTTATGTGATAAATTGGAAGAAGTATCTGCAGAAAACACAAACGGAACGGTTGTTTTTGCTCTGAATTACGGTGGACAAGATGAAATTGTACGCGCCGTAAACAACGCGATTGCCGCTGGAAATCCGGTTGATAAAGATACATTTGAAACGTTTCTTGATACTGGGGATTTGTTGCCCGTGGATTTGATGGTTCGCACAAGTAATGAAAACAGAATTTCTAATTTCTTGCTTTGGAAATTGGCTTATGCTGAATTGTTATTTGTCCCGGAACATTGGCCTGATTTGGTTAAATCAGAAAAACTGTGGCAACATGTTTTGGACGAATACGCAAAACGCGATCGTCGCTTTGGCGGTGGAAAAAAGAAAAATTACGCAGGGAAAATAAAATGAAAATATCTAATACTAAATTAAGAATTATAACTGGTGCAATTATGATTGCGGTGTTGGCTGTTGCTTTTGTGATACAGGTTTTTTATCCAAATATACATTCCGTTCGTTGGCTGTGCGTGTTGATTATGTGTGGTGGAATTGTTGAAACCATCAAAAGAATAACCGAAACAAAAAAAGAAAACTTTCGCAAAAATGCGGTTTTGTTCATTGCTTTTGTCGCATGGTTGTTTGTGATGTTAGGCGCAGCGTATATCGTTGGTGCACGTCCATGGATAATTTTATGGTTGTTAATGATTATAGTTGGCGCAGATGTTGGCGGATGGTTATTTGGCAAAATATTTGGTGGCGATAAAATGTGGCCTCAAATTTCGGAACATAAAACATGGGCCGGACAAATCGGCGGTATTGTCTGCGGAACGGGCATGTCCCTGATGTATGGATTATTAGGAACAGATATATTTATGCCTGAATTATTATGGATAGGTATTGGTGTATCCCTGCTTTCACAATATGGTGATTTGACCGCCAGTTTGATAAAACGCAAATTAAATATAAAAGATTTTGGAAATATTTTGCCTGGGCATGGCGGAATAATGGACAGATTTGATGGCTGGATTTACGTGTTGCCCTTGATTTGGTTCATAATAGGATAAGGATTTATAGATATGCATACTGTTTTAACTATTGTGGCTTTGTTGATTGTTTTAGGTGTTGTGGTGTTTGTCCATGAATTTGGGCACTTTATGGCCGCACGTTGGGCGGGTGTGACCGTTAATGCTTTTTCTATTGGATTTGGCCCGGCAATATTAAAATGGACCGACAAGCATAATACAGTATGGAAATTATGTTGTTTGCCATTGGGTGGCTATGTATCTATATATGGCCAAGAAGACATGTTCAACCGTAAAAAATATGCAGAATTACCTGCATCTAAAAAGATTGGACATTATTTGTCTGTCCCCGCTTGGAAACAATTTATAATTATTGGCGCCGGTGTTTTTATGAATTTTATGTTGGCATGGATCATTTATTCTGCCGATTTTATGTTCAGGCCAAAAACAGTGCAATTACCAGTCATAGGCCAAGTTGTTCGCGACAGTGTTGCTTTTAAAGCCGGCGTAAAACCAGGCGATATCATAATGAAAATAGATAAAGCCAGCATTGATAACTGGGGCGAATTAATCATCGCAAAAGAATTGGCGGATAAACATGATGCAGATGTTTTGTTGGCACGCAAAGACAAATTGATTCGTGTCACTTTGTCGCCTGCAGAAAGATGGGGTCTGATTGCGGACGGCAGCAAAACCACCATTCGCAAGAAAGGTTTTTTTGGCGCGATATATTCTGGTCTGCGGGAAACATATCACCAATCTAAAACTTTACTGGTCGTATTAAAACAGATTGTGACTGGCGAACGTTCTTCAAAACAACTTGGATCATTTATCACTATTGCACAGGTTTCCGGTCATGCATTAGAAGCGGGATTCTTTGTGTTTTTATCAATTATCGCCCTGCTCTCTGTAAATTTAGGTGTGATAAATTTATTACCCTTGCCAGTGTTAGACGGCGGGTATTTATTGATATTGATAATAGAAGCTATCACTCGTCGCAAACTGGGTGGCAAAGCAATGGAAATAACTATATTGGTCGGATGGGTTTTAATTGCTATGTTATTCGCTTTCACTATGTGGAATGATATAGCGCGTGTATTTGGATTGAATTAAAAAGGATAAGATAATGGCAAATGAAAATACAGCTGGTAATGTTTACGTTGCAAAAGAATACCAAAATTTAAGAGAGGTTATTGAAAATGCTGTTAAACATGCACGAGTTTCCAACACAAAGAAAGTGTTGGTTGTAATACCTTCAAAAACAAAAGAAATAAGGTTTGAATTGTCTGCTGACACATCCGTAAACGAAGCATTAAACATATGGGCAAAGGCTGCAAACACACCACATTACGAAAGACAACAAAATGTAAAGTAAAAAATGAAACACAAACTATTGCTAATTTTACCAACTATGATTATCGCACAAAATGTTCATGCGGCGATTATTTCTCGTATTGATGTTAACGGCAATCAACGTATGGATGCTGAATCTGTGCGTATTCTGGCGGATGTAAAGAAAGGTGATAATGTTAATTCTGAAACAGTAAATAACATTGCAAAGAAATTGCAATCCAGCGGTTATTTTTCATCTGTTAATGCATCATTGAATGGTGACATTTTAAAAATAAATGTCACAGAGGCCCCCATAATAAATATGGTGACAGTTGAAGGAAATGATGAAATTGATACCGAAGATTTAAAAAAAGAAATACGAACAAAAGAACGTGCTTCGTATGATATATCTGTTATCGGTGGCGACGTTCAACGCATGTTGACACTTTACCAGCGCAAAGGTTTTTTTGGAACTAAAATTAACCCAAAGAAAATTGAATTGGACAATAATCGTGTAAATGTTGTTTATGAAATACGTGAAGGCCACCCTACTTATATTCGCAATATAGATTTTGAAAACAACAAAAAATTCCGTTCTGGTACTTTGCGCAAAGAAATATTATCACGTGAACATGCATGGTGGCGTTTTATGACGCAATTCGATGTTTATGACGAAGACAGAATTCAATATGATCAACAAATGCTGCAACAATTTTATCTGCGCAATGGATTTCTTGATTTTCGTGTCACAGAGGCAAAAGGTGAATTTACACCAGATCGTGAATATTATTCTGTAAAATTTACTGTTGACGAAGGAAATCAATATAAAATTGGCGATATAACTATTGTTAACCCTTTCCCTGATGTCCCTGACAAAGAATTGTACAAAGCATTAACTATATCAAAGAAAGACATTTATAATATTGATAAAGTAGACGAAACTATGACCGCTTTGCGTGGTGTGGTTGCGGAACATGGCTACGCATTTATTAATGTTGAACCTATTCCGGACAAACATGATGACACCCGCATTGTTGATTTGAAATTTGAAATCAAAAAAACAAATCGTATTTACATCAATTCTATAAATTTGTTGGGTAATGTGCGTACTTTTGACAGTGTTATCGAACATCATCTGCCAATGCGCGAAGGTGATCCTTTTTCATTACAAACCATTGAAACGGGCCGCCAGAATTTAATGCACACACGTTATTTCAAAGACGTGCAAATGGTGCCCACACGTTTGGCCGATGCAAATATGATGAATTTGGATGTAAAGGTAGAAGAACAACCAACCGGCGAATTATCTGGTGGATTTGGATGGTCAAGCATAAACGGATTTATGGTTGATGCCGGAATTACCGAAAACAATTTCATGGGACGCGGACAAATTGTACAAATCAAGGGTTCTATTGCACAGTATCAACGCCAGGCGATGTTCAGTTTCACAGAACCGTTTTTATTTAATCGTGAATTATCTGGTGGATTTGATGTATCTTATACACAATACAAATATTCTCAATTGGGTGGCTATGGTTATGATCGTGATTCTTTTATGGTTGCGGGACGTTTGGGCTGGCGTTTAACAGACCATTGGACACAAACGTTACGTTTATCTGCAACATTCGATCAAAACTATGATTTGCAACTAGGTGGCTGGCGTGAAGCAAATCTGTATGCGTTGGGAACAAATTTACGTTATTATAATTTAAACACTAATTTCCAACAAAACACTCACACAGGTGTTGTTGGAAACATAGGCGCAACATATACCGGTTTTGGTGGCACAAATACTTTTATGCGATACAATGCTGATATCATAGGTATGATTAAATTCTTTGATGACAGGTGGCAATTGCGTTCTTCATGGGATTTTGGGTATCTGCAATCATTGGAAAGCGATAATTATATACCGCGTGTTTATCGTTATTTCCTTGGTGGTGAATCTTTACGTGGTTTTGAAGTTGCGGGTATAGGTTCGCGGAACAGTTTCTTCCGCAGTTATTCGCTTGGTGGATTATGGAAGGCAAACGGTTCAACCCAATTAAACTTCCCTGTATTTATTCCAGATGAATATCAGGTCAAAGGTTTCGTATTTGCTGATTATGGTATTTTGGGACGTCCACCAAGAAAGGAATTTCAGTATATGAATCCATATACTCATCAATTACAAGATAACACCATAGATGAAGATTGGCGCACATCGGTTGGTTTCGGTGTTTATTGGAATACGCCTATGGGACCTATGAATTTTTCATGGGGTTGGCCATTGAAAGTAAATGAATATGACCAGGAACAAAGATTCTTGCTTTCGTTTGAAACACAGTTTTAATTGTTTTGTCTTGACGTAGGGCTTGAATATTTCTTATAATTTCAAAAAAGAAAGGAGATTGAATATATGAAAAAGTTATTATCTGTTCTTGCATTGGTTGTCGTCGCAGTTTCTTTTGCCGGCTGTGGCCAGGTTTACGATGCCGAACCAGTCAGCATTGGTTACGATAACAATGAATTGAAATTGAGTCCTTGCGCTTGTATTTTGGTTTATCAAGCGTAAAACGTATTGACAAACAGACAACAGGGGGGCGTAGCATTGGATTATCCAAACAATTTTGACATACCTTCTTTTCCGGCGGGCAAATCCATAGCATTGTCGCGCCGTGTTTCTGTTTGGATAAGTGTTGTTTTCTTTTTGATATTTTGTGCATGCGGTTTTGTTTTGTTAGGTGTGCATCTTAAAAAGAATTATCCCTTTTTAATATCGATTAATCCTTTCACTAACAGTTGGACTGTTGTCGCCTATCCTGGAAAACGCACAAAAGACAAAGTTGAACAATATCAAGTTATTCAGAAAAATCTGGTTCATGATTTTATGACGGATTGGTTTACAATCTCAAACAACCAATCAACAAACGAATTGCGTTGGCGTGAATGCTCTGTTGATGAATGTGGTGCAGACGAACAATTTATTCCCGATAACATAAAATGTGCAATATCTTGTAAAGCCGATGATGATGTATTTGAAGAATTTAAAACAAAAGTATTACCGGAATATCGCGCTAGAATTGCTGAAAAAGCCGAACGTTGGACAATCGTAAAAATGGAAGAAGTCCCGCATTCTGTCACACAAAATGGCAGCACTTGGCAAATATACGCAACAATCAATTCAACCGTTAACGGACAATTTGATGTGTTGGCTTTTGTAAAAGTATCCCGCAAACAAGGCATATATCCAACAACACTTGGATATTACATAGAAACATTTAATTCATACAGGATAAGTCAATGACCAAAATAAAACATTTCTTTATTGGTATATTGTTGTTGGTCGTGACATTTTTCATGGTGATTTGTGCCGCTTTTATTTATCGTGCAAATGAAAATATGTCAGTAAGAAGTTATATTTTTCAAATGAATTATTTAAAAAATCAGCGCGTTGGTGCTTTGCAAAATATAAATGATATGTCCGCGGTTGATTTAAGAAATAAACTGATAAAAAAATATGTTGCAGAATATTTCAAAGTTATTCCTGGAATAAAAAATTTAACCAATAATTCCGTTCTGGAAACAATGTCTGATGAAGCAGCATATAAATATTGGAAAAAAAATATGGCCCCAGAAATAGCAACAATGTCTGCACAGGGTAAGTTTCGCTTGGTGATGGTGCCGGATGACGGTATCGCAGCAATAGATTTGCCAAAGGGATACGATTATTATAATTCCGTTATTCCACGTCCTGTTTTTTATTCTGTGAAATATTATACTTTGACATGGGACGAATCCAATTTTATGGCGGTTGAACCAAAAACTGAAAGTGGTATAATTTATATCCAGGCTATTTTCAAACCAGGGATTTGGGACAAAATACCTGTGGGCATATATACAGAACCAGACAAAAAAGATATCCAATATTTCAATATTCAAAAATATTTGGAATCTGGGTTGGATCCTGTAAATATGTTTAAATTCGTAGTATCGGATATAGATGATGGGAAAAAGTAATATGTTAAAGAAATTTTTATCTTTTATGATTTTATGTTTTGTGTTTAATTTAAACACAATAAATGTTTATGCAGATGAATATGATTTTTCATTTAATAATTTTGCAACGGTCGAAAGTGAAGATACTGATGTAAACCTTGATTATGTATATCTAAATGATGATGCAGATGTTTTAAATGTAAAACAATTTGATATAGCCGGCGTTATGTTGGGAATGAATTATGATGAAATAAATAATTTGTTTTTTGATAATGGCGGTTTGTATGCCCCACGTCAAAAAGACAGCGTTGTTTACACAATAGACAAAGAATGGAAATATAACCTGGATTACGAATGCCGTCAAAACAATGTTTTTGTTCCAGAGGCACTTAATAATTGTATTTATTCAACAGCACGTAATCGCGGATTGCTCTACGTGTCCGAAATTCATCTGGAACGGCCTTTTACGGGTGAAAAATTGGACATTTATTTTACCAGCAATGCGACAGATAATCTTGTATGGAAGATAGTTTACACAAATGATGCAAATGATTTAGATGGTGCTGATACGCGTTTCGAAAATCAAAGAGAAAAAAAGTTATTGGCTTTTTGGCAGGGCGTAATAGATAAATACGGCAAACCAAATTCAGATGAAGACAAATGGATTTCTGCAGAAAATGCACACGAACCTATGATGCAAGCATATTATGGTCAATTGATTTTGACCGACAATGGATTAAAAGCAAATGATGCCGCAGAAAATATTATATCTGCGCGTGAAAATTTCCAGGCAAAACCATATGCTTTTTAATAAAACATCTTATACAGTTGGGCTTTGGGCAGAATTTCTGGCACGATGGTATTTGCGTTTTCATGGATACAGCATTTTAAAATCCAGGTACATAACCGGTAAAAACACAAACCGCGCCGAAATAGACATTATCGCAAAACACAAAAATACTATTGTTTTTGTAGAAGTAAAAAACAGGCAAAGCGTCGGCGCTGCATGGGCCGCGATTACACCGGCACAATCCGCACGTCTGCGCCGGGCGGCAGAAACTTTTCTTATAAATAAACATTGGATGGGCGATGCCAGATTTGATGTTATTGTTGTTTGTAAAAACAAAATTTATTGGGCAAAAAATGCCATCTAGTTTTTTATAACTGCACTTTTTATCAAAGTGACATCTTCCTTTATCCCGTCTATTTTTAATTGTAATTGGCCTATTCCTGATTCTAAAATAGTAGTTCTGTTTTCCAGTGATGTTATACGTTGATTTTGACGTTCTAGTTCAGACAGTGAAGAATCCTGGCGTGCGACCCAATAAATAATGCCGGCGACGAACGCAATAAGAAACCAACTATCCCGCAAAACATCTAAAAAAATCATAAAATTATTTTGTTTTTGCATTTGTTATATAATAATCCGCAGTAAATGTTTATGTTATGAATTTATGTTGGATTATTCCCCCTTTTTATTAAATTTTCTATTTGATGGACCAAGGCATTCTGCGCCGCCCACCAGCGTAATTCTTCATTTGATACATTTTGCCCCAAAATGCGTTCTATTGTTATAGAACGCAAATGGGCCAATACTTGTTTTCCAGAAGCACTTGCAAAAGTACGCGCATATTCTTTTTCAATATCAGTCATACTATAAATCCTTATATCGACATTTCTTCACGTGCCATTTGGGCAATCGGCGCAATATATTTCAATTCCGCATCACTGTGCAGAGAAATTGGTTCAATCAAACCACGACGTGATAATATCTGCAATCCTCGTTCACACAAAGGTTTAATGAATTCATGCAATAAACGACCATATGTAGCACCTAAAATTCTTACCATATCACTATTGCGCGCCAATATTTCAGTTGCTGTCATTTCTTTATCAGACAACAAACCAAGTCTATCCGCTAAAAGCGTATGTCTGATTCTATCGCGCAAATCACGCAATACTATTTGTGAAACGTCGAAATCAGCTCCACTGGATAATGGTGTTAATCCAGAACTGCCCACTGCTTTTGGTATAATTGCACCTGGAGTTAAATTTATGTTTGATAAATTTATCACTCCATCATCGTCTGCCTGCCAAATACCACTGACCGCGATAGTCGCGTTTTTCAAAACCAATTCAACAACTTTGTTTGCCGTTTTTATATCTGGCAACGCACGCAAAACAGGACTGCGCCCATAAATTTCACCACTTAACAAAGACCAACGGAAAATTATATATGGGTTTGTTTCAAATGTTCCACGCGCAACAATATTGTTTTCAATATCTCCGCCAACATCGACCCAGGCTGTAAAATCTTGCCCTATTAATGATTGCACTAATCTAATTGGTGTTTGAGGATTTGATTTAATTGTGTTTTTCAAATTATCAGGAAAAACAAAAGTTGGATATTTTTCCATGACATCGCACGCAGGCATTGATGTAGTGTGAAAAACTGCCCCCGGCAACAACGCTATATCTGTCATTGGAATTGCAGTAAACGAGAAAGCGGAATCTGCGCCTATTGGATTTTCAGCCATAAACAAACATGCTGTTCCTAAAACGACTAAATCAGTATAGCATTGATGAATTGTTGTATAAAAATTTGAATCGTTCAAATGCGCGCGCAATACAGCTGTTGCATTTTCTGCATCTGGAGATAAATCGCTTTCACGCACCAGATTTATCCACAAAGATTCAGGTGGTGTCAACAAAGAATACATTGATGCAGCCAAATTATCCACCGCATCAGATGCAGTTGCATCAAATAAAGTTGCAGCATCTATATCATCAGTTGGATTCGTATATCGCATCGCTGTTTTCCAACGGTTTAACCAAATTTCACGTTCGTTTAACGCACGTTTATATAGTTGCATTATGTTATTTTGCATTTATTTTCCTTTTGTTTATATTTTGAATTCTGTGTTTGCTTTGATTAACACATTTCGATTTTGTGATGGTCGCATTGGAATTGGTTGCATAGACAAAGCACCTGCAACCGCATCCAATCCGTCATCGTGTTCTTTTGAACCAAGTGGTGTCCACGCTAACATTTCAGACAACAACATTGTTTGTTTTATTGTTTCATGCACGTAAAGTCGTCCTGTGTTAAGCATTGGCTCTACAGCGTTCAAAATTCTTGTTTCTTTTTTTATATGATTTGCAATTTGTATTATGTTAACAGACATATTACGGTTATTAGCAATTTGACGCATAATTTCGGGCAAAGCATTTCCTATACCATTTATTTCTATGCCTATACGATTAACATTGTGTTTTTGCATAAAAGATAATACATATCCACATTGGGTCGCCAAAGGATGTAAATCATCATCATCTGTGGCCATATAAACTATGTCATGAATAAAGGCTGTTTTTGATTTATCATCTTTATACACCAAAACGCAAACACTGCCATCTGCTACTGTTCGACCAGAAGACGGATCCCAGTAGATTGTGTATCCAGTGATTATATGATTACCAATTTGACAATGCGAAACATCAAAATTATCCGTATAAAAATGCAAAGCCCCCGGATCCAGCACTATTCGTTCTTCTGGGACATATTCCAACATCATTTGCGCTGAAAAATGTCTGGGGCCAACAATATGTTCCATTTCACGTATTTTTTCTGGCGGGAACATCTCTGGCCATGCTGAATTTCCGGCATTATCCATTATTGGAATTTTTAATTGTTTATAACCTTGTAAAAAAGGTATTGAATTATTAAAATTTTCGTTTAATCTAATAGACATGGACTTTACTCCGAAAACTTTACCTACGAATTTAGAGGCAGAACAAGCTGTTCTTGCCGCGGTTTTAATGAACAACCGCGCTTTGGAAACAGTATCTGAATTTTTGCTACCTGAACATTTTTCACATCCTGCGCACAAAGAGATTTATAAATTGGCCCTACGTCAATTTGCAGTTGGAATACCTTTTGACATCATCACCGCGAAAACATATCTTGAACAACAGGGTGTTTTGGATAGTGTTGGTGGCGTTGAATATTTGTCTAAATTATCATCTGCTGGCGCAACGGTTGTAAACGTTGAACATTATGGTCGTATAGTTTTTGATAATGCCCGACGTCGTGATTTAATCGGTTTGGGACAAAGCATTATCGATGCTGCTTATACCGAAGACATTGATAACCCGGTGGACAGGCAAATAGAAGCAACCGAACAAAAATTGTTTAATTTGGCATCTACCGGTCAATCTGAACGCAGCATGGTTTCTTTGGCTGACGCTTTAAAGGGTGCTTTACAAGAAGCAGAAATCGCGTACAAAGCGGATGGTAAATTGTCAGGCCTGACCACGGGTCTTGATGATATTGATAAATCAATCAGCGGTCTGCATCATTCTGATTTAATAATTATCGCCGGACGACCAGGCATGGGTAAAACAACATTGGCTATGAATATCGCTTTTAATGCTGCCGATGCTATATTCAAAGGTCGCGCAAATGCACAATACAAGGGCGCCGTTATATTTTTCAGTCTTGAAATGTCAAATCAACAACTGGCGCAACGCGTGTTATCTTCGCAATCAAAAATACCTGCATCGCACATGCGTGAAGGTAATTTATCAGACGAAGATTTCATGAAAATGTCTCAGTATTCCAGCGCATTGTCAAAGGTACCTTTGGTCATAGATGATGCCGCAAATATGTCTGTTGCCATGATGAAGACACGCGCTCGTCGTATTGCACGCCAATTTAATGGTGTCGCCTTGATTGTTATCGACTATTTACAGTTAATGACCTCCCCCGGTGGCAAACACAATGACAATCGAGTTCAAGAATTATCAGAAATCACCCGCGGTTTGAAAATATTGGCCAAGGAATTAGATGTTCCTGTGATTGCTTTGTCTCAATTATCACGAAGCGTCGAACAACGTGATGACAAAAGACCTATATTATCTGATTTGCGTGAATCTGGCTCTATTGAACAAGACGCGGATATTGTTATGTTTACATATCGTGAAGAATACTATCTTAAAGACCGTTCACCAACGAATCGTTTGTCTGGAACTGCATCTGAGACCGCGACCCAACATTGGCAAAACCGATTGGAACAATCTCGCAATAAAGCAGAAATTATCATTGCAAAGAATCGTCATGGTAAACCAGAAACAGTTCGTTTAAGTTTCACTGGTGAATACTACTTATTTGACAATCTTAATTCTTTTGGAAACCAACAAATACCTGATGATATTGATGTTGACGGTGGTTATGCGCAACTATCCAAAGCGGATAATCCGGCGACAGTTGACATAAATGATATTCCTGACGACATAATTTAATTATTTTTCTTGATAAAATAATTAAAATTGTATAATATTTTGTCAACAAATCCCAAGGAGGATACACATGGCCCAAGAAGAAATAATTTTTCCAAATAACATTCGAAACATTCGTGCATCGAAAGGCATGAAAATGACTGAATTGGCACGTCGTGCAAATTTGTCTTTGTCTGCTGTATCAAAGATTGAAAAAGGCGTTCGTCGTCTTAACCAAAAACAGTTATTAAACGTGTGTTCTATTCTTGGTTGCAAGTTATCTGATATCTTTATTCACGAATCTGATTCAGTTGCCAACCAATGGCAAAGTGAAATAAAACGTCGTTTAACAGATAATGAAGACAGTGGTTTGAAAGTTTTTGGTTCCGGATTGCGCAAGATTCGTCAAAATTCTGGCAAAACAATCGCAGAGGCCGCAAAATCATCACATATGACTTTGTCTGTGTACCATAAAATCGAGGTCGGTCAACGCGAAGTATACGAAGACGAAATTGATGTATTAGCAAAAACATTTGGCTATACCGCGGATCAATTATTTGAAGAAATCGCAAAAATGTATAATGCCGGCGAATTAACAAAACAAATTAATAAAGTCAAAGAACGCGTCAAATCTGTTTTAGAACCTGGCAATCCTATGTCTGGATTGGATGTACAGGGCGGGTTATACGGCGCACAATTATATGATAACGCTCGTAAGAAATTGGTTCCTGTTTTCGGCAATCCAAACGGAAAAACAATCAAATTACACAAATCTGATGAAGTAATGATTGTTGCACCAGTTGAATTAGAAGGACGCAAAGGCATATACGCAGTTGTTCCTAATTCTAAACGTTTGGGTGGTTTTGTTCCTGAAAACTCGTATGTTTTTGTAGATGCCAATTCCACACCTGACGTCGGTGATTTGGCCATGTTTATTGACACTGATTTTTCAGCATTGACTGACACAGATGTGGTTGATGGTCAAATTGCGGTCACACGTCAAGATACACATGGTAAAAAATATGGTCATGTATCTAATCCTGATGAAAAAATACATGCACAAACCATGCACAAAGTTGTTATGATTGTTATGAAATAGAATTTATTCGTTTCATAAGGGAGGGAACACAATGCAACAACAAGCACACATAATCGCGCAACGTCTTTTGAATCTTTATCGTCAAGAACACGTTATAAACGGTGGTTGGTTAGCTGTGAACCAAGTTTTTATTGATGAATCTAATGACGAACAAGTAATCGCAGAACTCGAAAATCTGCCAACAGGTAAGAAATTAATTGCACATATAAACAATTTACGCAGCGGCAAAACACCTATGGATTCCATAGATAATGATTTATTGCCATACGGCGGTTTAATGTATGACAAAGATTTATCAAAAACATTGACCAAACCAGAAATTGAAGAAATCAAATCTGCTTTGGATAATTTTGAAACAACTCCAGAAGGACTTGAAAAAATAAAATCATTACCTTGCGTACAAAAATTCGGCGAAGATTGGCTTCAAGATGTTAAATCTGCGTTATCTACCGATAAAGAAACTTTATCAAAATGGGATCGTGTGATTCGTACGGACAAAGCATTTAGAATTTGGGATTCCGCCCAAGAATTGGTTTCCGAAACACTGACCGAACGGAATCGCGCTCAAATCCAAGCAGACATGCCTGAATTTGAAACATATTTACCTATGTTCGGCGAACAAGGGAACGAATTATTGGCCAAATTGCGTACATTTATATCTTCATTATCTTAAATTTGATATATAGTATCCTTTGTATGTGGCGTTCCTATGTAAATCATAGTGCCATTTGGCGAAAGTATAAAATCGAGTTCGCGCAATCTTTCACGTAAATTAGTTCTTTTTTGTTGCGTATTACAGGTATTTGGAACCTCTACGTCATCGCACAATATTAAATCAGATCGCATACCTGTAATATTCCCAGAAATTCCCTGACATATTACCGAAGGCTCTCTAATCCCAATAGGGCGTTTAATTGTTATTTTATGTGCGCCCCACTCTTTTTTAACATCAGGCAAAATATCATCACAGAAAGGATGGTTTTCCAGTATATTTTTTATATGCGAAACCATTCTAGATGCCAAACCAGATTCAGCAGATAATATTAAAATTCTGGTTTCCGGCCGATGATATAACACACATGCTGCAAAAATCCCAACAACAGTAGATTTGCCGGAATGACGAAAAGCATTCAGTAATCCTCGATGCGGTTCTTCGTTTAATACATTTACCAAAAACTCCATTATTTTTTTATGGTGTTCCGGTGTCTTTAAGCCAAGCAAGTTATTCCAGGCATCTAAAAAATTAAATGCTGCCGTAATCGTCATTATCGTCATTAGATGCTTCTTCCGCGACAGAACCATAATCATTTATTAAATCGTTCAGCACGCTTAATAAATTGTTATACAACCCCAATACTCCGCCACCTGTCAATTTATCTTCAATTAAATTTATAGTGTAATCTATTTTGCTTAAAACGTTATCGTGTACATTTGCCCATTCTGCTAAATCTACATCAACCTTGCGCAAATCTTCAAAGGCAGCCAACAGAAAATTAAAATCTGCATTCAAATCTTCTGGGTCAATCTTAGAAGTTGGTTGATAATCAATCACTCTATTCAAAGATATTTGACGAAAAATATCTATTTGAACACCATCAGCTGGCGCAACAGAAAACACAACTAAACCGCCATTGAAGTTATCATTTGGATTAACATCATAACTGTCTGCATCTAATAAAACATTATCTAATGCGACTTTAACATCAGCATTTTGAAAGAAAGGGAACGCAAATACAAATTCTGTATCTGTTCCATTGCCAGTATAAGAAGTTTTATACATAAATTCCCCCTATTTTTATCCAGCGATTTTATCTATCTGGGACAGCCAATTTTTTACTAAATTTGGTTTTTTAGTTTTTATACTGTTCAATTTTTCAATATTAAGTTTATTTTTTTCATCATATGGACTTGCTGTTTCGTCACGCAAACGTTTCAAAACCGCTTTTTCAGAAAGCCCTTTCCCAGAATTTCCTGATGCGCCATATTTTGCACGCTGTGTTGCCAATGCTTTTTTTATTAAATTAGTTTTATTGGCTTCGTCTGCGGCCATTTGCGCCAAAATTTTTTGACGTTGGTTTTCCGCTTGTTTTTTAGATTCTTTATAATCTAAAACTTTTGTTACATCTGATACTAATTGTCCCATAAAAAATCCTTTTAGTTATTATTGTTATATTGAATACCAACCATCTGTTGTCACAGATAAAATTGTTGCGGGTAATTGTTCATCACTTGCGATGGTCCACATAGGTTGTGTTGTATCATTTTGTGTACCCAAGAAATTCATTGATAAATCACCCTTGTATCCAGAATTACCATCTGCATATACATCATTAGGTATTTCCAATCGATAGCTATTCACAAATATTGTTTTAGTATTTATGACGCGCACTGATATTTTACGCACACGTATTTTCTTTGGACAATAACCATTGACTATCATCGGGAAAGCAGAAATTGTATATGAAAAATTATAGTTATCTGCATCTTTTAAACAACTTGCATCAAATTTTTCTAATGTCGTTGTTTCATTTCTTGATACAATTACATAGGTATAATTGTCCAACACACAAACATATTTAAAATCACCATCAGTTAAATATTTTCCCCACGCAGCAATATCTGTATTTGAATATTTATTCAATACACTCATATAACCATCATTCATCACTACAAATAGTTGGTGTGTTGTTTGATTATATGCTACACTGATTGGTGTATTCATAAGATGTTTAGCAAACACGCATAAATCTGTAGCGTTATAACTTTCGCCTAAAACATCTAAATCTAATTCTCTTATATCTTTACCAGATTCAGCTATAAATACAGTTCTGCCTTCTATTTGTTGTGGTGGTAAATACCTGGTTGCTACACTACCCACAGATGTATGTTGTTTTACATTAACGTTTGATGGTGTTAACGGGGAATTAGAAATAGCCCACTCCCCAACAGATGTTAACACTTGCAATTTATCACTACTGACAACTGTGCAAATTTGATGATGTTGTGCAGATAACAAAGTCACATATATTGCTTCATCATCTAATCCGGTTCCGGTATCAAAATTGTGATAATCTCCAACTTTCGACATCCACAAACAATTTGGCATAGATTTTGTTCCACCAAAAATTAATCTGTTTTGATGAAAAGAAACACTTATTGGCCAACCGCGTTTATTACTAAACACCGATTCTTGCCAATCTGTCACAGCGTTTTGAGGATATGAAAAATCACCGTTTGTGCTTGCAATCGCTATACGTGCACTTTGCACTTCTGTAATAACCCATTGTTTGCCGATAGCATAAAAACGCAAACCTAAACTATTTTCAGTCCAAAAGTCAGCACTTGTTGTAAACGTGACATGATTATAATCTATGGTACTGGATGTGATAGTGATTGAAATATCTTTTGTATCATCAAATCGTGTAAAAGGAACTTTTGCTTCACCTATTTCATTTGAAGCGAAAACAAAATTATTTATACTGAACACATCTCCTGTTTTGGTTAACACACAAGGGCTGTAATCAGGATGCACAAAAAATATTTGATTGAATCTTTGTGCATATTGTAATTTGCTCAAATCTTCAGTGTGCCATGGTGAATTAATTGTCGCGATTTTTTCATCATTATGATATATTTCCGTCGTTATATTATATATAATAAGTAAATATTTTTCAGATTCTGAAATTGGGAACGGCACTATAATCGCACCATTTACGACATTAGCGATTTTCTTTAACCCAGGCCTGCGTGTCAATCCCCCAGATTCCAAAACGTCCATATTTTCCAGTTTTGATAAACCTTTACCATTATTCGTGGCATAAAAATCGGGTGATATTTCACCACAAGAAAAATTATTTTGTGTTTTAAGGAAATTTCCCATAATATCCCCCTATTCTTAAAATCTTGAATTTATCAAAGAAAAATTATCAATATTTGTTTGGTTTGATATTGTACTGTCAATAAATTTAGCTGTTTGATATTCTGCTTCATACAACGAGAATAACATCTTGAATACATTTGTGTCGCCTGTTAATGGAATACAAAATTCCAAAGCCAATTTAGTCGCTACAAGCGATGCAAAATAATCCGGAAAATCTTCTGGATTTACTTGAACAACCGCTACTAAATCTATTTTTTCTGCTGGTGTAATAATTTTATTTCCAACAATTTTACCATCACATTTTATTATGCGTAAAACATTAGATGGAATTAAACAATCCCCATCACTGTTTTTATTAATGCTGATTAATTGCGTTGCAAAACACCATGGAAATACAGACAATAATGTATTCACAACTGAATCAAACAAAGTTCTTGCTAATTGCGCAGTTGCAGAATCTTCCCGCAAAGATTGAATTGGTTTTTCGCCTAATTTTAATAAAGCCATTGAACATAAATCTATTTTTGTAAACATGGTTTTTTCCTATTAAAAAAAAATGGGCCGCATTACACGGCCCGTTGATAAATTAAATCATTTATAATTAAGACAATGCACCGACGGTCACTGTACCTTCTGCAACAGTCACAACTTTCATTGTTGTTCCGTTTGAACCGTTAATCAAAATGATATCACCAGTATTCATCAAAGATTTTACACTGGCAAAATATCCAGATGCGGTTATATTCGCGATTGTTGCATTTTCTTTATAGTGCCACAAAGTGAAGCCATTTGCATATGCAATTACAGACAAATTTTTATTTTGAAATGCCATTTGATTTTCCTTTTGGTTAAATTATAAATTCCTAGGCATCATCATCGCATTTAAGACGAACAATACCTTCTGCATCAATTAACACAGCTCCCTGAGACATGCTGTTGCTGATAAAGTGCGCAGCACGTTCCCCATGCCATGTAATATCTGTCTTGACTTCTTGGCCACAAGCATGTCCAATGCTGGATGCATGATAAATGAAGCAATCACGATCATCTGTGCTGGCCAAAGGCAACGAATTGCATAAAATCCAGTTGATGCCCAACCATTTTCTTGATTCACAACCGTCAACCAATGGGGTCGAAGAACCAACATAGTCAGCAGAAACGAATTCATCTAATTTCAACAATTCGTTCCATTGATGAACACCAACAACTGCAAATCTGCGACCATCATCTGGCACATCGTTTGCATTAAGTATTTCCAAAGCACCCATTATCATCGCTTTTGTCAAACCGGTTGAATAATCACCAACATATTGTGTTGCATTGCTCATAGCGTTGATAATCAATTCATCTGTTTTGCGACCCAAAGCATAAGCGCCTGCGGAAGCAACAACGCGACGTTCATCAACGTTTGTTTTCAATTCATCCAAAGCATCAACCCAATCGCCTGCATAATAATCTTGCAAAGTACATTCAACAGGTGTGTGATTCAAATTCATCACTGGAACAATACCATGACGAGATTTAGTGCTAGCAATACCTTTGCCAACTTTTTGGAAAGTTGTAGAAGAACCAACAACCCCAGATTTACTGCGAATTGTTGAACGTAATTTTGTGCCCATTTGCTGATAAGCTAAATGAACATCTGCTTCAAATTGTTTAATAAACACTTGATCTACAGATAAAGACATAAAAAATCCTTTTGTTAAAAATTAAATTAAAAACCTTTTTATTTTAATTGATGGTTATGCGAAATACCGCGCCATAAAACAAAATATTAATTCAGGGTCCACAAACGGATTATCCAAATAAAAAATTCAGTTAGACATAATATCTAACTGAAAATTTTATCAAAAACCCCGAAACGCTTGTGTTTCGGGGCAATAAAAATTACGCAAAATCGCGCAAAATTATTTTTTCTTTGCTACTTTTTTAGCAGCTGGTTTTTTAGCAGCAACTTTTTTTGCAGGTGCTTTTTTAGCAACTGGTTTTTTAGCAACTACTTTCTTTGCAGGTGCTTTTTTAGCAACTGGTTTTTTAGCAGCAACTTTTTTTGCAGGTGCTTTTTTAGCAACTACTTTTTTTGCAACTGGTTTTTTTACTGCTGCTTTTTTAGCAACTGGTTTTTTTGCGGCTGGTTTTTTAGCAGCAACTTTTTTTGCAGGTGCTTTTTTAGCGGCTGGTTTTGCAGCTGGTTTTGCACATGCACATTTTTTCTTAGAACCAAAGAACATAATTCTCTCCTTTTAAGTTTTTGGATAGAACAAAATTATTTTGTTCTTGATTCCATTTTATATGAAACAAATAAAATAGTAAAGAATAAAAGTTAAAAAATATTTTTATGAATATAATTTTTTGAAACCATTTTCTATTTTACGAACATATTCTGGATCTTGATCGCGCCAATATTTTGGATCTTTCATCATGTTACGCAAATCATCATCGGTTAAATTTTCAGACACATTTTTATTTGTTAAAACTTCCGGCTCCATTGATTGCATCATCTTGTATATGCCTTGTATTCCCTGGGGTGTAGCGCATAATTCATCAAACGCATCTTTTGGTAAAAAACGTTCCCCAAACGCATTTATTTCTTGTAATGCTTCATTCATTTTATCGGTTGAACCAAAAAATTTTTTTAATTCATTTATTGAATTTGTTTGTGTTTGTAATTCAAATAAATTTTTTAATGTTGGTTGTAAAAATTCTGCTGCAATGTCATAAATTTTTTCTACTTGTTTTGAAGTTAATCCAATTTCATGAAATTTTTCACGAACCGATTCGTCATCAAACAATTCGTTTATTGGATATTCAGCCGCATTATCAGGCACACCAATTGCATGATTGAATTTTTGTTTTGTCGCATCATCACTATCTTCTGTCGGGACAGCAATCATATTTCCCATTTTCTTTTCTAATTCACAATATGATTTCACCAACGCAGCAGTATTTAATTCGCCTTTGTCATCAAGAAATTTTTCTGGAACTTTTTCCATTTGATTTTCCTTTGGTTAAAGATTCTTGTTTCAAAAAATAAATTCCACCTAACATAAACACAGTTTGCAGCATTGTAAAAATATCTTCTTCGCCGATTAAATATGCACCGATTGCAGATATTATACCAACACCAGATATAACATATGTTTTGCGGCCTTGTAAATATCCGCCATTTATTATTTTGTTCATGTAAAATCCTTTGTTAAAGATAAAATAATATATCGCCTATTTCTGCGATATAACCACGAGACATTGCCCAATCAGGAATAACATCAGTATGATGAAATGATGTTGCACCAAAAACATAGTCGCGTAAATTTCCATGCATCATTGTTTTAACAACACGCAAACACATTTGGAATTTTTTATCATCGGCCATAACTTTCATATATTCATGACGCGAAGAATTTTCATTCAGCACATCAAAAATATTTTTATCCATGGCAATATCTTCAAATGACCTATTATATTTTGTATGAATGTTATAAATCATAGAAGCCATTGCTTCCACAGAAGATAAAGATGAAGCCAAAGTTTCCGCATAAATTATGCGTGCCAATTTATATGATACAGATTGTGTATCATCTGGATTGTTAATCAAATATAATTGCATGGTCACACCTTGGTTAATAAAAAAACCGCACAATGAATGCGCGGATTGAATTAACAGAATAAAAAAACTGTCCCGCTTGATGGACAGAATCTTCACTCTTGATGCCTTACATAATATCACAAAATGACATAAAAGTCAAGACATTAAATTGTTATTTCATCACCGTAAATCAACAGATATTTAGTATCATGCCGTAAAACCAGCGCACCATCTTCGTTTAGACCTATTAATTTCATAGTATTTCCACGATATGTAATTGTCTCATTAACAGCAGCAGCCAAATCCATCCATCGATTACGCACAATATTAAAATCAGCATTTTTCCATTTATCTAATTTCTTCATCAAAATATTCAACACATCGGTCACAGACACATTTACATACTTGTTAACTTTCGTAGTCTTATATTCTTTTACATTTGGGCAAGTTTTTATATTTATTCCAATTCCAACGATAACGAAACTTTGAGCATATTCAATCAACACACCGCAAATTTTTTTCCCATCAACCAAGATATCATTAGGCCACTTTATCTTTGGTTCAATTCCAAAATAAATTAAAGTTTCTGCAATTGCCACACCAACAGCGTAAGCCAATCGCGGATTTCTTTCCGGCATTTTATAAATAAAACTTGCATATAAATTTCCAGTATGCGAAACCCAGGTACGTCTATATCTTCCGCGTCCTGCGGTTTGCGAAGTTGCTACAACAACTGTTTTATTTGATGCTTTGCCTGTCGCAACTAAATCATGCGCCCAATCTTGGGTGCTGGGAATTTTATCCAAAGAAATTAATTTATAAGCGTCCAATTTTATATTTCCCATCCGTATTTACAATGAAATCGTGTCCATATTTTTTACGTAATTGATACACAGCCGTTTCAACAGTATGTGAAGAAACACCAGGCAATACACCTATCGCCTTTTTTAAATCACACATTGAAATATCAGGATTTTTATAAAGCAAAACTACTATTTTATGTTGTAAAGTCGGCAAAATAACATCCGCACCAAATATCTGGCGAATAATTTCATCATTATTTATATTTGAAAAAATCAAGCCACATAAATCAGTTGCCGCTATTGGCGCCGCGACCTTAATATCATCAAATACAACATCTGCTATATTTGCATTATCAACAATCGTAGCGCCTAAATCGGCCAAAATGTGTTTCCAATATTCATCCGATGCATAAATTTTTACGTTTTCCAACATAGTTTCACAATAAACCATTATAAGATTTTGTGCAACTGTTTATTGCGTTGGAATTACATAGTATGATCGTGAGATGGAATAAATTTGGTAAAATCTTCCAAAGAAGCCCCAGTAGAAGACAATATTTTTGAAATACTGTTCGTAGAAGGCCATCTTGGTTGCCCTTCTTTTGACCAGCGCTTGCTTCTGTTAAATGTTGTTGGATCCAAACCGCTGCGTTTTGCCAGACCGGAACACGACATTTCACGCTCTTTGGCGAAACATTCTATTGCACGCCAGACATCTTCGTGTGTCATCTTTTTCTCCTTGTTGTATTTGGTTTTCCAATTCAACATTCTAATATTAGTGGAAATTCCTAGTCATCGCAACCTGTATTTATCAGTTTGTATTCCTATCTAAAAATTAGACCAAAAAATTTTTTTGACAAAATACTTGACAAATGTATTTTTATGTATTACATTTCGATTCGTCAAAGGATGAAAATCGTTTGACAATATCGGGCCCAGAGTTTTCAGACTCCCTCCTACATTCTCTCTCCTCTGGACTTTGGGCCCAAACAAAAGTTTAGGATGCCCATTTCTTTTTCTCCTTTCCTTCCTTTCAGGGCATCCGGAAAAACCACCCGCAAGGGTGGTTTTTTTATTCCAGAGAGCCTGGTTCTCCCCAATATGAGGGAGTGGCGGCACAGCCGGAGGCGAAGACAGACTAATTGTTCGTTCTTAATCGCCACCCACTGAAGATATAACCTGGTCTGGTTGGGTTTGTGGCGGGTAATGTTATCGGTTGGCCGTATGTGCAAGTATTTGTTTCATACACTGTATCGCCCACACTGTACCAATTCAGGTTTATTATGTTTGGTGTAAATACCGCATCCATAATTTGTCCAGTATTCGCAGCACATGATTTATTCATATTTTGGGTGATATTATTGCTCGGAACCAAACCTTGTGCTTTGGTTTCATCAAATGCAAATGTTCCACCTGGACAAGTATATCCATTTGGACACTGTACACAACCCAAAGCATCAGCGGGTAAGAACTCACCAGGATTACACTGATATTCATTGATTGTAAACACAGCATCTGCATCCATAAAGACACAAGCGTTTGGTATATTTTGGGTCACCAATGCGGACGTTGGTAATGTGAATAATGATAAATATAGTATGAATATTTTTTTCATATTCTAATTCCATGTCGTTGGTCCCGCGATAAAATCACCTGTTCCAGCATTATAATAAAATGTGTGTTCAACTTTATCGTACATACAAGGCACGCCATCGTAGTCAAGCACAGGAATAAAGTCATGTATAAGAGCACCTGTTGAATGTCGTTTTACCTTGAAAGCATATACTCTTAAGTTTCCATATAATCTTGCTATTCCAGCCTCGTTCGCACCAAAAAGAAACAAAGTTCTGATTGTTGATTGTGTGGTGGTTGTCTTTGAATCTTTTATTTGATCGTTTATTTTTAAATATGAAATATTATTTTCAGAAAAAATATCAAATGTTTGTATATCAGTATTTGCGGTGACTGAGGAATTTTTATACTGGAAACTCCACGCCCATTGAAGAATTAATTCGTTAGTTGTGTAAAAATAAAATTGTCCGGTATTTTCATATAATCCAAACAAATATTTTTGTTTTTTTATATTGCCGATTATTTTTTGTGTTAAAATTATTTCTGTGTCAATATCCGGTATAATATTGGTATCAATATATTGTGTCCCTGTTGATTCCAGATATTCAATTGGCGTATATGTACGCCAGCCCTGAAATGTATATCCACGTTTTGTTGGGGTGGCGGGTAAAATTATATCGGCGCCCGATTCGCTGGTTGTGGTTGTATAAACATTACCATCAACATACCAATTTATTGTTTCGGTTTGGGCGTGCGAAAAATGGCAAACAAATATTGCAAATAAAAATAATACGAATCGTTTCATTTTGCTCTCCATAAACATGTTCAACAATCCGTCCCAGCTGTGCTTCGCACACCGGCGGCCGCGACAAACAAACACCGCATTGAAAAAACACAAGGCGGTTGGAGGTTCGAAACAATTCAGACAGAATATTGTGCGCATATTCAATATATTTTGCAGCCCTCCAACCAAAGTTGGAGATTTCACCTGTATATCCAGGCGCTGTCTGACAAAGGGTTTCGATACCCCATCAGCAAAAATCTTGCTGACACAGTTATGTTAACATAAAAATTAGGAAAAATAAATATTATTTCTCAAACACACTGAAAATTTCCCAATGTATTGAACCAACAAACTGGTCAACCGGGATTGCAACAGTCATTTTATATCCGCCATGTTCCAAAATATTCTTATCCCGCACGAAAGTATTTGGATTGCAAGACACATAAATTATTTTTTTCACATTTGATTTTGCCAATTCTTTTGCCTGTGCCATTGCGCCAGCACGTGGCGGATCCATTATCACAACATCATATTGATTTAAATTTTGCACAGACAAGGGCTTTTTAAATAAATCGCGTTTTATTCCATTACCAACAATATCAAAACCTGTTGCTTTGGTTGCAAAAGTAAAATTACCCAAACCACAAAATAAATCCGCAACTTTTTTAGCACCATTTACATATTGAACAACTAAATCGCGCAAAATTTGTTCTGTTTCAACGGTTGGTTGCAAAAAAGCATTAGGTGGATATTTTACTATTTTATCATTAAATTTTATTTCTGGTTCTGCATATTGCCTGATAATTTTATCATTCCAAACAACACGAATTATTGATGCAGGCAATTTTTCAACTGCGTTTTTGAATTCAACCCCGAAATACGGCACGTCAGTATTAACAGCAATATCAATTCCGTTTTCACATTTTGTTATTAAAACACTGCCCGCACCGCGCCATGGCAATTTCGCAACAACCGGCAAAACATCATTTATTTCAGGAACCAAATTAGGACAATTTGTTATATCAACTATATCTTTGGTTTTATCTTTGAAAAAGCCAAAATGCCCGTCAACAAAAGCAAAATCTGCCCGCCGACGCGCACCAAAACCACCCCAAATAGGTTCGTGGGTGTATTCTAATTGTGGTAAATCTTTCAATTTTTCAGTTCTATATTTTTCATCTGCAAAATCATATTTGCAGCCACCACACACACCAAAAAAAGGACATTTTTTATCATTCATATTTAATATATTAACATAAATTCACACTTGATTACAAATTGTTTTGAAACTATCATATAGGCATGATTAAAAAAACAGATAAAAAGATTGCTTTGTTTGCGGGCGCGTTGTCATTACCGTTTTTGACACGCGATGCATTGCGTAAAAATGGATGGGAAGTTTTAGTCATAGGAATCAAAAATTTCTATGACCCAAAATTAAATCCTGATTTAGTAATTCGTATTGGCGGTGGCGGAACCGCCGCGAGGGAATGCAAAAAACGCGGAATAAGCAAACTGACTTTTGTCGGCGCATTGGGACATTTGAATTTGGCGGATATACGGCCTGACTTATGGTCTGTATCTGTATTATTAAGTGTATTAAAACATCAACGGGGGTATGATTCTATGGCGGTTGCTTTTACAAAAGCGTTGGAAAAACGCGGATATGAAATTGTTGCGGCCCAAGATGTGGCGCCGGAATTGACATTTGAAAAACCGGGAATTCAAACAAAAACGAAACCATCTAAATCTGATGCTCGCGACATAGAACGCGCAATTCAGGTTTCGCATACCATTGGGGTGGAAGACATCGGCGCATCTGTTGTTGTTGATAAACAAGTTGTCGCAGTTGAAGCGGCAGAAGGCACCGCACGCATGCTGGACAGAGTTGTTGAAATGCGTAAAAACCGCAAAAAGACAGGTGGCGTTTTTGCAAAAATGACTAAACCTGGTCAAGATTTAAGAATTGATATACCTGCGATTGGCGTTGATACGGTAAAAGCGGTTGCGGCGGCTAAATTGCATGGAATAATAGTGAACACTAAAACTTGTTTCATTATTGATAAAAAAGCGGTATTAGACACCGCAAACAAACTTAAAATATTTATCAAAGCAATTTAATCCGCATTCGCTGTGCTATAGCGAGATAAAAAAACCGCCAAACGGCGGTTTTTTTTTATTTCTTAATATCTTTAATAGTCACTTTGAATACTACATCTTTGCCTGCCAATGTAGGGAAATAATTTTCAGGGAAAGTTATTTTAACATCACGACTTTCACCAATTTTTGCCCCAATCAATTGTTCTTCGAATCCAGGAACAAATTGACCACTGCCCAATTTCAAAGGATAATTTTCAGCGGTTCCACCTGCGAATTGTTCTTCGCCTAAGAAACCCGCAAAATCAATTATAACCGTATCGCCATTTTTAGCACTTTTATCACAAGCACCCAACAAAGCCGCAGAACAAACCGCCGCTATTCCCATTAATTTTTTCATTTGTTTTCCTTTTTTTGTTGTTAGTTAATTTTGTTATAAACGCATCTAAACCCGTATTCACGCATAGTGACACCTTCGGATTCAATTCTGTAATCGAAAAATGTTGTAGGACGCATAACTTCACTGGATGGACGGTCATATACAACGACTATGCTTTCGGCATTACGCCCGCAAACATGTTTCATTTCATAATCAGCAACTTTGCCCAATACTGTGCGTGCATCCGCATCTATATCGGCCCCAGAAGCATTTTGAATCAAACGTAAGCGCATTTCGCGGACATCTGTATCACCCAACAAGATTTCGACACGAACCATTGTACCTTTATATTCCTGCCAACGGGTTTCTTTGCGTGCAGTATTCCAATGGTTTGCGATTTCTTCGCGTTCTTTCATAGACATAGGTTCATACGAATCGATTTCGGCAAATTCATTTTTTTCAGTGATATATTGTTGAGTGTTTTCGTCATAAACCTCCCCCGGATTGCCACCGTTTGCATAATATTCACGATTTCCGGAACATGCAACCAATGCCAGCGAAGCAACAAACACATACAATAAAGATTTTTTTATGGCCATATCTTTTCCTTTCTTTTTTTACATTTTAGCAAATAAACTATTTTGATTCAAGACACGATTTATGATAAAATGAAAATAAATGACGAATGTAGTACTTGAATCTTTATTAAAACCATTGGAAGAATTTTATCGTCCTTCGTTTGTCGAAGAAATAGCGATAAATCATGCCGGCGAAGTATGGATGCGCCTGCATGGGGCAAAGGTTCCTTGGGTTGCATATAACGCGGATATTTTATCTAAACAATATCTGGTTGATTTGATACACACCGTCGCGAATATATATGAAAAACCTTTTGATCCAATTCATGGCATACCGGTTGTGTATGCAACTTTGCCGGGCAACCATAGATTTTCAGCCATAGCGGGACCTAACGTCCAATATGACGAACGCGATTTAACAGGTGGTGTTGCGTTAAACATACGTGGCGCTGGTGTTGCGGAAACTAGTTTTGAAAATTATCATTTGGAACGCGGGAAAAAATTATTAAAAGTAAAACCACGTGAATCAACACGTCCAGACGATCCGTACGACCGTTTAATGTCGGCCATTAACGATGGCAGTCCTATTTTAATATCAGGTGCAACGGCAACCGGAAAAACTACATTTTTGAATCATATGTTAACATTAATTGACCAAAACAGTCGTGTTATCACTGTCGAAGATGCGCGCGAAATTCGCGTTCCACAAAAAAACAGAGTCCATTTTGTATTATCCAGAACCGAACAATCTAACGATTTTAATTATGCGCGTTTACTGGATTTAGTTGTCCGTATGACACCAGACGTGATAATCGGCGGTGAAATATCAACAGACAACGCATCTGTATTATGGGAAATGTTGGGCACAGGACACGACCACTTTTACACTACAATTCATGCCGAAAGTGCCGAGGCCGCCTATGCCGCCTTTGCGGACAGAATTTTACACACACAACCCGCGTATGACAGAACTGATTTAATAGCGGAAATGAAACGTAAAATCCGCGTGGTTCAGTTATCCCGTGATGGCGCCCTTCGCGCAGTCACAGAAGTTGTTTAGTATAAAATTACATAAAATTTTGTGGGTTTACGTCTATTTTTACACGAACGTTCACCGGCTGTTTTATTTTGTTTAACCACGCGCGAACTATTGGTTGCAAATTTGCACGCGCATCACCCGATACTAAAAACCGCATACGATACCAATTACGGATTTGATAAATTTGTGCCGCTATGGGTCCCATTATTTTTCCGCCGTTTAATTTAGGCGCGACATCCGCCAATTGTGCACAATATTTTTTAAGTGTATTTTCTTTGTCTGATTCTATTATTACCGCGATTAACTGACCAAAAGGTGGCATTTTCGCACTACGCCGAGATTCCATATCTTGTTGCATAAAATTATCCCTGTCCCCGGCGCAAATTGCGGTTATCACTGGATGTTCGGGCTGAAAAGTTTGCAACAACACACGTCCCGGAAAATCACCACGACCGGCACGGCCCGAGACCTGGAACAACTGTTGAAAAGTATGTTCACCCGCACGAAAATCAGTTCCAAACAATCCCATATCTGCATCAACAACGCCGACCAAAGTCAGGTTTGGAAAATGATGTCCCTTTGCCAAAATCTGTGTTCCAATGATTATATCTATGTCGCCATTCTCCATTTTATTAACCAATCTTTCCAAAGATTCGCGCGACATAATCGTATCACTGGACACCAGCGCAACACGCACATTTGGAAATTTTACCGATATCTCTTGCTCTATTTTTTCAAGTCCTGCGCCACGCATAGAGATATCACCACCACATTGCGGGCATTTTTCCGGCAATTCAAAAGTTTTTCCGCACATATGGCAAAGCAACTTATTTATGCGTTTATGATAATTTAATCCAGTTGAACAATCGGGACATTGGGCAACCCAACCACATTTTTTACATTGAACTATGTGCGCAAAACCACGACGATTGATAAACAGCATCACCTGTTTATGCTGATTCAAAGTTTCCGCAATTTCCGTACATAACTGTGGCGATAAATTACCACTGATTTCATTTTCATCGTCTGGTTTTAATTTATAAGGTTCAGGTCTTTGTTTTCGCATATCTATGGTTTCTATTGTCGGCAATTGCGCACCACCAAATCGCGACATTAAACGCAACCGCTTATATTTTCCAATGCTGACATTATGCAAAGTTTCAAAAGACGGAGTTGCACTGGCCAACACCACCGGAAAATTCGCAATCTTGGCCCTTAAAATCGCCATATCACGCGCATGATAATTTCCCATATCTTCCTGTTTATACGAAGTGTCATGTTCTTCGTCAACAACTATCAATCCTAAATTTTGCCATGGTAAAAACAGCGCACTGCGTGTACCGACAACTATTCGTATATCACCACAAGCTACACCACGCCAAATACTGCGCCGGCGCGCAGATGTTAAATTGCTGTGCCACACAACAGGTGGCGCACCAAATCTTTTTTGAAAACGCGTTATAAACTGCGCAGTCAAAGCAATTTCAGGCATCATCAGTAATACTGATTTCCCTTTGTTATACGCACGCAATACCGAATCAAAATAAACCTGAGTTTTACCGGAACCAGTTATGCCATCCAATAAATGAACACTGAATTCGTTTTTATCAATGGCTGTTCCAATTACATCTGCAGCGGATTGTTGTTCTGGATTTAAAACAACCGCGCCAGTATCCCGATAATTATAATTGAAATCATTTGTTTTTCTTTCGCGTTCGTCAACTGGTATCAAAACGTCATTTTTCACCATAGTTTTCACAACAGACGGTCCAACATGCGCAATATTGATTATATCATTTATGGACATTGCTTCATTATCATTTGACTGAAAAGCATCTGCGACCCGTTGCCTTGAATCCGTCATTTTACATTTAACATCAAAATTGTATGAATACAAAGGTTCCGTCTTCGGCGGATTAAAAGCGTCTGGTACATTTACAATCAAGCGCAACACCGCCCCTGGCGACATAAGTGTCCATTCTGCCATCTTATAAATCCAGTCTATATCAGATTGCGATAAATGGGATAAATTAGAAACTTCTATGACAGATTTTATCTTGGTTTGCGGTAAATTACTGTCGCCTGGGCCAACTATGACACCAATATATTGCTTGTTCATAACAGTACATCGTACAAACGCGCCAACACCTGCATCAGCGTTTAAACGATAGTCATAACCAGTATTTATGACGTTTGGAATAAGCACTTTTACAATATCGCCAGATTTGAACATAGTCATAAAATACTTGTTTTTTTTGTTTTTTTCAATAATCATTTAATTATGTGGAAGATTTTATTTGAAATATCAGATTTGTTGTTTTCAACTGTGCCCGTGAAAAAATGGCGTGAATATTTGCGCGGGTATGTTTTGTTCGATTATCGCCGCAAATTAAACGCCCTGAAAAAAGCATGTCCCGATTTAGATTTTTCTAAAATGCGCCTGGCAAAGGGCGGCGGTTCAATAGTGTTCATATTCAATAATAAATTTACTTTCAAAGTTCGCAAGCGCAATAATGAATCCGGTGAATTCGCCAGATTCGAATTGGAAAAACGTATAACTGATGCTTTGCGGAAATATTGCACTATCAATATCCCAAACATAGAATTTATAAAATCAAATGGATATACTTTTTATAAATCTGATTTTATTCCTGGCAAATTGTTGATAAATATTTCAACAAAACGTATAAAAAAATATCAAAAACAACTAAGCAAACAATTGGCAGAATTTATTTATAAAAAATCTTTTGCTAATCCAACTGAATTGGCTGATTTACGCGGAAAACCAGTTGATGGATACAGTTGGATTCATGGCGACATGTGCTCTAATATTCTGGTTAACCCTAAAACCATGAAAATTACAGGTATCATAGATTGGGAATGGGCGGGATATGGCCCAACAGAAGACGAATTCAAAGGATTGGTTTGGGTTCGTAAAAAAATGCGCAAAATTGGAATAGATAAAAGCACGCGCGAACAATACAACAAAATTCTAGCAAAACACAAATAAATTATTGTCAATTTTATTAATCACATCTTCTATGTCTTTATCATCGGGGATGTGATTTATTTCATAATCGGCAATGTATTGAGTTTTAAACCAAGTACGTTGCCGTTTTGCATATTGATTTGTTTTTATTGTCCAATTTTCTATTGCTGCATCCATAGATATTTCACCGCGCAACATTTTACACAGTTGCTCTGCACCGATGGCGCGTGTTTCATTAAGTTCATTTGATAATATATATTGCGCTTCGCTTATCGCGTTTTCTTTTAACATTTCGGGGATACGAGTTGCGATTCTTTGCAGCAAAATATCACGCGGTGGCGCCAATAAAATTTTAAAAGCGTTTGGCACCAAAGCACCTATGCGTTCTGTCTTTTGCCAATCTGTTATATGTTTACCGGTTTGCAGAAAAACTTCCAAAGCACGTGCAACACGTTGTGGATCTGAAAAATCAAAATTTTCTGGCAACAAACCACGTGCATAATTTATATCATTTTTGACAATTTCACGTGCACGATTCCTAATTTGTGTATCTATTTCCGGGATTTGCACAATACCATTTAATAAAACATTTATATAATATCCACTGCCCCCGACGAAAATAGGCAACTTGCCAGATTCCAAAACTTCGTTCATGGCAACACGTGCTAAATTCAAATAATCCGCAACACTGATATGTTCCGCCAAAGGTAATACAGAAAACAATTTATACGGCACACCGTCTATTTCGTCGAAAGAATCTTCTTTACGTCCCGCAAAAGGCGAAGCAGAAATAGTTTCAACATCACGATAAATTTGAACACTGTCGCAATTTATAATCGCACCGTTTATCCGTTTTGCCAATTCGTGTGCAAATCCAGATTTTCCAGATGCGGTTGGTCCCGCTATAATCAACGCTTGTGTTTTCATAAGCAAATTATAAAACCGTCTTTTTCTTTTGCAAGTTTTCAAATAGAAAAAAATCAAATTGTAATTTATGCCTATATCGTGATACAATACATACATACAAAGAAAGGAAAAATTCATGAAAAAAACAAGAGTTGCAATTAACGGATTTGGCCGCATTGGTCGTATGGTTTTGCGCGCCGCTATTGAATCTGGACGTAAAGATATCGAATTTGTGGCAATTAATGATTTGGCACCAATTGAACAAAATGCCTACCTGTTGCAATATGATTCAGTACATGGAAAATTAAAAACAGATGTAAAAATAGACGGCGAATACATATTGGTTGGAAAACAAAAAATTAAATGTTTGTCCGAACGCGATCCATCTAAATTGCCATGGAAAAAATTGAATATAGATATAGTTATGGAATGCACCGGATTATTTACTGCGGCGGACAAAGCACGCGTTCATATTGATTGTGGTGCAAAACGTGTATTGGTATCTGCACCATCCGCGGGCGCAGATAAAACAATAGTGTTTGGCGTTAACGAAAAAACTTTGACCAAACGCGATATAATTATTTCAAATGCATCTTGTACAACAAATTGTTTGGCACCTGTGTTAAATGTATTGGATAAAAAGTTTGGTATCATAAACGGATGGATGACAACTGTCCATGCTTATACAGGCGATCAACAATTACTGGATAAAACCCACAAAGATTTCCGACGTGCACGTGCTGCTAATTTATCTATTATCCCGACCAGCACTGGCGCGGCAAAGGCAATCGGTTTAGTATTACCTAAATTGGCGGGCAAAATGGACGGTGTTGCGATACGTGTTCCAACACCTGACGTGTCAATGATAGATGTGACTTTGAACATGAAAAAATCGGTTTCGGCGGAATCTGTAAATCGTGCAATGTTGGCGGCACAATCTGCAATTCTGGGGTATATCAATGAACCATTGGTATCCATAGATTTCACACACGACACACACAGCGCGATATTTGATGCATCACAAACAAAAGTCATAGATAAAAACGTTTTACACGTATGCGCGTGGTACGACAACGAATGGGGATTTTCAAACCGCATGTGCGACACCGCCGTTGCGATTGGAAAGTTAATATAAAAAACTCAATCCCATCAAAAACGATGGGATTTTTTTATTGCATTAAATAAAATTATTTTGATAACATAATTATGTCAAAAGGAATTCTTTTGACGAGGTGTCGAAACCTCTTGTAAGTGGCATTCGTTAAGTACGGATGGAAACTCCAACTTAATTTAGTTGGAGGGTTGCAAAATATATTGAATATGCACACAAATTCCACTTAATTTGTTTCGAACCTCCAACCGCCTTGTGTTTTTTCAATGCGGTGTTTCTTTGTCGCGGCCGCGGGTGTGCAAAGCACAGCCGGGACGGATTGTTGAACATGGTTATGGAGAGTAAAATGAAACGATTCGTATTATTTTTGTTTGCAATATTTATAAATATTGCTACGTATGCACAAACTGAAACAATAAAATGGTATGTTAATGGTGAATTATACGACACAACAACCTGCGAATCGGGTGGTGACATAACCCCGCCGAATATTGATAATTTTGGATATACTTTCGCTGGTTGGGAACCCGCAATATACGATATGTCTACTTTGGATGCTTCGATAAATGGTACTCGTGTTGGAGACGATGGCTGTGTTAATTTTAGTTATGGACGTGTGTGCGCTAAAGGTATATGCAGTCCAACCAATGGGAACGATCCAACCGCTGTGGCAAATGGTATTGATACCACATCTGGTGGAAATTATTGTTGGTGTCGCCTTACAAGTTTTATCCCAACCGGTGAAACAAAAATATATGAACCATTGCAAGGAACGCTTGTATATGATCGCAATTTGTCCAGTTGTAAAGATGCCAATTGTACTAGCGATTGTGGACAATATTTGGCAAATGGTGCTAATAACCAATTACGTGTCCGATTATACAATGCAAATTAATTAAAACGCGATTATGAAAAAGATATTTGTTTTATTTTTTGTTGTTTTTGTATCTTCATCATTCGGTGAAGTAATCAGTGATTTTTCAAATAAGTGCGGACTGGGATATAAATATATTTATGCGGTGCCTAAATCTGCGGAATGTAATGCAGGGCAATTTCTGCCGGCGAATTCTGTACAATGTGCAAATTGTCCGGACGGATATACTTGTAGTGGTGGAACGTATTATTACAATCCGACATTGGCACAGGGGATAGTAAAAACATCCAACAATCCGTACATATCATCAAATACTCATAATACGTGTTCTGCAAATCTGGGACATATAATGCACGCAACAAGAACACCAAATGTGATAAACCTTAATTGGTATGACCGGGATACAATAGTTGCACAAACGACTTGCACTTATGGAGAAAAAATAACATTACCGCCAGCCCCAACCCGTTCAGGATACATTTTTAGTGGATGGCGGTTACGCACAACCCCGGTGCAACAATAGTTCCCCACAAGGGGCTGGGTAATAAACAATAAAAACTGCCCTAGCCTATTTTATGTTTGATTTCGCGGATACGGGCCAATATTTCATGTAAATCTTCGTCTGAAACAGTTGGTGTTTGATTTTTATTTTGAATTTCGTCTATTAAGACTATGCACAAAGTCGCCAACAGAGCATTTTCTTGTAATGGCCCTATTTTATCCAATATTTGGCGCGCACGCGCATCGACCATACGTCCTAATTCGATAAGGCGTCCTTCCTGGCCATCTTCACAACCCATTGGATAATTGCGATTAACAATAGGGATAGAAACAACACTCATTTCTTTAATTTCTCCAATATAGAAACAGATTTTTCAATTAAATCTTTGGCACGTTCGTTCTTTTCGCGCAGGCTTTTGACCTGTTTTGACAAAATTGCGACCTCTAAATCAGTCTGCTTACTGGCCCACGAAGCATCTGCACGCAAATGCACGACACAAGATTCCAAAGAATCCAGTTCTTGAAAAATTTGTTGTTTGATATCTGCCATATTTTTATATTAAGACATTTTTTATATGCGTTCAACCCTAAAATGTGATATAATGCGTTATCATCATAGGGGTATTGTTATTATGAAAACCAAAATAATCTATATATCTGGAAATGAAGTTTTTGATATGGCTGATATTCGCGCTGCTTTCGACGCGGTGCGTGGCGCATTAAACCTGGACAACGATACTGTGTTGTTTGGTGTGCCTGTGGATGCGGATGATGCCGGTATTGTTGAAGCGGAAAAACAAAATATTGAACCAGTTCAAACTGATACAATTGAACCAGATACAGATTTAATTGAAGAAGAAGAGATAATAACAGAAGATACACCAAGCGAATCGATAATCGCTGAAACAAATATTGAAAATGTTGAAAACCAAACTAAGAAACGCGGGCGCCCACGCAAAATTGTCGAAGAAAACGAAGAAGAAACAGCGACCGACGAACCTGCACAAGAAGAAATTATTGAACAAGTCGATGATGAAAAAGTAGTTCCTATATTATCAATTTTATCTGCAAACGATTCCAAAAATGAACAAATCGACGAACCTGAAAATATAGAAATTATCGAAGACATAATCCAAGAAGAAGAAATAAATACTGTCTCTGCAGAAGCCACTGAAGATTTAGATACAGAACCAGATTTGGAACAATTATTATCCGCAATGAAACCTTTGCAGGAAGATATTATCGAAGATAACACAGAAACACCAATTACAGATGAAATAGAACCAACACAAGACGACGAAGAAAGTGTTGATGCAACTTTGGCACAACTGGCAACTGAATTCGCACAGAACGAAGATAAAATCGCATTGGAAACAAAAAATTCTAAACATGGAAAAATCGGCAAATTACGCAACATATTGCCGTTTAAACAATCTAAACATAAAGATCAAGGATTGGGCGATTTATTCGGTTGGGCTGGCGTTGCCGCAAACGATGAAGATTTTTCTGTGCCTGGATTTTTTACAAATGCCGCATCAAGAAAATAATACATGAACGAAAATCTAATTAAACTTATCTTAGAAAATTCTGGATTCACGGGCATTGATGTGCAACCTGATTATATATCTGTGATTGATCCGTCTTGTATATTACCGGTGTTTGATACTTTGTTGGATTGGGCTTGGATTGCTATTTGTGTTTTTACTTTAATTATGTTATTTGGTTGGGGCATATTGTACATTAAAAACGGTGTGAATATAAATACAGTCTTTAACAATGCAAAATCTTTAATTTTAATTTTCTGTGTTTTAAGTGTTGTAAAACCAATAGTTAACGTTGTATACGGTGATGATTTATTTGCACGTGGCTGCAAAACAATTCAGGTATCACGTGCCGAAGTTGATGCGTTATTAGCAGAACGTAATAAACGTTATGAAAACAATGATAACTATCTGCTTTATGAAAATTTTGATGTGGTTGATTCTGGTATAGTTTATGAAGATGCAACAGTCACAGAAACCGAAAATTAATTTATATTCAATCTAATAAATGCATATTTCTTGCTGAATACGCGTCATTTCCAGATATAACCAAATGGTCATACAGACCTATATTTAATTTTAAAAGAGACTTTTCTAAATCCACAGTCATATTTATATCTTCTTCTGAAAAACATGTTCCTGGGGTTGGATGATTATGATACAAAATAACATTACGCGCGTTTAATATCACCGCTTTTTTAATGATTTCACGAACATAAACCGCCGCCCAATCTGTGGTTCCAGCACTATGCAATTCATCTTTGATTAATCTATATTTTCCGTCCAGATACAGAACATGAAATTCTTCTGTTGCTTTGCCACCGACACTCAATTGACAATAATGTATCAATTTATCATAGTCGTGAAACACAGGGATATCTTTCAAAACACTTTCATATTTTAACAACATTAAACTGTGTATAACTTTAAAGAAAACGGCAGTGTTTTCTTTTACCCCTTCATTTTCCATCAATTTTTCATACGGAACGGACAACATGCGGGGAATATTACCGTATTTGTTATAAAGCCTGCGCGCCAACAAACGAACATCGCGACGTGGTATGGCATAGGTCAGCAATAATTCCAGAATTTCATATTCTTCCAAATGATCTTCCAGAAACTTTTTGCGAAGTCTTTCTCTGTGACCTTGTTGTAAAGATTTTACTTCTTCATCTTTAATCATTGACCATTTTTTCAGTAAATATAATTACACCATCTTCTGTGATACCAAGTGTATGTTCCCATTGCGCAGATAATCCACCATCAACCGTACGCGCAGTCCAACCATCAGGATCTATTTTACAATCGGGTTTTCCAGTGTTTATCATTGGTTCTATGGTAAAAACAAGGCCCGGCACCATTTTTACTTTATCCCACATTTTATCATAAAAATGATATATCTGTGGATCATCATGCATAACTTTGCCGATACCGTGTCCAACAAAATCACGTGATATAGAAAAACCATGTGGTTTAACAACTGCTTCTATGGTTTTACCTATTTCGGACAAAGGCACCCCAGGCGCACAAATTGAAATCGCCGCATTTAATGCATCTTGACAAGTTTGCACTAACTCACGTGCTTTGTTTGAAACATTACCAATCATAAACATACGCGATGCATCACCATGAAAACCATGATATTCAGCAGTCAAATCAACATTTACAATATCACCATCTTTTAATATCACATCATCACTGGGGATTCCATGCACAATAACATCATTAACCGATGTGCAAATGCTTTTAGGATATCCCATATATCCCAAATCAGATGAACGCGCACCGTTTTCTTTAAGAAAACCTGCAACTAATCTGTCTATTTCACCCGTAGATATTCCGGCGACAATATGCGGGGTAATATAATCGAAACAACGAGCAACTAAATCACCAGATACCCTTAATCTTTTAAAATCTTTCGGTGCATACACAGATGCTAACATTTTTTATTTCCTTTTTTTCAAAGCCAATTTAGCAGCACGCACCGATAATTTCAAAGAAAAATCTCTGATTAAAATTTCGGGCTGCATACCACTTGTTCTGCACATTTTTTCCAAATCATTTAATTTAGATAAAACGTTTACTATTTCGCTTTCCGGCCATATTTTCATAGCCATATTAAACTTATCCGCAACTTTCCAAAATAATTTTGGTAATTGTCCATCCACAACAGCTATTAACAATTTAGTGAAATGATTATATAACATACGAACCAACATATTTGCATCTGCACCGCCGTAAACAAGCCTGTCCAGCGCAACCATAGTTTGATTTATATGACCCGCAGTCATAGAATACATATAATCATCTGCACTGGATGCAGAAGTATCCGGCAAACATTTCTCAACATCTTCTAATTCCACAGTATGTTTATCAGAAACATAAATTGCTATTTTTTGCAAAAATCCACGTGTAATTCCGCGATCACCCCCCATGTGTGACAACATATAGGACATAGCATCTGGTGTAACCTGACGTATTCCGGCGTCCGCCGATAACTCTTTGTGTATTAAAGCTTCCAAAGTTTTCGTATCATCAGTATAGCAAGCGATTGCAGCTATATTTTTTCCTTCTTCAAACAATTTACGTAATGACCCTACGCGCAAATCACCCGCGGTGATAATAATAGTCGCACATAATGACGATAAAGTGACCAACTCTGCTATAATTTTACTGTCGCCATCCCCTGCCCCTGATATTAATACCGCTTTATTTCCACCAAACATAGAGGGACTGCAACTTTCTGCGAACACAGCATCTTGTTTTTCACGTAATTCATTTGCATCAATGGCCAGTAAATTATCTTTATCAACATCAAGTTTTTCAATAGCTTTGTCGCAATATTCGTCAACCAATCCAGCATCCGGACCATATATCAACACCGCATTGACATTTAATATTCCAGAATTAAAATCAGACTCTTTCCATTTCATACTATATGCTAATCAGTGTTTTTTTGTGTTTCGGCAATCACACGCATACCGATTTTATCTGCCAACAAATGAATACTGTTCAATACGGCATTATTATATGAAGCATTTGCCGCAACAAGATATCGAACAAAACTATAACTTTCGGATGCAGATTCGGCGCCAGATGCAATTTCCTTGCCATCATATTTCAACACATACGATGCGTTTAATATAACCTTTTGCCAGGTTGCATCCCCTGTGCGTTCCAAAGCCATATATTCCGTGACAGGTTCTTGTAAATTCACCACCAAATTATATTTAGCATTTTCTTCATGCATACCACCGAACCTGGCATTCAAAGAATTACGTAATTCAATACCATTAACACCACTGATTGGCGCGACATAAACATTTATATTTTGCCCTGAAAAAATAGGTCTAAAACTGCATCCGGCAAGCAATAAAATCAAAATTAACTTTTTCATACCGCGATTATAAAAACAAATAATAACAATGTCAATTTATGAAATAAAAAACAGAATTTTGCATATTTTATATAAAAATAAAATTTATGAAAAAAATGCTTGCTTTTGTGAAGATTTAATTATAATATACACCTTGCTCTGGGGTGTTAGCTCAGCTGGTTTAGAGCGTCTGCCTGTCACGCAGAAGGTCGAGGGTTCGAGCCCCTTACATCCCGCCAGAGATTTCACCGCCCATCGTGGCGGTATTTTTATTTTAAACTAAGAATTGCCCAATCGTGTTTAAACGCTTGCAGATAATTCTTGACAAGTGACAAATAATCATATAAAATTTGTCCGCTTGAAAAGAGTTTTGGCCCCATCGTCTAATGGTTAGGACACCGCCCTTTCAAGGCGAGAATCCCGGTTCAAATCCGAGTGGGGCTGCCAAGTATGATTTAAACCGTTCGAGATGAATAAATCGAACGGTTTTTTCACGGAAATCTGCAGTTTTTTACCATCGTAAATACAGTTCCCAAGTAAAATTTTAAGAAAGCGATTTTTTTCATCTACTTGGGAACTCTCAAATAATTCGTTCCCGGAACTAAGCATTTTTAATACTTTTTTTAATATTTTATCTACACGTTCTTCAGATACGTTTGCTGTGGCTATTTTTTCTTCTATTTGAGCTTTTCTGACTAAAATATCTTGTTTCATCATTTCAAAGTCATCTTTGGTTATAATGCCTTGTGATACGGATTTTATATACCCTTTTAATTCTGCTTCAAGTTCATCTTTTTGAATTTGTAGTTGGGTTAGCTGTTGTTTGCTACTTGCTTGTTCTAATTGAATAGCTTTTTTGATTGCTGGTTCGTATATTTTTAATATTTCTGGATCAAAGTTAAGTTTATCTAGTACTTCTGTTTTTAATTGTGTTAAAAACACATTTTCATTTACTTCTTTTACATCACAAGGTGTAGTTGTTGATGCATGAGAACATTTTACGTATCTGTACGTTTTACCATTTGGTTTACGTTTTTCTATAGTTGTCATTTGACAACCACATTTGCACTTAATTACATTACTGAATATAAATACTTGACTGTTCTTTTGGTTGGCACGAATAGCCTTTTTGTTTCTACCCGATAAAATATCCTGTATTTTTTGATATGTATCTACAGTGATAAGTGTGTCATATACATGTCTATATGTATTATCGCCATCTATAAAGAATCCACAATAAAACGGATTGTGTAACATGCTGGACATATTACCTCTTACCCATTTTTGATTCTTTTTGCTTGTTAATCCAATGTCGTTAGCATAAGCACATATCGTATCGAGTGTATAAGTTCCTTTGGCGAATTCTTCAAGTACTTTCTTTACTAAATGTGCTTTATCTGGATCTTTGATAATAGTTTTTTTCTTTTGTGAATTGGTTGAGTTTAGATATCCAACAAGTGCCGCCCTTGGATATTGTCCATTTTGCATTTGTGCGTTACGAACTTCTTTTACTCTGTTTGATAACAAACTTGCTTCTCGTTTGGCCAAACTGACATTAAATTCCCATATAACAACTTCATCGGGGCTAGATTTAGATGTTAATTTTTTATTATCTGAAACAATATGAATTTCTATTTTGTCCTTTAGTCTTAAATCATCAAGAAGACTGCATTCTTGTCTGGTTAATCTATCCACTCTTGTTACAATAATGGCTGTTTTATTTTTGGTGTTCTTTGATAAACGGTTTAAAAAATTTTGAAATTGTTTACGATGTTGTTTTGATGCACTTTCTGCTAATTGCTCGATATATGATAAAGGATAGTTATGAGATTGACAATAATCGGTAATGATATTCTTTTGGGTTTCCAGAGATTGACCGTTTTGTTCTTGTTTAATGGTTGAAACTCTGGCTAAACCAACGTATTGCAAATTGGTATTATGGTTGGTTTGTTTTTCTAATTTGTTAATGCTTTTTGTTGCACCTAATTTTTTTAAAAGGTCTTTATCTGTAACTTTAGCCATTGTTTTCACCTTTTATGTTATTAATTAATTGTTTTATTAAAATATCCATGTTTTCTATCATATTTTCTGCTTCCTCTTCAGAAATGTTTACCCCTGGTTTACTGTAAATAGATATAAGGTGCTTTTTAAGTTTTTCTGTCGATTGTAGATTTAAGATGTCTGATACATACATAGATATGTCAGAACGAGTAATCTGAATAAAATCTTTTAATATATTGTTTATCATAAGAGTTCTAATAAATGTCTTTATAGATTCCTGAAGATGTGTCAGGGCTTCCTTATGTAAGTGTTTTGATATGTCTTCTGGGAGTAAGGTGTCGTAAACCTTTTTCAGTTCAGGGGACATTGATAATAATGCTTGGAATGAATCATATTTTTCCATGTTTTTATCCTTTTTTCTAATTATGCACTATTCAAAATATTCATGCAAAGAAATAAGTAAAAAAATGCAATTTTCAGAAAAATTATGAGTTCTTATTCAATAGGCAAAATTAATAATAAGTAACTTAACTTATTCTTTAAACGATTTTGTCTGGCCGGGTGATGAAAAAAAATTGGGAGGGTCTCCTTTTTTTTGTCTTTTTTTAACCAACATCCATAACGTTAACGATTTAAAATATAAGGAATAAAGAAATGAATAAGAAAAAGTATTATGTACCAGAATGGGCTATACCTTTATGTTATGTAGATCCTTCTGAGATAGAGAAAATAAAGTATAGTAAAACTATAAAAAGACGTACCTGGGTTAGATCTAAAACAGATAAAACATGTTTTAAGAGAGAACCAGAAACTATATTGCAAGATCCTGAATTTAAAAAAGAACTTTGGTGGGAATCCAATGGAAAATTTAGAAAACATGACATAAAATTAAATGATTATCAGATTGCTTTGAAAGAAGACTTTATGAAGCATAATATAGTTGCTTTATTGAGTATAAAATTACCTTCTAAGTCTAATTGTGGATATGCGAGAACACAGGATTTTACTGAATCATTAAAAATGTATAGAAAAATACTTAGAGAGATTCAGAGAGCTTGTGTAGGAAGAAGTCATTGGGAGAAGCAACCCGGATTTGATTTTATTTTTGTTATAGAAAAAGGGAAAGAAAAAATCTGGCATTGTCATATAGGTATTATAGCTCCTCCAGAACAACCTAAATATTGGAAAATGCCAGCATTAGAGGAAGCTTGTGAAACAGTCAGAGAAAAGTTCCAATTTGGTAAAAATGTTATTGATTTTAGATATGTGTATGACAAAGAGGGTGTATGCATGTATCTAGTTAAAGAACTTAAATTTGATCGGAAAGATTATCTCCAAGAAGCCGATATCCCAATGTATTATACAATGGAAACATTGTTTCATGTGTCTTTTGAAAAGAAACCGAAGGAATCTGAAGAAGAAAGAAAAGAACGTCAAAAGAAAAGGGGGAAATTTAAAGAGCTTATCGGTATGATAAAAACAGCTTTTGATAAAAAGAAAAAAGGTATATTAAATATACCTAATCCTATAAACAAATTAGCTGGTAGAATATACCGTATTTTTAGAAAATAGGTGTTAGATATAATCCTATGGCTTTTGGGTCATAGGATTAATATTTATTAATGGAAAAAGCATTGTTAATAGTATTTTGTATGTCAGAACTTCTGAAAAGGATTTTCCCACCCAACTTAATATATGGGAATAATGGTTTCAAATCTTGTTTTTTAGACTTATAAATATCGTGGTAAAGGGTTGATTTGCTAATACCGCTCATCTTTGATAGTTCATCAACAGTAATCAATGTATCGGGATAAAATATATTGTTATTAATCATGTTAAATCCTTGGGTTCCTTAGTATATAGAACGTAAATTTTGCAAATATTTATATTTGTACGAATTAGAAATGCCTCTTATAAAGGATGTTTATTTCGGATGTTTTTAGGTTAGTGGGTATGTGCTAACCCACATCTGATATGGTATTTGTATATGATTTTCTTGTAATAACAGGCAAAAAATTACAAGGATAATCTTTTGTTTTGCGAACATAGTTCTTAATAAATAAAGAAAAAAGCATAGGGGGCTATCATGCAAATTACAAAATTAAAGACGGAAGCAAAGGATGGAAACATCAATAAACAAGAAGTAGTATTAGTTTTAGATAATTATATCCAAATTTCTGGGTTCATTATATCATTTGATGAAGATGGTGAATTCTCATCTATTGACATTCCCACAAATATTGAGTTCCTGGATAAAGAGTTTGAACTTAAGATGATTGCCGATTTAATAAATAAGTTAAGCACTTTAATGAATATTGCTCCAGAGGCATTTGAAGAACGTAAAAATATTGATTTTGGTAAATATGTAGAAAGATACGAAAAGGACATATTAAACAAGAAATATAGCGATTAAAGCATGTTCCTTAGTTAAATGCTGGGAGTGTTTTATTTTGATTCTGCTTTTTGGATTTTATCACGAAGTTCTGGTTCGTTTGATTTTATCCATTCAAATGCTTTATCCATAAAATCATATATATCTTTACGGTTCATATACAAACGCTTCATAGTATCAAATATCAATTCATTACCAATTTTCATATCATAGAAATATGAATAAGCAATATATTTTGGTTGTTCTATCAAATCATTTATGGCTGAATTACGAATAAGTGTTTCAACTACTATCTCTGACAACAACCATTTGATATTTGGAAAATCGTATTCTGCTGGATTGTCTTGAAAATGCTTGTTCCAGAAATAGAACCAAGCAAAATGGGTTATTTCGTGTAAAGCTGTTGTTATTGCATACCTTGGGTCAAAATAATGGTAAATATCAAAGGTATGGCTTTCAATATCACGTGGACAAATCGGATTTAATCCAACTTCTGCAATCATATCATTCAATATACCGCTACAATCGCTGTTAAATGCCTGTGTAAAAGCATTTTCTGCTTTGGATGATAAGCTATGCCACTTTTTACTAAATTCGTTTATAGAGTTATCTATGATAGGTTTTCTCTTTTTTACCTGAATCTTCATTTGACCAGTAATATATTCAAACCGTTTTTCTTCGGGTAAAGATTTGGCATATTCATAATTCAAATCAGGATACACATTGAATAACTGCTTTTGCCACCAGACAGGTGTTCCATCTTTCTGGTGAAACAGTATAAAATCGATATCCTTTTCAAAATCTTTCTGTCGCCAGGTCAGTTGCATATAATAACCTTATAGTATTCCAAATAATTATATCACAAAATATATAAAAATTGAAGATTTTAGGTATTTATGTTATAATTAGTACAATTAAAAGGAACATTGTTATGAAATATGTATTAAAAGGTAAAAGAATCACATTAATACACCTTGAACCATCAATGCACAATGCAGAGTTAATGTATGAAGTATTGATACAGAACAAGAAATATTTATTACCTTGGATGCAATGGTTAAATAATACTAAATCTGTGAAAGATACTTATAACTTCCTTGTTTCGTCTGATAAGAAATGGGATAATGGTGATGCTTTTGAATATGCGATTGTTCTGAATGATACGATAATTGGTATGTGTGGAGCAGTAGAAGTTGATTCTGGCAATAAAAAGGTAGCACTTGGTTATTGGCTGGCAAATGATTATCGTGGCAACGGCTATGTTATGGAATCTGTACGAGTATTGGAACAAGAATTATTCAAGAACGGATTTAATAAAATTATAATTCATAATGACGTTTTGAACAAGAATTCTGTAAATGTTGCAAAGAAACTGGGATATGAATTAGAAGGAGTTTTGAAACAAGACAGGTGGTTAAAATACGAAAATCGCTTTCGTGATACTAACTGTTTTGCAAAGTTTAAGAACAAATAACAAAACCACCCAATCGGGTGGTCTGTTGTTTGTGTTATCTTGTATGTGCTGGACAACCATTAATAACGTGTACGATATGGTTCTGTGCTAAGCATACCTTTTTCAGCCAAGAACTTCTTAACTGCTTTTTTAAATTCAGCAGCTGGAACTTTTTCAATTACTTCCTTGCCTGTTTCAGGGTCAACATACTTACGAGCAACATCGATTTTGATAACAGGGTTGAGAACCACTTTGTTCAATGCAACCATATCCTGAACACGTGCAGATGTGATTGTGTATGGTTTTTGTTTAATATCGTATTCACATACAATATCAGCAGCAGCCAAACCAGAACCTTTGCCTTGGTCTTTGAAGTTATAAACTGTATCAAATCCCAATCCTTGCAAATCTTCAGCAGCCATATCTGCATATTCTTGTCTACGTGCTTCTGCTATGTTCTTTCTTTTTGGCAAAGCATATAAAATAACCCAATTAGCACCATCTTCTACATAAAAATCTTCTAATTCGACACTCAATCTACTGATAGAATCCAATCTGTCGCATACTTCTGGGGCACTTCTACGATAAAAGTCCAATCTTTGTTTTAATGGACATTTTTCATATGCTTCCATCATTTCTTCCCAAGTCTTGCGAACAAACATTGGTTTGCCGTCTTGATATACTGCTTTTAAATCACCTGGTGTTACTGTTATCATAATAAACTCCTGTGGTTTTGTTATGTTACGACCAAAATATAATACAAAAAATATTATTTGTCAAGTAGTATTACAAAAAAATATAATGAATATTTTATGATTATCAGATTGCTATTTTTGGTGGGTATCTGGGTCTGCAGTGGATTTAACAGTTTTACTGGTTTCTATGATATTATTTACAGCAGCAACACCCGTTGCAGCCTTTTTCATAGATTTTGTTTTGCTTTCTTGTACACGTCTTAAAAATTCTTCCCTGCCATCCCTATGAAGACATAAAGAAGAACTGCTTGTTTTTGGTTTACGTATTGCTATAAAATTTGGCATTTGTGATTGGAAATATTTCAAATTTTGTAAAATTTTTTCACTTTTTGTCATTGGAAACGTAGGGTCTTTTTCTAAATCAAGTGCAGATTGCCATTCTGATGTTTTTGGCGGGTAATCTATAAATCCTGCTTTCGCCATAAATTGTTTTTTGCCATGACGACTTAGACATAAACAAGGTTTGCCTCTTGAGTTTTTGATCTGTATAAAATCAGGCATTTGTGATTGGAATTCTTCAAGTTTTTTTAAAATTCTGTTTTCGTCACCGCTTGGGAAAGATGGATCTTTTCTTAAATCTTTTGCAGATAACCATTCTTCTGTTTTGATTTGATATGATTTAATGCCAGCTTTATTTAGAAATATTTCACGACCATCATGGTGCAAACACAAAGAAAACAAACCGTTTTCACTTTTCTTTAATTTTATAAAATCTGGTATATCAAATTGTAATTTTTCCATTGTTTGGGATATAATTTTTTGTGTGTTCATAGGGAATGTTTCGTCATTTGCCAAATCTAAGGCAGATTGCCATTCTGATGTTTTTATCTTAACATTTTTATTTGCGATACGTTCTTCGACATTACGATTTAATTCAATCAATGTTGTGCTGTCTGTAATCAAATCAAAATCTACAAATTCTACATTACCAGTACTACGAGTTCTTGGGCTTTTAGGTTGTGTTTCTTGGGATTGAAAGTCTTTTGGATAAAGCACCATTCCCCCTGCAATATCTTTGAATAATACCTGTTTAGAATTTGATACAGTATATAATATATCTTCATTTGAGGCTTCTGGTGTATTTCTAAATATAGTATCTACAACAAAAGCAATTTTATTTGAATTGTTGTCATCAATACGTATTGCACGACCTGCGGCTTGTTCTGCTTTTACCCTTGAACGTGTTGGATAGTTTATACACATAGAAACTGTCACATCGTCAAAACCTTCGGTCATTGTTCCAACCTGACATGCAATGGTATATTTCCCATCGATAAAGTCTTGCTGTAAACGATCATATTTCTTATTGCTAATACCAACTTTGTGTAAAGATATTGCAACTTCACGTCCCATAATTTCATTTATCTTGGCTGCTTGCAAATTAGCAATTTCGGCATTTGGGCAATTTACAATTGCTTTCAGTTTTCTAAACTCAATTCCCGTATCTTCATCAACACCTTCGGCATAAATACGTGCAATTTCTGTTGCCAAAGTATCAGGACTTATTTTTGTTGTAATTGCTTCATAATCGAAATCACCATTTGATAATGCAGGCACTTCTTCTAAATCACAAACTATACTGGAACGATACAAAACGTTTTTCACAGGACTTAAAATACCGCTTTTTATACTGTCTGGGATATCCATTGCGAATATCTCTGTGGTCAACATATCAGCAACAGCACGATTTGCTTCATATTCAGGTGTTGCTGTAAAACCAATAATTGGCACAAATTTATTATAAAAAGCCAATTTTTCAGAAATTTTACCCCCCAGCATATGGTGTGCTTCGTCTGCAAAAATCAACCCAACTTCACTAAAATCAACTGTGCCGAACAATCTTCCTAATGAATTATATGTAGTTATGACAATATCGCTTTTGTTATCTTTCACACGACCACTGTATTCAGTAGAGACAAGATCTGCAAATTTATCTAACTTTTCTTTGGTCTGATTTATCAAGGACAGACGTGGAACAATTATTATTATTTTTTGTCGTTTAGCACCAGCGGCAGCAATTGCATCAAAATATGCACGTGCCATTGTTGCAAACATAACCGTTTTACCAAACCCAGTAGGCAGTTTAAAATAACTGTGGGCAATTTGTTGGTCTGTAAATTTACCAGATACCAAGGCACGAAATGCTTCTACCTGCTTATCTCGTAGGCTGTGTTGTGTATCCACATCTATAAGGTGTTTTATTCCACTACGTAAAAGGCTTATATCTTGTAAATCCATATATTAAACCAGTCCTGTTAGGGATATTATATCACAAAAAATTGGTTTAAGCAAAAATATGGACTTATCTTTCATGGTCTGGGGTTGGGGTTATAAGTGATAACAATTGTTCATAGAACTTGTGTTTTTCAAAGTAATCTTGGACATAATATGCTACGGTTTCAAAAGGCTTTTGCTTATATTCGTCCAGATTGCGATAACCATTATAACTTTCTGCCACAGCAGCCAATGCTTTTTCTTTGCCTATTGGGCTTTTGTCTGGGTGTTTGTGATACAGATAATGTGTGAATTCATGTAAAAGCATTCCTGTCACATATTGTAAACCATTCATATCGTTTTTGTTTATATTGATATTATCTGTTTTTTCGTCATATTCTGCACCCATGCCTTCTGGTAAATCTTCTTTATAGACCAACTTATTAGGTGTCACTTTGAATCGTGCAGCAATATGATTTATAAATTCTTGGGCGAAACTAAGTTTTTCTTCGGCTGATAATTTATCAAATTTGACGGCAGAACCAGATAGATTTTTCCCAATCACATATAATGACATATCAAACAATTTCTTGGCATATTCTTCAAATGCTTTGTCAGAACCTTCGTTTATCAATTTGATAATGGCAGCCCTATAAGCATCACGTTTATCCACCAGTTCGTTTATTCGTGCCAAATTAGCCTTGGCATCTTTCGCAACCAGTATATCAATTTGCTTTTGAATTTCAGCCTTGGCTTCTTTTAATGGTTCATATTGCTTTGCAAAATCTGTGTTCGAAGACCGCATCATCTTTCACCTTTATTTTTGCTATAAATCAAGGAATCACATTTGCCTACACATTTTGCATAACTGGCCATTGGTAATCTTTGTTCTAGTTTATAGCCACTGCGTTTAGCGATATTTTCGGAATGGGTATTTCCATTATCTATATCTAATTTGATTTTTTTGAAACCAAATTTGAATAGTTCTGATTCTAGTGCTTGCAAAGCCTCGCTCATATATCCATGCCCATTTTCAGATTTTATTAACCAATAACCAATTTCACAGCTATTATCTTTTACATCAAAGAAACGAATTCGCCCGATTAAATTATCATCTTTATAAATACCAAATAAAACACCTTCATTATTGGCAATTTGAGAATATCTGTGTTCAAGTTTTTTACGAACTTCTTCAACGGTATGCAAAGCACCAAAATGTCCTTGCCATGCTTCAAGATAATCACGATTTTGTTCAATTATATTCAACATTGCTTCAGAATTAGCATTTGTTGGTAAAATAACCTTTAACACCAATCTTGGTGTTTCAATAATTTGCGGAAAATGTGATAACGGTTGCATTGTTTGTTCCATATCAACACGTTTTGATGTTGGAAATTTATGGATATATTTTGGATTGCCAAACGCTTTTTCCAATGCAAGACGTTGTTCTTCATAGTGTCCAGCACCCATTGTAACCAATACATTGTCGTATTTATTTATCGCTTTAAATATGGATTTTAACATATAAGGGTTTCGTGAATACAGACCTATTTCCGCCCATATTTGATTTGTAATATGACCGTTTATATCTGGCTTGTTCCAATTCGGGATTGTATTCAATATATCAGATATATTTTCATCAGATACATCAAAACCAAAATCATTTTTTACACATTTTTTTAACTCTTCCATCGTTAATGGCATATCAAAACCCATTTCAGATAAATCTGTTTTAACATTGTCAAAAGCATGTTTAATAGTGTCGTTCTTTTTAAAATGTTTTTTATATTTTGCTGCACTATTTAATATCCACATAGTTTGCAATATAATCGCTTTGTCATGGGAGAGTTTATCTAAAACCTTAATCCAATCTGCTAAATTAGTATCAGCAAATATATAAGGAATGCATTTCTTTTTGGCAATATATGGTGCATACGCTAACTCATTCATACCTGTTTCACCTATTGCAACATCAAATCTGTCTTCAATATTTTTATATGTATGTTCAAATTCAGTCACGACACAGTCAATATCAAATTTAGAAAAAGCATAATTTATGGCATCAAAACTTTTTGGTGCAGGATGAGCAAAAGAATTGTGTTTCGTTCCAACATATATCAAGTGTTTGTTATCAAATTCAAACACCGCCATCAACGGGTACGGTTCAATTCTTTCTGAATCAATCCAGGTTGTTATCAAAGAGTTATCTGGTACATATTTTGCCATTATCAAAACCTTTTTTAAGACACGAACCCCGATGTTTGCAGGTTCCATAATTTCTTGTATTCACCGTCTTTACGCAATAATTGTTTATGATTGCCTGATTCTACAATTTTACCGTTTTTGATAACTATAATCTTGTCCATATTACGCAGGGTTGATAAACGGTGGGCAATTACCAATGTTGTTTTACCGTGCATCGCATTGGCTAACGATTTTTGAATCATTACTTCGTTTTGTGAATCCAGTGCAGATGTGGCTTCATCCAACATTAATATTGGTGCATTTTTTAACAAAGCACGTGCAATAGATACCCTTTGTCTTTGTCCCCCAGATAATTTAATTCCATTATTACCAACCAATGTATTATAACCCCGTGGCAATTTTACGATAAATTCGTGGATATGGGCTTTCTTGGCTGCATTTATAACTTCTGCACGTGTGGCATTTGGTTTTGCATATTTGATATTTTCATAGATAGTTCTGTTAAACATATTTGCTTCTTGGGGAACGAAAGATATGCTTTTACGAAGTGATTCTTGGGTTACATCACGAATATCTGTATCACCCACCATGATAGAACCAGATTCCACATCATACATACGAAGCAATAAATTACATAATGTGGTTTTACCCGCCCCCGAAAGCCCAACAATACCTATCTTTTCCGCATTATCTATGTGCAGGTTGAAATTATGAAATACATGATTGTCGCCATACGAAAACGATACATTATCAAAATCAACAGTTGCTTTTTTGATTTTCAGATTTTTAGCGTTTTCTTTATCTTGTATATTGATAGGAACAATTATATTATCATATGCAGTAGTTGCACGTGCTAAATTACGAGTATAATCTTGAATTGTTCGATTCAATGAAGAAAAAGCACCATTTATTGCAGCAGCGGAAGTCATAACAAACACACCATCAGATAAATTGATTGTGCCGTCTTTTATGAAAACAAAGCATAAAATTAATAAGAATATACGAACACCTGCCCATAATAAATCCATTGGAAAATCTTTCCATCGTTCAAGAAAATATCTGGTACGCACAAGTTCTATTAATTTATCACGGCCATGATACAGATAACCGTTTTCAAATTTATTATTTGCAAAATATTTAACCGCCAAAGCATTGTTTAAACTGTCACTACGCAGACCACGATAAACCGACCATTCTTTCATTTCTTCTTTTTCTTTCTTTACTATTTTGGGATTCCAAGACCATTCCCAACCAAGTTTTATCACCCCATATGCAAGCAAAGTAATAACAAACCATATATTCATGGTGAACATAGAACCAATGATTAAAGCAAAACCAAGTAAAATACCAATCATTTTACCAAAAAAGCCGTCTGTCAGCGAATGCAAATTATCATAAGCCGCTTGGCAATCTGACATTATTTGACCACTAGATTTATCCAAAAAGAAAGAAATATCGTTTTCATAAACACGTTTATAAATCAAATATAATTTATAACGATTAAATTTTTGCTGATATGCACCAATTAAATATCTGCTAAATGTATTCAGCAAAGGAACACCTGAAATCATCACAATCATTAAACATAACAGGTGTATAATATCACCAAAATTCTTGTCTACAGCATTTTCAAATATTTCAACCATCCATTTAGTAATCAATGGACTAAATACCATTTCAAGTGCGTGACCAATAACAGTGCAGGCGAAAACAGTTCCTATGAACCAAGGAAATTTGCGTAAACATAACCAATAATAACCACGAACAGTCTTTGGAAAAGAATCTTTTTTCATAAACACAACCTTTATTACCAACGTATTATATCATATTTTCTGGTTGTTTTGTATGGGGTTATAAAATATTTTTATTTTGCTTAATCAAACGTACAAGAGGGGAATATGTGTGATTTTCTGGTAAAAAATATTGTTTATTTGGTAATATCTGGGAATATCTGGTAAAAATTCTTGACTTTTTTAGCTTTTCTGGTAATATCTGGTAAAAACAAGAGGTATAAATATGCCAAATAATCGTGATATTGTAATTACATCAGAAATGTTGAACGGTATTTCAGAAATAGACAAATTCAACAGTTTATGGGCAGCTGGGCTTGATCGTCCATCCCCTGATGAATTGAAAGTTATGAAGCGTATTGCGACCATAGAATCCGTTGGTTCTTCTAATCGTATCGAAGGCAACAAAATGACCGATGAACAGATTGAAGAATTATTCAGTCATATTGATAAAAAATCATTTACAACCCGTGATGAACAAGAAGTCGCAGGTTATTCTGATTTGTTGACAACAATATTTGATAATTATAAAGATATTCCGTTAACTGAAAACTATATCAAACAGTTACATAAGACTTTATTGGCGTATTCTGATAAAGACGAAAGACATCGTGGCGAATACAAGAAAGATTCTAACCGAGTTGCTGCTTTTGATGCAAATGGTAATGAAATCGGTTCTATATTTGAAACCGCAACCCCATTTGATACACCAAAATTAATGGAAGAAATTATTAAATGGACCAATAACACATTGGGTGATAGATATTTTCATCCAATCATTACAATTGGTGTGTTTATAGTACATTTCTTGTCAATCCATCCTTTCTCTGACGGTAATGGCAGAATGTCACGTGCCTTGACAGTAATGTTGATGTTGAAATCTGGCTACGATTATATGCCATACGCATCCATGGAATCTATCATAGAAGCCAGCAAAGATGCATACTATCGTGCATTACGTGGCACCCAGAAAACAATATGGACGGATAAAGTAAATTATGAACCATGGTTGACTTTCTTTATCTCGTCACTGGTAAAACAGAAAAGACATTTGGAAGACAAAATAAAGAAATTGAAACAAGCAGGCAGTAATAAGTTGTCTGCTACACCAATGTTGATTTTGGGTCTGTTTGCTGATAAGTCAGAAATGAATATGGCTGAAATAATCACTGCTACCGACAAGAACCCAGAAACAGTTCGTAAAGCTGTGCAGTCACTTGTGACTAAAGGACATTTGAAAAAACAAGGCTCGACTAAGGGTGTTTATTATATTTTGAATAAATAGACATCAATGTTCATCAACATGGTAATCAAATAATTCAGGTTGATTAGCCATACGGGCATCTCTTATCTTTTGGCGTTCTTTTAATCCTTTGTTTGTGATAAATTCACCTCCGTCATCGGTTGGAATAGTGAATGCTTCTTTTAAAGAATAATTTGTAATTATGATTTCTCCAGATTCATTTCTTTTTCGTTTCATTTCTAATACCCCAGACATAAGGCTTCCTGCACCAAATTTAGTCAAACCCTTTGCGATATTAGCTTTCACATCTTTATCTATCATATAAAAATCTATTTCTTGACCATTATAGATACCTCTCCATTTATAATTTTTTGTTCCGTCTAAAACAGGGGATATAATTTCTATGACCGCATCCCTGTCTTCAACAGGATCTAGTTTTTCTTCGGATAAAATAAAATCTTTGAATTGTTTCTTTTCCACCTTTTCTTGTTCTACATATTCAATTTTATCATCAGTTGATTTTGTTTGTTCTATAGATACTGCAGAAACCGTATTATCTGAATCTAGTGCTTTATAAAAAGCAGATTTGGTTCTTTGTAAATCATCAATTAAATTATCGTCATTATTAAAACGTTGCACATAGTTTGCTATGTTTTTTGAATATTCCTTGCGTTTTTCACTGGCGGAAAATTCTTCTTCGGTTGTTGGTTCTGGTGCTACTTTTATTCGTGCAGCAATAGCATCTGCAATTTGATTTATTTGATCGTCTGATAATGTTACTTGTTTCGGATTTGATATGGCATTTGTTGCCAAACTGATTATGATATTCAGCAATATAGGATAAATTAACCCTAAAAATATTCTATCAAAAGTGGTCTTAGCTTGAAAAGTAAGAATGTCCCGAATTCCGCCTTCAGAACGAACAACAAGTTGAATATCTAAATTTAGTTCAAGAGTGCTTAGAACTTTTTCTATAATTATCAAGGATTTTGCTTCACACAGATTTAGAGTTTTTGCGTTCATCTCGTGTAAATCATTGTCCAAATGATAATGTATAACTAACTGGTTCAACTTGTAATCCTTTTAAGCAATTTTCTTGCATATAATTTTATAAGTCTATTTGAAATTATCAAGAATTATATGTTGAAATAGAGTATATTTTGTATGAATTTAGGGTATAGCCTAGATTCAACTCTAATAAGTATGAAATATAACCTTTTTCTTGACTTGTTTCATACTGTGAAGTATAATTCTATTAGTTATAATTCATACGAATCGATTAAAGGGTACAGAATGATATTTAATTATTTGAGAGTAAGTACAATAGACCAAAATACATCTAGGCAGTTAGTAGATGTTCCTTGTGATAGGGAATATATAG
>JAZROL010000005.1:0-9470 GCA_045648665.1 Candidatus Enterousia sp. | reverse complement strand
AGTCCCTGTGCCTCCACCAGAAATAAAAGAGACACCGAAAGGTGTTTTTTTTATTTCTGTGGCACAAGTGGACAAGAACCCTTGTTCGACTATGAGTTTGTGTTTGCAAACAAAGTGCAGCGAACACAATACGAATGCGGCGCAGGCGTTCAGCCAAGCCAGTCCCTGTGCCTCCACCAGAAAAATTGAACCGCAACAGCGGTTTTTTTATATATGAGAAATTACATTTTCCCTATTCTTGTTTGACGGCGGGTGGTGTATCCGGTTGCCGCAAACCAATCGTCTATCATAGACAATGTTGTTTCAATGTATCTGGCTATTTCTTTGGGCGCATTGTGGTACCTGCATTCGTTTATGATTTGGTTTAATTCTTGCGCTATGAAAGACAATATTTGCGTATGTTGCGGTTCCAAGATATCTATTTTATCAGATTTATAAAGCAATTCTTCCATTTGATTCAAATATCGCTTAATCGAACGCAAATACTTATTATCCAAATTCAATTTTTTATAATTCAAATTCAAATCCTGGACCGGGATATCAAGATGCTGGATTTGCACAATTCCTTTGATTTTAGTCAATATTTTAAACAAAAATCCATCGACTGTATTTATCACATTGTTACGTAATTTCTTTTTCATACGGCGCGTCACCAAATAATTAGAATAATCATAAAACAAAAATACCAATGGTATTGCCAATAACGAAGCCGCGATATTATCCATTAAATCCAGCCAACCCGGACTGTGCAAGTATTTTTGTGAAAAATAAAACACAAACACACCCCCCATAATAGATAAAATATACGGTATAGTTTTCAAAAATATATGGTTAAGATTTTGATTTATTTTCATAGGCACGATTATATATCAAAATATATTATTTGTGCACAGGAACAAAACCCCATGAAAAACACCCTCTCCCCTTGAATTTATGGCAAAAAATGCTATAATTGTAATGTTGGGTGTGGGAAAGTGTCCACCACGAACCAAAGGAGCGTGAAATGGCAATGGAAATGAAAGATTTTTTGTATAAGTATTTTGCTGTTCTTAATTTGAAAGCAATGCCAGAACCCATTTTGGAACGCTTTAATGGATGGGTAAAAAAAGATGATTACCCAAACAAAGATGTGAAAGCATGGACCAAAGATTTTCCACGCGCAGACCAAACCAAATGGAAAGATAGCGATTTACCACAAATATCTGAACTGAACGATGAAGAACTGGACAATTTATACATACTATTGCGCGATGTGTTCCGTTCTATGGCCGAAAACGAAAAAGATTTTCGTGACAATACTGATGCAAAAGATTTCGTAAACAAATATTTTGGTACAGGAAAAACATTTGAAGATAAACCCCTGCCCGCAAATATAGAAAAAGATATAAAAGAGTTTATAAAATTATTAACCCAGACAAACATAAAAAATTATGTCGATTTAGGATATAACCAACGTAATACATTATTAGCGGTTTTGGGTGGCAGACAATCTGTAAATTCTGCAGATGCGCGTTCGGCAATCAGTGATGCTATTTCTGATTTTAACAGAAAGGTCGCGTATGGCGAAATCCCGGAAAACATTGCTAATCTTGCAGGTTCTATAAATCTGGATAATATTCTTACTGCACTGGAACCAGACCTTGATGTAACAAAAGACAATCGTGATGCTTTAAGGGCGAAAATACCGGAAATATTTGAAACACTTTATAAAAAAAGTGCCGTTCGCAATGTCTTTACTGAATATGACCCAAATAAAACTATATCCAGACAAATAGAACAAGCACTTAAAAGAACCGATTACACCGGTAAATTAAACGAAAAGAATTTTATTGCGCCTAAATATACGGGCAGCACTAAAAATCCGTCGCAATGGATTGATAAAAAATTAAAAGACACTTACAGCGATGTGCTTAAAAAATACCTGACCGTTCATCGTGATAATGTGTATATTAAAAATACAGCAAAGGCTATTATCGGAACCTTTGACAAGAAAGGTATCGAAATCCAGCCAACCGATGATTTAAACGTTCTTATTAAGAAATCTGGCGATATCGTGGGTAAATTGCGCGGCAAAGAACCGTTTGAAGCCGCAGACCATATGGAATGGTTAACAAAAAAATTGAAAGCCTATAAAGACGGCGGTTTGTCCAATGATATTGACGGCGCATTGCGTTGGGGATATCAAATGAACCGCATTGTCAAACAGATAATTAAAGACGCTGTCCAGGAAGGAAAAGTAAAACAAGCAAAAACCGCATTGGAAGTTTTATCGATTATGCAATATGGAACGTTTACTTCCCGTACTATGGACGCAATTAATAAAACCGATGTGAATATTTTCTCTGATGGCGGCTTATCTTGGAATAAAAACGAAGGTATCAAATTAGTCACAGGCGCATTGGATAAAACAATAAAATTTGGAATTCAGGCCACTGGTTATGCCGCTACTGGTATTGTAAATCATATACGTAAAATAAGAAAACCTTTGAAGGGATTTGAAGATTTACGCAAATTGGCGGATAACAGAACAACCGAACTGGATAGCGAAAGAAAAACGGCGAAAGAAAATACCGAAAAGGCAAATAAAAACGATAAATCAATAATAGACAATAGTAATACCACTATAAATAATTCTGTCGCACATATACAAGGAACCTATGGGTTGGATATAGACGGTGCAAAAAATTATATCAAAAACCAAGAAGACCAAATGCAAACCTTGGTTAATAAAGCAACCGAAGCCCAGAAGGAAATGAATACCAACAAGGTTGCACATGAAAAATATATACAAAACGATGAAATAGTTAAAGACTTTGATGGTATCGACGATAAAATAAAAGACATAAAAAAAGAACGCAGCAAAATAAAAAGAGAAATAAAAAAGCGTCAGGCTATATTGGCCTCCAAGGGTCCATATGGAACATATAATAATCCTGTCACTAAAAAAAGTATGTCCCCGACAGAGGCAGAACATTACGAAAAAACTTTGTTGGCGGAAATAGACAATTTAATGGAACAATTCAGGGACAAAAATAATGAAATAAAATCTTTGCGGACAAGACAAAATGATCCGGCTGAAAAACAAAAACGTGACGAAGCGGAGGCAAACAAAGCTCAATACAGTGCCGGAAACAAAGATTATTTAGACGCACAAGACGCAATTAACGATGCACAATCGGAACATGATAAATTGATGAACGATCCTGCATACGTGGATTTATGTAATCAAATGTCCCAATATGATGCCGCAACAAGTGCAAAAGAAAAAGCACAAAACGACATAGACGCCCGCAACAAAGAAATGGACAAATGGGATGAAAACAACAAAAATGATTGTTTGGAATTGATGGCATATTGGGAATTTTTACAAACGGGAAAAACAAAGAACTTTATCCACATGAACACTAAAAAGTTGCAACAACGTATGGACAAAGGAGAAATGCAAGCAATGTTATCCAAATTCACACAGGACTATGCGAAAGCGGCTTGATTTTTTAGTCGATTTGTGATATAATCATTACAATTAAGGCGACGGTTTTCCGTCGTCTTTTTTTTAATTTTTCCAACATTTTCTTAAATAAAAAGGATTAAATATGACACGAATTTTACAAATTCGGCGCGGAACAACCGCTGAAAATGATACTTTTACTGGCATGGCCGGTGAAATAACAATGGATACAACAACTAATACTTTACGTTTGCACGATGGAACGACGCTTGGCGGCATTACTTTGGCGCGCAAAGACGAAATTCCAACAACTGATATATTACAAGAATTTGATATAAATTCAGTATCTGATGATTTTTGGACCGAACTTTTCGCAACATATCAACCGTCAGCGATAAATTCTGACACAGTAAATCCAATGGCAATTTCAGCCCAGAATTATTTTGATGCAGAATTTTTGTATGATAGTTTGCCCGCTTTTGCAGATGTTGTTCTGGTTTGTCAAACTGACGAAGCCGGATATAGCGCAAACGATCAAGTTCGCGCCTTTGGCATTGGCGATTATGCTTACCCACATGTGAATACATACCTTTCAAATGGGCGTTTACATGTTCGTTTATATTCCGCATCCCAGGCCTTTTGGGTATTCCACAAAGACACCGGCGCAAAAACAAATATCACAAATGCAAATTGGAAAATAAAATTCACAGTTTATTATTGAAACAGTCGAAATCATTTGCTATCGTTGGTTTCGTAAAAAGAAACTAAAAGGATAACATAATGTACATACTTGCTTTGAATTGTGGTTCATCATCCCTGAAATATCAGGTTTTTGATGCGAATACTAAAACAGCCATTGTTGGCGGAAACGTTGAAAAAATCGGTTTGCCTGATTCTTTCGTCACACAAAAATATCCAGACGGCAGAAAAGACAAAAAAGTCACTGAAATGAAAGACCACAAAGAAGCATTAAATGTCGTTATGCAAATGTTACAGGACGCATCTATTGATATGAACGAAATTGGCGGTGTTGGACATCGTGTCGTTATGGGTGGCGATAAATTCGCTTCTTCGGTTGAAATCAATGATGACGTTATTAAAACTTTGAATGAATTGACACCTTTGGCACCTTTGCACAACCCAAGTGGCGTTTTGGGAATTATTACTGCACAACAATTATTGCCAAACGCTAAACAGGTTGCAGTGTTCGACACCGCTTTTCATCAAACAATGAAACCAGCGGCATACCGTTATCCAGTGCCAACCGAATGGTACACTGAATTGGGCGTTCGCAGATACGGCTTTCACGGAACATCGCATTTGTATGTTTCTAAACGTGCCGCCGCTATGTTGGGAAAGCCAGCCAGCGAATGTAATTTAATCACTGCGCACATCGGTTCGGGCGCATCAATTACGGCAATACGTAATGGTGTTTCCGTTGATACTTCCATGGGTATGACACCAACCGCAGGTTTAGTAATGGGAACACGTTGTGGCGATATTGATCCGTCTATTCCATCTTATGTTGCACAACGCAAAGGTATTTCAATTGAACTGGTTCAAAACGAATTGAATAAAAAATCTGGTTTGATGGGTATCACTAAATGTTACAGCGACCGTCGCGATATTGAAGAAAACAAAGATTGCAATGACGATTGCAAATTGGCCATAGAAATGGAGGCACAAAATGTAAAAAAATACATTGGTGCTTATATGGCGGAATTGGGTCATGTTGATGCATTGGTATTCACAGCGGGTGTTGGTGAAAACGACGATTATTTACGCGAAAAATTCTGTGAAGGATTGGAAGAATTGGGAATCAAATTGGACAAAGAGGCCAACAAAACCGCCCTTGCCCGCAAAGGCGTTGACGAAGCAGTTATCAGCACACCTGATTCACGTGTAAAAATCTTTATGATTGCAACAAATGAAGAATTAGTGATTGTCGAAGACACTTTGGCAATTATGAACGGCACATATAACGCCGACCATTTGAAAATGGCATATTCATTTGCAAAATAATCAGTTAAACACAAAAAGCCCGCTGAACTAGCGGGCTTTTTTTATTGCCTTAAAACAAAAAAATTTGCTACATTTATGGTATGGACAAAGAGTTGTTTGATTTTCTTTATTCTGATTTGCAATTCATACATGGTGTGGGACCTGTGTTGGCCGCTAAATTTAATGAAGTTCTGGGCGGGCGGCGCGTGCTTGATTTTTTATTGCATATTCCGTCCTATGTACGTCCGCGTGAAATTTTGGATTCGGTTGTATCCGCACAAACTGGCGATACAATTACAATTTCTCTGCAAATAAAATCACACAAAAAAGGCGGATTTTTCAAGGGCCGGCGAAGTCCAACGCAAATTGTATGCGCTGATAAATTTGCTGCGCCGGTCACTGTGCAATTTTTCAATACTAAATTTTTGGATTATTGGATGGAAAAAATGCCCATAGGGCAATGGCGTATAATCAGTGGTAAATTGGATTATTCGTCCCGTAACGGTGCAATTATAAATCATCCTGATTTCATAGAATTGCCTGAAAACGCACATAAAATTCCAACGCACCAGGCCATTTATCCATCCGGCGAAGGGTTATCACAGAAAACTTTTGCTTCCGTTCGCGATCAAATTTTCAAAATTATTCATGAACGTTTTAATTCGCACAATACAAACGAAAGATTGCTGGAATTTTTGGACGCATTGGAACACGTGCATTTTCCGGAAACCAATGATGATTTAGCCCCAAATGGAACGTACGTTTCTAAATTGGCTTATTGTGAATTGTTTGCACATCAAAGCGCGATTGCTTTAAATCGCAAAGCCCGAAAAGAACAAAAAAATTTGCGCCCTGTTCGCGAAAAGAAATATGATTTAATTGATAAATTTTATGCTGCGTTGCCTTTTGAATTAACGGGTGCACAACAGCGCACAATCGATGAAATTTTTGCTGATTTCAAAAAACCTGTCCCCATGATGCGATTGGTTCAGGGCGATGTAGGTTCTGGTAAAACTATGGTCGCAATGGCGGCAATGATAAAAATGGCGGAAACAGGCGCACAATCTGTATTACTGGCACCGACCGATACGTTGGCACAACAACATTTTGCGAAATTAAAACCTTTATGTGATGAATTGGGGTTGGTGTGTGATGTTTTAACTGGACGGGACAAAGGTGTTCCACGTCGGGAAAAATTAATATCATTAAAATCAGGGCGCACTAAAATTGCGATTGGAACACACGCTTTGTTCAGCGAAGACGTTGAATACAAAGATTTAGGATTGGTTGTGATTGACGAACAACATCGTTTCGGTGTGGCACAAAGAACCGCTATGCGCACAAAAGGGAACAATCCGGATATGTTGGCATTATCCGCGACCCCTATTCCGCGAACTTTGTCTATGACTGTTTATGGCGACATGGACGTTTCAATTATAAACGAAAAGCCCGCGGGACGAATCCCAATTAAAACAACTAAATTACCGCTGGAACGCGTAGAGGCTTTAATATCACGTATCGCACCCCAGATACAAAACGGCGCAAAAGTTTTTTGGGTATGTCCTTTAGTGGCTGAATCTGAAATTTCAGATATGACCGCCGCCACGGCGCGCTTTGAAGAATTAGAAAAACATTTTCCGGGAACTGGGCTTTGTCATGGGCAAATGGATAAAAAAGAACGCGACAAAGTTATGGCTGAATTCGCGGACAAAAATTCAAATATGCGCGTTTTGGTCTCTACAACCGTAATAGAGGTTGGCATAGATGTTCCGTCCGCCACTATTATGATTATTGAAAATGCGGAAAGGTTTGGTTTGGCGGCTTTACATCAATTACGCGGGCGCGTTGGGCGTGGAAACTTGCAATCATTTTGCATATTGCTTTATGGGAACAATATTTCACCAGATGGAATGAAAAGACTGGATATATTATGCGAAACCGAAGATGGCTTTGTAATCGCAGAACAAGATTTAATGATGCGCGGTGTTGGCGAATTATTAGGTACTAAACAAAGCGGTTGGATACAATATCATTTTGTTGATTATCGCGAACACAGGGATTTATTCAAATTGGCACAAATGGCGGTCATAAATAATAATAGTGATGATGAAAATTGGGCAAAACAGTTGCGGGCTATATTTGGATTATCAACCACTGCGGGGGCATAATGAAAAAGTTTATGACATTTTTATTTGGTTTAGTATTCGCGCTGAATGTCCACGCCACGACAATCATAAATGATACAGAAATAGAAAAAAGTATTACTGAAATAGTTTTACCAATTGCACGCGCTGCTAATATCCCAGAAAACAGATTGAAAATATATATAATCAGGGACGATGATTTCAATGCTTTCGTTCGTGGTGGCGAAGATATTTTTATATACACAGGATTACTTAAACAAATAAAAAATCCAAATGCGTTGCGCGCGGTCATAGCGCATGAATTGGGACATACAATCGGCGGACACATGGTACAAATATCAGAACGTATGCATGCCGAAATGGTTCGCACTATGATTATTCAGGCGCTGGGTGTTGGCTTAATGGTCGCTGGTGGCAATCCAACCGCCGGTGTCGGCGTTGTCGCTGGTGCAACGGGTGTTGCGCAACAATCTTTGTTATCTTTTTCAAGGGATGAAGAACGCATAGCCGACGATTTTGCGGTTGATTTAATGGTTGCCGCAAACAAAGACCCAAATGGATTAATTGAAGTTTTCGAACAAATGCGCGATTTACATGGTGCAATAGAAACAAAAATAAATCCAAATCGTGTGAATCATCCACTGACCAATGAAAGGTTGAATAATGCTAAATCCAAAATATCAAAGATAAAGAAAATTCCAACACAAACCGCGACAGAAAAAGAAAATGAAAATGCAAAATATGAAATGTTGCGCTCTAAATTAATTGGGTATTTGGACAAAGAAAAAAATGTACTTACGCGATATCCATATAAAAACAAATCAGATTCTGCAATTTATGCACGTGCAATCGCAAACATGCAAAATGGGAACCTGGATGTGGCAAAAACAGGAACACAAACGTTGATTAAACGCAATCCTAAAAATCCTTATTTTTACGAATTATTGGGCGATATAGAATACCAATACGGCCATTATGATGACAGTGTTCGCGCTTATGAACAAAGTTTAAAATTAACAAAAGACACACCACAAATAGAAACCGCCCTGGCATTAGTATTAAGCGAAAGAAACAAACCAGATGATTGGGCACGTGCAACCGAATTATGCAAACGCATTATATTAACAGAACCTTCCCCATTGGCATATTGGATATTGGCACGTGTGACAACAGGTGGTGAATCTGATTGGGCAATGGCTGAATATTATAAAATGAATAACGATGAAAAGAACGCAAAAAAATATGCTAAGTTAGCACAAAAAAAATCTGCAAAAAATTCCCCAGAATATATAAAATCAGGCGATATATTGAAAAAATAGTTAGACATCGTAAATAAGCAATTCTATTCCCCACGACATTCGGGAACAGAATCATCGCAAACTAAATATTCTGCAAAATCAATCATTAAATGCAAACCGTTGCTTGCACCATTAGACATTTTTGGAAAACTATTTGAATTTGTATCCCTTAATACTGCATTTGCAGAATAAGTCACATTGTTATAATTTACATACAAACGATGCGTGGTTGGGTTAGCTGGCGATTGGTGCAAATACATAACATTATCACCAACATGTAATTTGCGTCCACATTGACTTGCAAGCCACATACCAGCCGGTGCAAAAGGATGCGCAGATGGACATTGTATTATACCTTGTGGTGTTGTTTCATTAAATGTTAAATTACCACCAGGACAATAATGGTCATTCAAACATTTTGTGCATTCGTCAATGTTAGCCGGCAAATAATAACCGTCGGAACATATTATTCTTTTTGGTTGAAATACCGCACGTAAAGCATCAGGTGCATTTTCTGCACATATATTATTCATATTGGTTGTTATTGCTGTTGAATATGTGGCACCAGAAAAATTATCA
>JAZROL010000004.1:0-52413 GCA_045648665.1 Candidatus Enterousia sp. | reverse complement strand
GAATACTGGACATGAAAAAGTCGCTGTATTCACCCCAAACGTTATAAATCTGAATTGGTATGACCGGGATAATATAGTCGCACAAACGACTTGCACTTATGGTAAAAAAATAACATTACCACCAAACCCAACCAGACCTGGATATATATTCAGCGGGTGGAGGTTGAGAACAACCCAACAACAATAGTTCTCCCTTTTTGGGAGAACATAACTCTCTGGAACAACTTCAAAAATTATTTCACGACTGCATCCACCATCGGCCTTGTTTTAACCGTATCAAGTGGATGAATTTGATATTCAACGGTTGAAAAATCTATGTTGTTTAAATCAAATTTACGAATTGTGGGATTATACATAGTCGTATAATATAATCTATTATTCGTCATATCCGTCACAGACGTCCATTGTGTTGCCGTCGGGATATCTGGAATTTTTTGTTGTGGTGTAAATTGAATTCCAATTGGTATTTTCATTGATTCCAATATAGTGAACGCTTCGGCAACTGCTTTATCCGCGGTATCTGGGGTTGGCGCAGTTGTTTGATAAAAAGCAACCCTGACAAATCTTGATGGTGGCGTAACATCGCCAGGTAATCCAAGCAATCCAGAACCATGTCCAAACGGTGATAATGTTATATTTCCAAAATTGTGTTTTTCACTTGTTCCGGGCTGTAAATTTATATAATTATTCAAATTTTTTATATGCCATGGATATTCAGGCGCATTTGTTAACACACCTAATTTATTTTCATAAACCATTGGTATGCCGTCCATATATTCTATGACTATTTGGCGTCCATATTTATCAGCAACACGCCAATGCAAATTATCCGCGCGCGCATCTGTCGCAACAACACGAACCAAACTCAAAGCCGATATAACATCATCAACTGTTTCGAAACTGCCCAAAATCCAAGCCACAAATTCAGTATCTGAAATTGTCACATTATTTTGTTCCGGATCGTATTTTGGATAAGAACCTGTTTTTGGAAAATAAAATAATCCCGCAGAAAGTCCCGCCTGATTTAATCCTTCGATTACATAATCTTCAGACGCCAGACCTACATAGCCGTAAAACGCATCATATTTCATACCGCCACGCGTTCCGTCTGGCAACATAGATTGTTGCGAATAGCCATTTGGAACGATTATATAATCGCTGGGGCTTTCGCCGTTGGCCCATTCGACTGTTCGCGCAACAATATGCGCTCCATCTGTTGCATTTAACGTAATTCCTGTGCAGGAATTGGCACCCTGATGAACACCAACAATCGCCAGTGCTATCAATAAAGAAAGATTTATTTTTTTCGTTTTCATGTTTTTTATTTTTTCATATAAAAAACATAAAAACCATAAGAACGTATTCCAAAAAACAGCAGAAAACTTATATTCCTACGCGATGATGTAATTTAAACATCAATATAGATTCATTTCCAAATGCATCGGTATTATTTGGATTAACACGATACATAAATCCAACGCCTGCATCAGTTAATGCACCCAAAGATTTTTTATAATTTGTTGAAAAACGCATCTCACGTTTTTGCGCACCTAAATCCAAATATTCAGTATGCGGATTATTCATTGCAATTTCATAATTACCATCATTTTCAACAACATTAAAATCTGCATAATCGTACCCTATTTTACCGTCAACAACCGCCAAAGGCAAAGCCGCTGTGAACGAAAAACCATCTATATCAATTCCCGCAGCAAACGCGTTTGATTTCAAATTAGAAATACTGGCGATAATACCACCATATTCATTTACTTTTGTATTTGCGAATGTTCCACGCAAAGACAATTTAACTTTATCAAATGGATTATAAACAGCGACCGCATCTACATATCGTGTTTTTCCACCATTCATAGCCAACAGACCATCACCATACATACCCAACACAGTATTCGATTCGTTCATAACACCAATTGAAACACCCAAATTAAATTTATCATTTTTATAAGCACTATTAAATGCACCACCATTTACAAAACCTAAACGCCCTGGTTCAAATTGCGATGAAACGACAGGATCTTTGTCTAATAAATTTTCATCTGTTATTGTTCCAGAAAAAGCACGAGCACCAAAACTGTAATTGCCAAATTTATAATCAAAATTCGATGCAACTGTATTCGAAGCCAAAGCCAACAAACCATTTGCACGACCACTAAATCTGGATTCACCATCGGTCATAAAATGTTGATATTCGCCGACTATGTTAAAATCATCATCAACAAACGCTATATGCAAATTATCCAATCCGTTAAGATTATCATTGTACGCACGTGGGGACAAAGACATAGCAAATTCAAAATTCCCAACACTGTTTACACGCTTGTTTGTTGAATCAACATTAAAATCACCTAAAACATCACCCATATAAAGCCCATACTTTGTTGTATTATTTAATGCTATATCACTATGCCAAACACGGGGCAAAGATATTGTTCCATCTGCACTTTCCAATATATCATAAAAAGAAGTCTTTATCGCAACAGCATTCGCCAAAGACAACACATTTGATCCGTGTAAAGATGTTGCACGCCAATACGCAGTATTATCCCCGGAAACTATTGTTTGTTTGTCAGAATTATAAAAATAAACATTTGTATTTGGACGTGTTGCACGTTCCAGATTTATCATACCATAACCAAACGCTTGTTTGAAAGTTTCCAAATATTGGTCATCACTGTCATCCATACCGCCAGGCAAAACATACATTTCTTGTAAATAAGTTTTTAAATCTTTTGTTGATGACCATGCATACCCTGTACTTGGATTTGTTCCAAGATAAGGACCATCCGCAGTCAAAGCCAACAATAAAAACACTTCATATGGTTTCATATAATCAAACGCACTTTGAACCAGCGCAACAGAACCAGCCATTGCCGCAGCAGCATCTAAATCTGTTTCCCCAGGTGCCGCAAAACACCAAGGATTCATCGAACCCCCATTACCAGTACCAGTCAACCCACAAATACGCGACGAATAAGTTATAGATCTATCATTTGGATCGTTCCATTGTGATAATTGTAATTTCCCTGCATCCTTTGCAGTATATCCAGATATGGTTTGCTCCGCGGTCCCATCAACAGGATTAACCGCAACCACAGTCATAAATAAATTTTGTAAATTATCATAGACAACTGGCGCAAAGTTTTCAAACGTTGCACTTTGAACCTCGACAGATTCACCTGAATTTATACCAAACCGATTGCGTCCAGCTGAATTAACAATAACAACAGGATTATTAACTATAGCCGCCGCTTTATTAGAACAACCGCCGAACGCACATTGTGCATCTTGCCCCGGAGTATTAACATTGGAATCGTCCGATGTATTCACATTATAATAATTGTTTATCAACCCCAAATAAGATGATATTTTTGTCGCTTCGTTCGCAGCACTATCATATATATACTTAGCACCGGACACCGTCACATAATCCAAATCATAAGACGGTATTGTCAAAGACAAATTCGCCACAACATTTGTCACATAATTTCCAGAACTCTTCAACTGCAAAGCACTATTTATAGCGGCATAATTTTTATAATCTGCAGCGTTCAACACTTTACTCAAAGTCAAAGAACCATCCCCGCCCATTGAATATTGTTGATTTATAACACCATCTGCATTTGAGTCTATGTATAAAACATTATCTATTATATAGCCGTTATAAGTTTTTGTACTTGATGTTGCAACAAAAGTATCACCATCCACAGATTGCACAGTAATAGTTTCACCATATAATTCAAAAGTATCATCTGGGGCCAAAGACGTTCCATCCATAACATAACTGCCACTACTTGATGCAGACGGATTTTGCCAAATACCATTTCCTGCACCAATCTTATACACAGTTAATTGTCCATTTGGAACAAAACCATAATAATCACCACTGCTACGTCCACCATATTCCCATCCGGCGATTATCTGGGCCAATTTAGTGTCCGCATCGGTTGCGCTGCCAAACACAGAACCAGAATCAGTCAAATCAAAATCGGTGTTTTCCGTTGCGTCCGCGACAGTTGCCCCAGACAAATTATAATACTTATGGGATGTCCCTGTGGCTGCCGCCAATGCATCTTGACACTCGGTAGAACCCGAACCATATTGATTACAAACGGATTGCGCATTACTTATTTCGGAAGTAATAACCCATGGAATAATTCCATCAACAACACTGTTATCAACTTTATTAACACCAGTTCCAGTTATTGCTGTAACATTAATTGGTTTTCCACCCCCTGGAACAGAAGTATACGGCAAAGTAGATAAATCAAATGGTGCTTTTGTATTATCTATTCTTATAGTATCCATTCCATAATATCCACGAACAAAAGGATAATACGCGCGCGCCGCCATCAAATAGTTAAAACCATTTGCGGACATATATTCGTAATCCCAATTTTTGACCGTATCACCTGATTCCCAAGCAGAAAAATCAGTTGGACAAACATTATTTTTGCATGCCGGCCCATACGGCAAATTCAACGCCAACATTTGTGTTGTTCCACTTCCGGAACCGCCGCCACCACTTCCGCCGCCACCGCCATGCGAAGTATCACCAGAAGAACCGGAAGCATTATTGTTGCCACCACTATCGAACGCATCCGACACCAACAAAACCCCACCAACAACCGCAGCCACACCAATCGCAGATAAAGCTAAAACCTGTGGGGTCCCCAATCCGCTAAAGAAACCATATTGTTCGCCACGTGCCGCCTTGGTTGTTTTTTGTTTATATTGTTTTATTTGACGATCACATTGGGACGCATCTGCACCATACATTTGCAAAATTTGTATCGCGCGCGTATCATTATTCATAACCGCAGTACAAACCAAAGACAAACCAGTAGAATCTACATAATTAACATTTGCACCATTATTAATTAAAACCTGAACAGTTTGCACATCACCACGTCGTGCCGCAGATAACAACTGTGCCGCATATTGAAAATCATTGACCGCCCCAAACGCAACGAACGGGATAAAAATCAACGCAACCGGCAAAAATCTTGCGAATTTCATCAACTATTCTCTCTGTATCAAAAAGTGTAGCATAAAAAATATTAACCTGTCCAGAAATTTTACTATATAAATATGTAGTATTTTTTCTTTGCTTTGAATATTGATTTTTGTTATAGTTTATCAAGAGAGAATACATGACACGTAGCACATTATTTTTTGCGCTTGGTTTTATATTAGCACCAACATTTGTTTTTGGTGCATGTTCTGTTGCTAATTTGACACGTTGTTTGGATTCAGCATGTGCGATAAATGTTGGTGCAAATCCTGCGGCCCGTTGTCAATATTGTGGTTCAAATGCTGCGGGCGAACCGACAAAATCAACTGCAATGCGTTCTGTTTCTGCTGGATCATTTGCAAAATACAATATATCAGATAAAGAATTAAAGAAAGCGCCCAAAGATGCGGGCGAAAGATACGTTTGGGCAACCGAACTTTGTTTAAAGAAAGTATCTGGCTGTACACCTGATGATGTGACGGACAATTATGACGCTTTGATTGAACAATCTTGTAAAGCCGCCGGTATTTCCGCAGAAATGTCTAATTTGTTTGAAAAAGCAAAAGAAACAAAATCGCAAACATCTTGTTCAAACGAAATAACAACTTGCGTTATTGATGCAAAACGTTGCACTGCCGGTTATAAAAAATGCGAATCGGATACGGACTTTGATAAATATTTTTCAGAATGCAGCATTGCTGCAACCGGATGCGATTCGTTTTTAAAGACAATTCGTTCAAATTTAATTGCATCGCGCGACACCGCGTTCAAGAACGCAGACCAATTATTGCAAAGTGTTGTTTTGGCATATCAAAAGGCACGCGAAAACAAATTAACCAGCACCCGTAATGCATGCAAAGATAATTCTGCAAAGGACAATTGTATTGCAACGGTATGTGAAAACAATATGCGTAATAAATGCGCCCTTGGTTATGAATGGGAAGAGACTTTGGCGAATCAGTTGTGTAAATTTTACGACATAGCATGCGACAAATTAAAATAAAGAAAGAAAGAGTATGAAAAATTATAAAAATGAATTTTTTATAAAAACTTTATCCGTCATAGCAATGATGTGTGTATTGCCGTTAAATTGTAATGCGGCAACTAATGATACGGGTCGCACCCGCATATCAACACGCGCAAATACGACCGTCGCGGCGCGCAGACCAACCGCAACCCGTCAAAGCACAACAACGGCCCAACAACCGGTCGTGGAAACAGAAACTGTTTTCTATGAAGAACCGGAACCATTAGTCATAGATAATAAAACCACACAATTTGAAGATGTGATATCCAGTATGTCCGAATCGCCTATGGATGAAATTAACGACAGCGAATTTGCAGAACAAATCCGCAAACAACGTGCCGCCCTATTCGCATCTGAATCCGCGGATCGTGCAAGTGTTTCCATGCAAAATTCATTGGCAAATGGTGTTAATGCCTGCGATACTGGATTACGCCAATGCATGAAAAAAACATGTGGTGATGATTTTACAAAATGTGCGTTGGATGGTGATACATTGTTTGGTGACAAATTGAATCGTTGCCGTCGTGGAATAGAATGTACAGGCGAAGAATTTAGATTATTTACAACTGAAATCAAGGCCGATCGTGATTTGAACGTTCAATTACAATCTTATACGGCTGTTATTGAATGTGGAAACGCTTATAACGCCTGTATCCAGGAAGAATGTGGCACAACATTTAATAAATGCCTTGGCAAAAACGCACAAGATAAAGCAATCAAAGCATGCGAAAAAATCGCTAAGAATTGCACTGAACAAGATTCAGGTTTATCGCAACGCGTTGGATATACAATTGGCGTATTACGTGAACACGCCGAAATAGAAGTAAAATCTGACGAAGAACGCATGTATGCACTGCGTGATTTGATGCGAAACAGTTGCGAAAGAATTGGTGCAATGTTTGACGAACGCAGTTTTGATTGTGTTTATACTGTAAACTTCTTTACAGGGGAAGAACAACAATATCCAACCGCATCACGTAAAAGATATGCGGGCGACACATTTATATGTATGCAGGAATGGTTTGGCATAAACGCCACAACATATAAAGAAAATGCCTATCGTGAAACTCGTTCACAAACAGGTGCATCATCGGCAATGCTTGGTTCGGGCTTGGGCACCGCGACCGGTTTGATAACATCCGGCGCAATAGACCGTGCACTCGAAACCCAAAAAGCAAAGAAAGATTTAAAAGAAGAATGTCGTGCTAATAAAGGTACTTTCAAAAACGGCAAATGCGAACTGCCAGAAGAACCAACAACGCCTACACCAAGTGCTGGATCTGGTGGCGGTGACCAGGAAGGTGGCGAAGGTGGCCCAAACGATGAAGCCCCTGGAGTTGACGACAACAACAGAAAGAACAAACTGAAAGGCACAGTATGTACCGATGCAAAAGCACATCATCTTTTAGCCGTAAATGATGGTAACGGTGGTTGTATTGTTAAATCTTGTGTTGTTGGATATAAATTAGACGAAGCAAACAATGTTTGTGTAAAGAAAGACGGTAGCGAAAACAAACCAAAAGGCACGGTATGTACGAATGCAAAAGAACATCATCTTTATGCTGTAAACGATGGTCAGGGCAATTGCGTTGTTAAATCTTGTGTTGTTGGATATAAATTGGAAAGCAATGTTTGTGTAAAAAAGGAAAAAACAACGCGGACAAGTAGTGATTCTAGCTCTAAAATAGCACCAGAAAAAAAACAAGAAATTACTGATACTATTAATAGTATAGGTGATTTACAGAAAAGCTTAGTTCCTGCCAACACACCAGTAACAGAATAATAAATTTTTATTTATTTACTAACCATCTTTTTGATACGTCAGAATCTGCTTTTATTGATAATTTAATTTATATATCCATTTGCTCTACACCATTGTTCTGCTTCTTTGGCACATTGTTCTCGTTGATTCCAAATTTGTATACATCTTTCACATTCTTGTTTTGACACAACTCCTCTGTTACTTTTTTTATCAACATCGTCCAAGTCTAAGCATTTTCCCTGTTTATCTGTTTTATAGCTTTCTATATACTTTGGACAGCTTGCCTTTTGTACCATTCTATAGCATTGATCAGGCATAATACGGTCTTTGTTTTCTGTATTCGCCAATTCTGCATATGAAGTAGTAGCACATATGTTTCCGTCAAGATCATTTGCTGGTGCTTTAAAATATTGATAATTCCCAGCTACGGTTCCTTCTTCTGGTAATTCGCATTTGCCGTTTTTGAAAGTACCTTTATTAGCACGACATTCTTCTTTTAAATCTTTCTTTGCTTTTTGGGTTTCGAGTGCACGGTCTATTGCACCGGATGTTATCAAACCGGTCGCGGTGCCCAAGCCCGAACCAAATTCTCCCCTTGGGGGGGAGCACGGTCACCAGACCAGGAGGTAGGTGTTCTCCCCCAAGGTGGGGGAGTTCGCGTAGCAAGAGGGGGTTGAAAGTTCCGCCCCTGTGGGGCAGAACCTGTGATGGATTCCAGAAAAAAAAACACAAAAAAACACCCTGAAAACAGAAAAAAACACTTGTGATAAATTTGTGATTACTGTAAAATAAAAATTATGAAGTTTGTAGGAAATTTCTTTACCGCCCTTTTCCTGGCATTGGCGTTCCTGCCAACTACTTCCTTTGCAGCCTGGCCGACGGGGGACAACCTAGCAGAATTAGAAAAACACCTGTGCAAATATGATGAAAGATGGTGTTTTAAATACGACGGCCAAAGAAAAGACACACCACTAAATACAATAGTAACAAATTATAACGAACATAACGTGTCTCTTTTTATCCCAACAAAAAAACAAATCCCTGATGGTATAGTTGAAAAATACAACGAAATTTTACAGGCGGCACTAGAAGACGACGATATATTCGCACACTATACAAATATAAAATTTGATGGCGCGTTAAAAAAACGTATGGAAAACTTAGAATGCGCAAAAAAATTTGATCATCCATGGTTATCACTAACAAAAAAGAATCATAAAGTAAATGACTTCGTTTGCACAGATGAAGACTTCAGTTTTGATGGTAAAGAATTAAAAAAACACTTAAGCGAAAAATTAGAAGAATTTGTTAAAAATTGTGAAAATATATATGAACCACTGCCTTTTAATAAATATAAAGATGATGGGTCTGGCGGTTCAAATATTATAGAAAAACCCAGCAGATCACGACAACAGTCGTCAATTAAAGTAAAATTTGATAAAACATATGTTTATAGAGCCGACAAAACCTGGGATAATCCATTCCCGAAAGAACCCACGGGTTCTGAAATAAGAGAAAAATATTATAAAGCAATAGACAACTGTAAGAAACGTTGCGAGCTTACATATGAACAAGATTTGATAACCGATGCAAAAACCGGTAATAAAACCCATGAAAAAATAGAATCATACGAATTCGTAGAAACCGAAGCACAGGAAGGCACCCCTGGTCACCTTATGTGCAGAATCAAAAAATGTAAAAAAGGATTTAAACCAGTTACACAAAAAATAACAGATAAAAGATTCAAAAACCCGAAAAAGCCGGATGAAACAGAAATAATAGTTGGTTGTGTTGAAGAAACACAGTCGACGAATGACGAAAGAAATCGTAGTGAATATGGTGATTCTTCACAAACAACTACTGTTGACGGTGGTTCTGGTGACCCCAACAAACAAGATCCAGATCAATTTTGTGAAAAAAAATATCCTGGTAACGAATCCCAAATAAAATGTTGTAAAAAGGCACTGGAAAAAGGCAACAAAACTGTCAAATTTGACGCAAACGGACAATGTGTTTGTAACGATAAAAATGCTACATGGAACCCCAAAACAGAAATGTGTGAATCACCAAAGACTTATACTGTTGTCTTGAAGGATTTATGTACAAAAAGTCTAATAAAACCATTCCAATTTAAATACACAACCGGGGAAAAATCCGGAATCACACAGCAATGCGACTCAAATTGTGAGCTCATAAATCCAGATGGTCAAATTTTACCACCGGACGATATAATTAACAATTATAATACCTATACTATATACAGCTGTAACGGACAGGACTTAAAAGTCTGTGACCAGATCTACAATAGCTTAACGTTAAACCATACAAAGCGATATTATTTTGCGTTTTTACCAAAGGGTCAAACATGGGAAAATGGTAAATGTGTCCCTGCTCCTACTATTCCAACAAAAGAAGACTGCTCACAATATAAACATGACAAATCAACATATAACTGTTGTGAGGCAATAAAGAAAAATCCTACCGAAATAGAATCATTTCTTCCGGGGCCACCACTACAATGTAAGTGCAAGGATACTACCAAAACATGGAATGGCACTAAATGTGTTACTGATACAACGACCACACCTGGAACAGAATATCCGGTCAAGGTAGTAAATAGATGTGATGAAACTGTTGTTTTAACTGCTAATGCGACTCTTTCGAACGGTCAAGAAACTTGCAAACCAACTAATAACAATTGTAAATTTACAAATCCAGCTGGCGTTAAGGCTTATGCCACAGGATATCAAGAATCCGAAAAGGCACAAACGTTAACTAGCCAACAAACCATCTTTAAATTATTACCAGAAGGTAAAACTTGGCAAAACGGTAAATGTACCCCCGAACAACCTAAACCAGAAGACCAACCTAAACCAACACAACAAGATTGTAATGAATATCAAGAAGGCTCAGCTGCAAGAAAGTGTTGTGATGAAGCTGCAAAAGAAAATTCTACGGTTATCTTTGATTCAAAAAATCCGGCACAATGTAGGTGCAAGGGGACTAATCAAATTTGGAATGGCAAACCATGTACTACCACCACCACACCTGTAACAGAATATCCGGTCAAGGTAGTAGATATATGTGCAAACAACAAAGATATAACCAACCAAGCGACTCTTTCGAACGGTCAAGAAACTTGCGAACGACCAACTAATAACAAGTGTCAATTTACAAATCCAGCAGGCGTTAAAGCTTCCGCCCCAAACTATCATCAATATCCAAATGAAGAATCATCAAAAAATTTAAACAAAGACGGTACAACCACCTTTGAATTAATACCAGATGGTAAAACTTGGAATGGCAACCAATGTAATCCTACTTCGACACCTATTCCACAACCAGATCCAAAGTGTGCCTCTATCACAGATGCTGCCGAACATCAATGCTGTATAGATCACGGAACATGGGATAAAGATCACAAAATGTGTAATTATACTTCAACACCACAAGACTCATGCGACACTATCAAAAATCCACAACAAAAGGAATGTTGCAAAAAGAATGGATCATGGAATTCCGAACACAAAACATGTTATCCTTTTTATCCTATCGTTGTAAAAGATCAAGACGATAACCTTATAGACGTTACCTCTGTTACAGCCACTGTTACAGCTGGTAATTGTCAAACATTTATACAAAACAACAAAATTTTCCTTCGATACTGTTCAGCGGGTGCGAAACCTGTCGTACGTATTACAAAAGATGGCTATAAACCTGTTTCCAACGCCGACCAAGGAAAAAAATTTGATCTTGTTCCTTACAAGGATAATGTATTTATGTTAGAAAAAACAGCGACACTCCCTGAAACCCAACCACAAGAGAATCCTAAACCTGAACCAATTACAGACCCGGACCCGACCTTAACACCTTGTGAAGAAAGGACTGCACAGCAACAGGCAGATGCAATTATAAACACCGCTAAATACACTATAGAATATTGCAAAAAATTTGAAGACAATAAAAATCAAATCGTTATGGCTGCTATAGATGAGTGGAAGCTATATATAAACTCCTGGATTATTGCAACTAGCGGAGGCGAAAAACAAGCTTATTTTGTTGGTCCTGAATGTGGAACCGATCTTTGCAAAATAACCGCGAAAGAGAAAAATGTACCACTTGATCAAGATTGTAAGACAAATCCAAAAGTACAGAATTTCTATCTAAGAATAACACAAAAAGATCCAACCGTTCATTCCGATATAGAGAAAGAACTTTCTCCAGAGTTAATAGAAAAATGCTTTAAATTAAAGCCTGTCCCTGGCACACCACCTGTTGTAAAAAACCCTTGTGATAATGTAAATAAATCTATATTAAATAAAAATAAACCTGTTTATCTGGGATTTGTCACAGATGCGGAAACTGGTGCACCTGTAATTAATGCAGATGTTATAGTCAAAGAATTGTTCAAATTTAAGAACGCAAACTCTACCGATAATGAAGGGGTTGGTGTAAGTGTAGATACTAATGAAAAAGGACAGTTCACTATTAATAGCAAAACTTCGTATAAATTACCACAAGATAAAATAACTATTATTATCAGTCATACAGATTATGAAGAACAAGAAACAGAAATAACCCCTGGCTGTTACCATTTTCAACTAAATGGAAAAACCGAAACAATACCAGAAATCGTTCCACAACAAAGCCAGTGTAGAGATTCAACCGTTGACGATTGGATAACAATTATTACTGGTGCTGCAACGAACCCAGAAAAAATCGGAAACGGCAAATTTATAAGATACTGTAAAGAATTTGATACAGATGCAACTCTTCAGAAAGCTGTTCTAGCTTGGGAGGCAGCAAATGAAGCAACAATTAAAGACGATCCAACAAAAAAAATGGACTTTCCAAAAACAGTGGTAGAAGGCGAAGAAGAATTCTATAGAATCACCTGTATTGAAAGTGAAAAAACCGAAGAAGAAAAAGCTTGTACAGATAACACAGAAAAAGGTGATAGAAAAAATATCAACACCGCAATAACAAGTGGATTAAATCAAACAACACAATCCAGTCAGATACAATATTGTAAAAAATTTGAGACAGAACTAGACACTCCAATTAAAGAATGGCGCACAATGTGTGGTGGCGAAAGTGCAACGTATACGTATAATCCAGATGCGGCCAAAAACGGTGATGTCAACGAAAACACTCTTATCACTATTACTTGCAAGAAAAGCAATATTGATGAAGATTACAAAACGATTATAGATAAATTCGAAGAAATAATTGTACCTTTGAAAAAATATGAGTGTCCAAAAGAATAAAGGCGAAATCGGGATAAAAAAGTAATGATTTTGAAAAGAAAATTTTTACTGTTGATTTTGTTATGCTGGCCTTTGGCCGGGATTGCCTATGATACCGAAACAATAACAGAAACAAACACAATAACAGAAGGCACTAAAACCGTAAATGAAATAACCACTATCATTAAACCTAGAGCACCAGAATTGGCCGCCTTGATTGAAGCAGCCGGTGACGTAGAAAAAAAGGGCTCTATCAAAAAAGCATCAGAAGCGTTGATGAACGCCTGTAAAGAACTTGAGACATATTATAAAGATATAGAAACAGTCGATAAAAATATTGTCACGGCAAAAATGGCGGAATGCGAAAAAGCCCTTGAAGAGGCTAAATGCACCCCTGTTACATCTAAATGCCCAGATGGAACGACCGGAACAACACCGCCAAATTGCAGATGTATCGATGATGAAAATTATACTTACGATCCAGTCAAAAACGAATGTGTTGTCAACAGACTAAAAGAATTAGAAGAAGCCTATAAAGCCGCCAAAGAAAAAGAACAATCCTTGGCAAACAGAACTTTGACCGCCGTGACGACCGCCGCAACCGGAATCGGAGGTATGGAATTGGCAATGGGATTAGCTCAACAATCTGCGGATGCCGCCGCCGATCAAGATATGGCCGCATATTTGGCGACTTTCCGTTGCACATATGGAAACACTGTCCAGGTCAAAGGTGGCCCAGAGGTAGTTGAATTGCCCGGTGGAAATGATCCTGAAATGATGTCTTTGCGCAGTGAATATTTCGCCCTGGCCGCGGATTTGAAAGAACGCAAAGAAGCATTGGGTATGAAACCTGGTATCGAAAGCGAAGAAATTTTGGATAAATCGCAAATGGGATTGTATGACGATGAAAGTTTGCCTATAACAACCGGGGCATATGGTTCACTTTATCGTGCAAAAATGTTGGAATCCATAGAAGACCAAGAAAAAATTGACGCAGAACGCCAGGCGTCCGAAAACCGTGTTATCGCCGGTGGTGTGTTGGTTGGCGCGGGAACTCTTATTGGTGTTATTGGAAATTCCATGATTAACGGAAAATTAAACGAATTGATTAAAAGTAAAAAATGTAAAAACTTAGAGGCAGAATATAACAATCAAACGACCGCTTTGAAAGATTTGCAACGGTGCCTGCGATCCGCCGGTGTTAAGGATGTGGATAAATTGACTATGTCTTATTTGGCGCCATTCATGCCAAGTGTTCTTTCCGTCAGCAGCATCAATTGTTCGACAGATTTAGCGCAAGGCAAAGGTAAACCAGCCACAACATTATTCATGGGTGTAAATACGAAATCCAACGATAGAGGCACAATTATATTGAATAAATTGATTGCTTCGTTTGGTAAGGAAGCAACCGGAAAACTGATTGGAACCTCCACGTTAAACGAAACATATGCGGCCAACGTAATCGAAACAGCTTTGTCTAATGTAGAAATACGCTTTGAATCCGCGATGAATGCAGACCAAGAAAATGGTTGCAACACCAGTGTAATTATGGAGAAAGTGAAATAAACTATGAAAATATATTTGCGCATTTTATCCGTTTTTTCCCTGTGCATATTGTGCAGTGCGGACGGTTATGGCGCTGGTTTTAGCACAAATGTTGCTCAAGATGGGTATACAATGAAACACGATACTTTTTGTTTGAACGAATATAACAAATTAAAAGATAAAAGAACTTCGACTAAAGAAAATAATGAAATTATAAAGGCATGGAAAAACGGATTCCGCAAAGCGGGCATGAAAAATGTTGGATTACTAGATTTATCTAAATTTGATATGACCGGCACAAAAGATATTCTGGATGATATACATTTTGAAGATTATGATTTAAGCAAAATAGATGCCAGAAAAACCCTGGGCAGCGCAAAAAGTTCTTCAGAATTGGGCAGCTTAATTGAAAAATTATTTACAGAGGAAAACTTAAAACAAAATGATAACGAACAATAAAATCTTTACCGGTTTATCTGTGATATTGGCAAAGGCGCCCCGCCCCATGGTCGTGTTACGATGCATTATCGTTTCTGTTTTGTGCCTGGTATATACCTGTTCGGGTTTTGGTGATGACAACGGTGTCACACTAACAGGTCAAACAAAAAACCAAAAAGAACAAACGGACTATACGGATAGCCCAGAGTGTTATGATGCCAATAACAACAAGAAAAACAATTGTGTTAAAGACCGTCGAAACGGTATATGTATGGACACCATAATGTCCAGGAAACCATTAGTAACAAAATATAGATGTCATATTACGGAATGCCTTCCTGGAGAATATCTTGTTGTAAAACAAATAGACTCGGGATTAATAAGATCCCAAGGTTACTGCATAAACGATACAAAGTGTAGACGAGTACAAGACATTCCTGCCTGTTCGAAGGGTAATTGCGCGTTAGTATCACAACATTTTCCAGAAGAACAGTGGGAAAATAAAAAGATTGGACAAACAAATCCTCTGGTCACGCTTCAAGATGAAAACAACAAATTTACATGTCAAACAAAGTTTAATAAATGTACAAACGAAGCAAAAAAATCACAAAATATGGAAGATGGGTTTACCTGGTCCGACACTACAAACGCAAAAGATGAATCTCTTTTTTATTGTAAACCAAAAAAGTGCAAAAATGGGTATATATTACCAAAGGGAACAATAACACCAGAAAACGCATCCTGTCAAAAATGTCCGGAATGTGAGCCCGGAACCGGTGCAACATGTAGATCAAACGGCAGTGATGGGGAAAATGAATGTAAATATACAACAACTTGTGGTGAGGGATACAACCAAACACCACAAAATGCGGGTAAATATAACCCGATATGTACACCGAACACTTATAAAATAAAATACAAATCGAATAACGAGGAAATAAATACCGATTGCCCTACTTCATATACTTATGGTGTTGGTGCAACAATCAATTGTGCCCCTACAAAAGACGGCTATAATTTTGCTGGTTGGTGTACGGACGCTGCTCTAAGCGATTGCAACACGACACAGACCATAGACAAAGATGCTAAGACAGATATAACTTTCTATGCAGACTGGAGGAAGAAAGAATGTACAGAAAAATTCCCGAATAACGAAGAAGCGATTGCATGTTGCGAAAAACAAGGCGAGGAAGCATGGAATGGAACAACCTGTAATTGTGCTGACGGATACAGATGGAATGGTGAAAAATGCATAGAATTGGGGGAATGTGAAGTCGCAGGCATAACAGAAACACACACTGATAATTACAACAAAGCCATTGAACTTATAAAAAACGCATATATGGACAAGGCACGAACAATTATAGAACAATGCAAGGCAACGCCCGGGTATATAGATAAAGACAGTTTGGAATGTGTAGAGATTAAAAACGCCGAATGATAAAACGTTGTAATAAATTTTTTGCGATTTTATTAATGTGTTGCTTAACGCATCTGAACGTATTTGCAGAAGAAGAACACGCGGCACAACAACAGCAACAACCAAACCAAACCGTTCAAAGCATTCTTGACGAAATAAAAAACAAAACAACTATCAGGGAATTAGATACTGTATTAGACAATGTTAATAGCAAACTTTCCGTAGACAAAGAAAATTTCGGATGTGCGGAAAAAAATGCAAGTTTTGATGATGTAAAAGGTGAAATTCTTGAATCATTTGGTGAAAAACCAACACCCCCTGACCCAAAACCAGACACATGTGAAACAAAATACCCGAATGTAAATTCCCCCGCACGTAGATGTTGCGACCAGCGCGGACCGGAAGCTTGGAAAAACAACACATGCGATTGTGGTGAAGATTTAACCTGGGATACAGAAGAAAAAGAATGTAACGATAAATTAGCTCAAAAACAGGCGGCATATGATGAAGCCAAAGCAAACGAACAATCTTTGGCAAACAGAACTTTAACCGCCCTGACGACCGCCGCAACCGGAATCGGCGGTATGGAATTGGCGCGCGGGTTGGCTGAACAATCTGCAGATGCCGCCGCCGATCAAGATATGGCCGCATATTTGGCGACTTTCCGTTGCACATATGGAAACACTGTCCAGGTCAAAGCTGGCCCGGATGTAATTGAATTGCCCGGTGGTAATGATACTGAATTAATGCAATTAAGAAGTGAATATTTTACCCTGGCTGCGGATTTGAAAGAACGCAAAGAAGCATTGGGTATGGCGCCCGGTATTGAAAGCGAAGAAATTTTGGATAAATCACAAATGGGATTGTATGACGATGAAAACACCGGTATAACATCGGGTGCATACGCATCACTTTATCGCGCCAAAGCCCTGGAATCCGAGGAAGACCAAGAAAAAATTGATGCAGAACGCAAAGCATCCAAAAACCGTGTGATTGGTGGTGCGGTTGCCGCCGGCGTCGGTGTTGTTGGCGGCATGGTCGGCAATTCTTTGATAAATGGTAAATTGGGTGAAAAGATTGAAGAATTAAAAGACAAAAGAACTTCGACTAAAGAAAATAAAAATCTCGCCGAAACATTATACCAAGGGTTAAGTTTAGCAGGTGCAAATATGTCCGGATTTAATAAATCCGATTTGTATGAAATTGATCTTAGCAGTTTAAAAGATAAAATCACCACAATTGATTTTACTAATATTGATCTTAAGGGACAAAATGCAAAAGACCTTTTGAACCCAACGAATTCTGACAGTTTTGTTTCGTCTTTTAACAACTTGTTCACGAACTAATAAATCGCATCAGATTCCAGAAAGCAAAATTTCTGTATGTTATTGTTAAAAAAACACCGCCCTATTACGACGGTGTTTTTAATTTGAAATAAACAGAAATAATTATTCTGCGACTTCTTCTTTTGTTTCTTCTACAACTGGTTCAGCGACAGTTTCTTCAGCAGTTTTTTCCGCTGCTGGTTCTTCTGTTGCTTCTTCTTCAACTTTCTTTGTTCCGAAAGTCAATTTTTTACCAGCAACCAAAGCATCGATTTCGTCTTGGGTTTGTGCTACATAAACCTTTACATCAACGATAACGTCTGGATGTAATGCGATTTTTGTATCAAACACACCTATCGATTTAATTGGTGAACCCAACATAACCTGGGCAGATTCAACATTAACACCTGCGATTTCTTTCAATGCGCGTGCAATATCACGTGAAGACACAGAACCATACAATTGACCTGTATCACCAGCCTGACGAATCATGTGTAATTTAGCGTTTTTGACTGCTTCCACTTTTGATTCAGCATCTTTCTTTGCTTTTTCATGGCGAGCAACCAATTCGGCCTTTTTCGCTTCGAACAAAGCAGCATTTTCTTTTGTGCAACGCATTGCTTTGTTATTTGGCAAAAGGTAATTACGTGCATAACCAGTTTTCACTTCTACTGTATCGCCAATATTACCCAGTTTTGTAATTTTTTCTGTTAATATAACTTTCATTTTATCTGTCCTTTATTTTATAAAGTTAGAGATTTAGCCTAAGTTATTTCTAACAAATGGCAACAATCCCAAATGACGTGCACGTTTAATAGCCTTAGCCAATGCACGTTGATCTTTCTGTGAAACCCCAGAAATACGAGATGGAACGATTTTTCCACGTTCTGTGATATAATGAGACAATAATTTTATGTCTTTATAATCAATCACTTTGCCTTTCAAAGGATTAGATTTTTTACGATAAATCGCTGCACGAACTGCCATTATGCCACCTCTTCTTCTGTATTTTTCTTCATCATCACAGATGGTGTATCCGCCAACTTTTCAACGCGAACGTTCAAGAAACGAATAACATCTTCATCGATGCGGGCACGGCGTTCCAATACTTTGATTTGGGAACCAGGCAATTCAATATTCAACATAACGTAATGAGCCTTGCGGTTTTTACGAATGACATAAGCCAAATTTTTCAAACCCCAAAATTCAGTGGATTTAACATCACCACCCAATTCTTTGATTATTTGTGTAAATTTTTCCGCTTTTTCTTTTACCTGCGGTTCGGTAAGGTCCTGACGAAAAACCAGAACACTTTCATAAAAAGCCATTTTATTTCCTTTGGTTTGTATCAGCTGACAAGCCCATCTCATCAGCAGGAACTTCCCCATTATGAAGAATTTTTATAAAAAAGCAAGTATTTTTATTAAAAGCCTGTTGACACAAGTTTAAAAAATTTACTATGATTGTTTTGAACGAGAGATGAAAACATGAAAAAGTTTCACAGAAATCTTAATATTATGTCGCTTTTTACCGCCGTTTTGCTGGTTGGTATTATCATGTTTTGGCCTACTTTTATAAATATCGCTATAACTAATATTATATTAAATGGTATCATCCTTGGTGTAACTATTTTTGGAATTGGTCTATGTTTTGTGGATATGTTTCGTTTATTGCCTGAATACAGGTGGTTGCATGCTTATTTTGATGCAAAACCGACAAATGGTTTTGTGCCAAAGCTGTTGCGCCCTGTTGCCATGGCTTTGCACAATCGACACATACGTATAAATACGACCACTTTGACACAATTATTGGAATTGGTGACGATTCGAATTGATGACGAACGTGAAAATGTCCGCTATATAACAAATACTTTGATATTTTTAGGATTATTAGGGACATTTTGGGGACTGATTTTAACCGTCGGTGGTTTTGCAGATTTAATTATGAATCTGGATTTTGCAGACGAAGACATTTTACAAAATATGCAAATTGGATTGTCTGGGCCTTTGACCGGTATGGCAACAGCGTTTACCAGTTCTTTGCTTGGTCTGGCGGGCAGTTTGGCGGTTGGATTCTTGGGATTGCAATTACAGTTTGCACAAAATACAGTTTATCAAGATTTATCCGACTATATGACTAAATACATATTGGAAAATCCAACAAGCACACCAAAGGTTGCAGAAATCGCCGACAAAGCACCTGTGAACGCTAATGTTTATACTAAAATAACAGATATATATAATGCTTTCGTTGATGCGGGCTATGAAATCAAAGATTTAATAAGAATTGATGGCAAATATCCCGCTGTGATTGCAATTGGCGCAAATGAACAATTATTCTTGGGAACGGTAAATCTGGACGAAGATATTTTACAAGACACGCTTAAACGTATCGAACTATGTTTTGCAGATACACTTGATAAAATAAAAATTCACACTCGTATTTTGTGTGTCGATGGAACTAAATCAGGAATGGGCGGAAATATTATCCACTTTGCAACAACTGATTCTTTGGCTAAATACATTTTACAACATCAAAACACCACACCAAAAACACGCGAAGAACGCGCGGATTTCGCATCATACAGCGAATATATCGGTGTAGTGATTGAATACCTTTTTAAACCACAAAAATAAACAACCGAACAAAAGAGAGAGAAAAACATGTTAAATATAAGATTTCGTGAAAAAACCAATGCCTGGCCAGGATTTGTAGATTTGTTTTCAAATCTGGTTATTGTTTTAATTTTCTTGTTGATGATATTCTTATTTTTGTTAACCACAACCAGCGTGTTCAATAAAAACTCAGGTGCACAAAAAGTTGCATCGCTTGAAAAAACTAAACAGGCTCAGGCGGAACAAATTGAATTAATGACCGCGGATAAACAGGAAGCTGAACAACTTTTAATCGCGGCACGTGATGCACTAGAAAATCAAGAAGCCCAGAAAGAAAATCTTGCTAATGCATACGAAGATCAAATCACGATTTTATCTGCTAAACAGGTTGAATTAGCAAACGAAATTGCCGATTTGACTGCGCGCTTGCAAAAGGCAGAACAAGATAAAGAAATTTTGGCGCAACAAGAAGAACAAACCACAACAGAAATTTTGAGCCAGGCAAATTTTGAAATCAATGACTTGAATCAACGCATTGCCGGTTTGGAATATGCCTTGGGCCAAATGGAAGAAATCGCTAAACAACGCGAAGTGGAATATGTCGAAATGTCCGCCAAATTGAACAAAGCCTTGGCTGATAAAATTGCTGAATTAAGCGAACTGGGCGAATACCAATCTGAATTTTATAAACAAATTAAAAATGCGATGGGCGATTCGACCGCTATACAACAAGACGGTGACAGATTTATCGTTCCTTCTGATATTTTGTTTGCCAGTGGTTCTTATAAAATTTCAGCAGACGGTAAAAAACAATTAAGAATTTTGGCCAACATCATCAAAGAAATGGAAGAAAAAATTCCATCAAATATAGATTGGATTATTCGTGTCGACGGACATACCGATAAAAAAGCAGTATTGCCGGACACAGCCGGATATAAAAATAACATGCAATTATCGCTTTTGCGTGCAACTGCGGTTGTAAATGAATTGGTGCACGATGGTGTGTCAAAAAAGAGATTGGTGCCATCTGGATTTGGTGAAATGTACCCTATTTCCAATGGGAACGACCGCGCTAGCCTGCAAAAGAACCGTCGCATAGAATTACAATTAACAAACAAATAAAAGAAACACCGCCCATTTTGGGCGGTTTAATCATATTTACTTTTCAATATAATATTAAAATATTATTTACATAAAAAATATATTTGCAATTTGTAAAAATAAGATTATAATAACTCTCGTTTTCGGGGTGTAGCTCAGTCTGGTAGAGTACTTGGTTTGGGACCAAGGTGTCGAAGGTTCGAATCCTTTCGCCCCGACCAGAAAATTCAAACCACCACTTTTGTGGTGGTTTTAATTTTCTGTTTGGTGCGAAATTTGGATTTGATACATTACAACGAAGTTGTCAGGTTCGACAAGCAGTAGATTTTGCAAGCATCAGCGCAGCGAAATCGTTACGATTGCCCCGCAGACACGAAGTGTCGAGGGAATCCTTTCGCCCTACATATTTTTCGGGCGGTTTTTATTTTGTTTTCCAATACTTACGCCGAGTTCGAACTTATCAATTTTGAAAAGTGCTATTTTTATACCTGTTTCGAACTTTTTATGATATAATAAACAATGATATGGATACAACAGATATAAAATTTTTACGGGCTGGTATCGCCAGACAGATAAAACAACCTGAAACGCTGCAAATGTTGCGCGGCAAACAAACTGACGCGTTTCGTGCTTTATTATCTGATCGCTTTACTGACGAACAATTATCACACAGTTATTTCAAATTACCTACTGGATTTGGTAAAACTGTTATGTTTGCAACCATGGCACGCGCCTATTTTGATGCGGTTAAAGCGTCTGGTATAAAACAACAACCAAAAATTATCATAATTGTTCCGAGGCTATCATTGATTAACCAAACCAAGGAAAAACTGGATAAGTTCGCTGATCTTAATGCTACTGAATACAGTGGCCGTAAAAAAGACAATAAAAGCGATATAATAATCACAACTTATAATTCGTTGGATAAATTATTTGGTGTTATCGATTTTAATGATGTTGGTTTAATTTTTGCTGACGAAGCCCATCATATGCTTGGCGAAAAGATTTCAAAAAGATTGGCTTTTTGTAATATGTTTGTTCCGATTATCGGTTTTACTGCAACACCTGAATATGAAGCAAATCATGCTGTTGCGAATTTATTAAACACAGAAATATTTACTATGAACATCCCAGACAGTGTAAAAGCTGGTGTTTTAAGTCCTGTGAAAAATGTTCTGTATCGTTCAAGCATTGTCTGCGATTTATCAGAAGTACCTGCATCAACAAATGGCGAATATGATTATGATAAAGTGACTGGTAAAATAAACCCTGATGTATTAACAACTGAAATTGCCCGCATTTATGCAGAAGGTTTTGATGAAGATACAGGAATTAAATTTAGCAATTTGAAAGCAATAATAAATTGTCCTAATGCTGAAATTGCAAATTTACAAGCCGCTAAAATAAATGAAATTATGGGACAAGAAGTTGCGGTATCTCTGCACAAAGTTGATATTACAAATAAACAATATAACCGTTTACAACAAGATTTTATAGATGGAAAATACACTGTTGCTTGTCAAGTTGGCACCATGACCGAAGGCTTTGACGATGTGACGGTTTCAATGTGTATAAACTATCCAACGCGATCGAGGGTAAAGGCCGAACAAACCGCCGGTCGTGCAATACGTATTGATGAAAACAATCCGAACAAAATTGCTTTTGTTGTTGATACTATATTCCGTAAAACAGACACAGAACCAGTTGAAGATATTTTATATACTGCATCAAATGCGCACCAGGTTTTATTCAAAGATATTGCTGGTGAAATGGTTTTGTTTGCAAAATATGGTCCATATTATTCATCTAAGCACGAAAAACGAACACCTCGTGACGACGACAACCAATTTACAGATTTTGAATTGATTACAGATAAGACCATACTTGTGGAATTAAACAATAAATTATTTGAACGTCTTGAAAATGAATTTATCGATAAAAAAACATCAGAATGGCAATCTGCTATTGATCTAAGAAAAGACGAAACATTCCCAATGGGCAACAAAGAAAACATTGATAATCTTTTGAAAAAATTTCAGAGCAAAATGTCAAAATTTATTCAAACAAGACTTTCAAGCAATGGCCAAGCATCTTTGTGTTTACACCGCGATGGTCGGGAATTATTTTTGGAAAAAGCAGGTATCATAAAATATCCACCAAAAACATCTGAATGGCAATCTGTGGAAGATTTAAGAATAGACAAATCGTTTCCTATGTGGAATACACAAATAATCACTATGACACTGACAAGGTTTCAAAACGAGATGCCAGGTTTTATACAAAAAAGGAAATCTGTTAAGGGCGGACTGCCAGGTTTATGTTTACATCACGATGGTCGCGATTTATTTCTAAGGAAAGCCTTTATTGAAGAATACCCACCAAAAACAGCAGAATGGCAATCATCAACTGATTTAAAGAAAGACAAAACTTTTCCAATGGGTGACAACCAAACAATTGCTATAAAATTGGCGCAATTTCAAAGTGAAATGCCAGAATTTATACAAAAACGCAAACCAACAGATGGAACACCAAGTTTATGTTTACATCGTGATGGTCGCGAATTGTTTTTAGAAAAAAACCAAATTGGCAAATACCCACCAAAAACAGTTGAATGGCAATCCGCAAATGATTTAAGAAAAGATAAAACCTTTCCGATGAATTATGATAAAGAGATTATTAAGTATTTGAAAGAATTACAAAACGAAATGCCCGAATTTATACAAGCAAGACTTTCAAAAAACGGCAAAAGAATCATATGTTTGCATCGTGATGGTCGCGAATTGTTCATTAAAAAGGCAATTGTTGAAGAATATCCACCAAAAACTGACGAATGGCAATCTGCAAACGATTTGGGTAAAGACAACTCTTTTCCGATAGCCTCTATTAATCTAATAGACAAAAAATTAAAAGAATTGCAAAGTGAAATGCCAGATTTTATACAAAAAAGAAAACCAAACGGTGGTTCAACAGGTTTATGTTTACATCGTAATGGACGTGAAGAATTTTTAAGACGTATGCAAGAAAGCAAAACAAGATCTATAAGAAAAGCAGCAAAAGTTGTTTCTGCTGGTGATGAGATGACCCAAACTACTAAAACTATAAAATCTACCGCGACAAAGAACATTTCTATGAAAAGTTTATAAAACTTTAATTTTATCTTTCACTTCTTCAATCTCCCGCCCTATTTTAACAATATCGGCTCGAGAATTGTTCACTAAGCACGACCACGAAATTCAAAACCGCCATTAAAGGCGGTTTTTTGTTTGTATTCCAATATTTTCGCGAGTTCGAGAATTGATTTTTTGAAATTGCTATTTTTAGCCCATTTTCGAACTTTTTTGTTTTTAATATGTTTGAACCAATAGAACAAAAAAATGCATTTAAAGACAAAATATATAAAAGACTTGACATTTTCTAGATCGTATATTAAATATGTTTTTATAATGATTTATTCAGAACATAAATTTTTTGCTTTATTTTTTGCCCTGTAAAACAGGGCTGTATTTCATATATTTTTTCAATTTTTATAATATGTATTTTATTAACAAAACATAACAAAGGATTTTAATATGATAAATTCTGAACACAAACCTATGTATATCAGATATTTCTGGCAACCATCAATGTCATATAGAGATAATAGTGGTGCTTTGCCAAAACAAACAGAAGTAGAAAAAATAATCACCAGAATATCATGTTTGGATACAAACCAAAGAAAAGAATTGTTCAAAAAGATATCTGAATATTATAGATTGAAAATTATAAAGGAAAAAACATTTTTATCTTTAGTACAAAAAAGAAAATGTTAGTGAGAAAACCGACCTTTATGGCCGGTTTTTTGTTTGTATTCCAATATTTTCGCGCGAGTTCGAACTAATCAATTTTCAAAAATGCTGTTTTTATATCATTTTCGAACTCTTAAAGAAAAAAGGTTAGAAAACCAACCTTTTTCATACTTCGAATCTTTTGTGATGTTTTTATAAAAAACTTGACAAACACCTATTTTTGTTTAATTATCTTCATAAGAATAAAAGAGGTGTAAAAAAAATGGATAATAAAATAAAAGATGCAATAAAGCTTGCATTAGCCTTTGCAATAGCAGCTGCTTGCATGTACTACGACAAAGAACAAAAAAAACAAACTAAAATAGCAGACGAAATTAGCGCACACAATGCACAATGTTTGCAATATTGGCACAACCAAGATTCTGTGTTAAAATATCAAACAGAAAACCAAAGATAAAAAAGTAAATAATGTAATAGGTTTTCAAAACAAACCACATACAACAAAGTATATAGACCAAAATAATAAGAACGGACAATAATGTCCGTTTTTTATCTAAAAAAGTATTTTTTCATCTCTTCAATCTCTCTTCCAATCTGTATAATTTCAGTTCGCGAACCGCTATCCCAGCCCGACCAGATTTAATAAAAAAAGACCATCACAAGATGGTCTTTTTTTATTAAACTGTTTACGTCGTGGCGAAAGGATTCAAAGAACATTCGGAAAGAAGGTTCGACCCGCAGGCGAAAGGCAGACGAGAGTCGGCCGGTGAGCAACGCGAATGAGCAAAGGGAGTGAAGCGAAGCGGAACAATCCTTTCGCCCCTATTTTCGAATTTTTTAAGAAAAAAGGTTAGAAATCTAACCTTTTTTCATGTAGTTGAACGTATGAGTTTCTAAAAAGATTCTTCAAAGACATACGGTTGTTCTTCTATATTGTAATGATTTAAATTTATATTTGCTTTTTTTAACTCTTTTTGTCCTTGTTTATCATACATATAATAATATATTAACTCTCTTTTATTTATGTTATCTGCATCGATTGCTGCCTCTGGAACAGCCCATACAATAGAAAGGGGCCAAAATAATAAATTTAAAACACCGTATATTATATGTGAAGAATCCGCGGCATTCCCAGTTCCAAGGTAAAAATTACCAACGCCAGGAAGTAAATTTAAGGTAGCTGCCGCTACGCCGGAAGCTGGTTTTTCATAACTCCCTACGGGTTTATCAACAGTGACACCGTATCCCTGTAGGTCCCTTAATTGGTTGTATTCTTGCCTGGTTAAAGTTGTACAGTTTGATAGAAGCAATGTAAACAAAAAAATTAAATATATTTTTTTCATGTTTTTCCTTTTTTTATAAGATTAAACCGCCGAGGAAATTGGCGGTCAGGGAGTTTGCAATCATATCTGTTAAATGATTTCGTGGCTTTCCTGTTGCCAGTATTTTATAACCAACGACCCCCCGACCATTAAGTCAGGGATGATAACGGTGCGAAAAAAACACCGAAACATCAAATCACGATGCTTTCGCACCGAACAGATATAGGCTTGCAACAGCCCCGAATCCAATTTCTCAGATTCATTTTTAATTGTAAACCATTTATGAAAAAATGCAAATATAAAAAATATTTAATAAAAATACACCTATGTAAGTATTCCATTTTTTATCTCTTAATCTCCCGCCCTATTTTTAGAATATCGGCTCGAGAATTGTTCACTAAGCACGACCAGAGAGTTCAAACCGCCATTAAGGGCGGTTTTTCTTTTGTTTTCTAATACTTACACCGAGTTCGAACTAATCATTTTTAGAAAGTGCTATTTCTAGCCTATTTTCGAATTTTTTAAGAAAAAAGGTTAGAAAACTAAACTTTTTTCATGAGTTCGAATCTTTTTATAAAAACATTGACAAACATAAACAATGTCCTACAATATGCATATAAACCTAGATGAAAAAGGATTAAAAAATGCAACAAGTTAAACCAGCACAACAAAACGAAGAAGAAACTCTTTTTGTTTTAGGTACATATAGTATTTCTTCTAAATCAACTTATAATCCCGCTGAGAGCACTAAATTTTTACACTGTGTAAATAAACAAGGACAAGAAATAGACCTGATTTTTTCAGCAATTGATAGTTGTGAACATGTCAAATCCGATGTAGTATATGTACAACGTGGTGACACAATAGTTGTCCAAAAAGATAAATTTATAAAAAATCTGACACAAGAAAAATTAAAAGAAAAATTTTTATCAGAACAGTTTAAAAGGGGTCGTTAAAGATATAATTGAAACATGACAAATAAAAACCGTCTATCAAGACGGTTTTGTTTTTATATATTCGTTTAACCTCTTCAATCTCCTGCCCTATTTTAATAATATCGGTTCGAGAATTATTCACCAAATACGATCGTCATTTCGTTTACTTTATCACCCCACAGGCAATGCGTGCGCCACCACCACCCAAGGCAACCGGTTCATCACTGTAATTATCACCGTTCGCATGAACCATAATTGAACGGTTTTTTATTTCTTTGGCCCGTAAATTTGGAACAACAAAAGATGTTTTAACACTGCCGTCTGCAGAAACAACCAAAACCGGCAAATCGCCCCTGTGACCATCCGTTTGATTTGGGCCTAAATGACGCCCTGTTTTATCGGGATCATAATGCCCACCGGCCTTTAACCCAGGTTGCGGGTTTCCGTTGTCATCATTCATTACACCACAATCTGGATTTTCATGAATATGAAAGCCATGTTCACCGGCAGGTAAATCTTTCAAATCAACATTCACCAAAAGCCCCGATGGCGTATCCATAAAATAAATTTCACCAATTTTTTGTCCCAGACCTGTGGATGTTGTTAAATAAACATCTGAATGCGCTTTGTCATAATATCCATCACACCCCAACAATAACAACGGCAGTCCAACCAATATTTTTTTCATACTTTTTTACCTTTTATATGTTAAATATAATATAAAATGTTTTTCCGTTTTTTTGTATAAAAACGTTTTCCTATATAACCCCTATATTGGAACTATTCCAAAATTTTGTGGTGTTTTTTATTTGATTATTCAGGAGCGAAAATTTGACTTTTTTTATTACAGAATTATAATTTCGTCAAAAGAATATGAAAAAGGACGAAAATCATGAATCAAAAATTTAACTTTATCAAAACAGACATTGATGGTGTAATAATTGTTGAACCACATATTTTTGGTGACAAACGCGGATATTTCTTTGAAAGTTATGAAGAAAACGAATTCAAAAGAAACGGAATAAAATCCAGATTTGTCCAAGACAATCAATCTAAATCTTCATACGGTGTTGTTCGTGGTCTGCATTTGCAAAGACCACCCTATTCCCAAGCTAAATTAGTTCGTGTTATTTCGGGTTGTGTGTTGGATGTTGCCGTTGATTTACGCCCAGGGTCCAAAACGTTCGGTAAATATGTAGCGGTTGAATTGTCAGACGAAAACCAACGCCAATTATTTATTCCTCGTGGCTTTGCACATGGATTTTCAGTATTAAGCGAAACCGCTATATTTGCATACAAAGTTGATGATATTTTTGCACCTGCATATGAATTTGGACTTCGTTATGACGAACCACAAATCAATGTAGATTGGAAAATACCTGCAAAGGATATAATTACATCCGACAAAGACCGTGTATCACATAGTTTGAACGATTATGCAGAAATGATGAAAAAAGAACGTTTTGCATACGCTTTGAAATGCCTGTGGCAAAATATAAGGGCTTAAAAAAACACCCCCGCAAACAGCGGGGATTTTTATTCATATCGCAAACTATCTATTGGGTTTAATTTAGCGGCTTTGATTGCTGGCATAACACCAGACACCAATCCAACAACTATCGCAACAGATATAGAAACCACAACAGGCCAAATGCTGAACGGCACATTGTAATGTAATAACAAACGACCAACACCTTGGGATAAACCAACCCCCAAAATCAATCCAAACATAGAACCTATAAATGAAATCAAAATCGATTCAGATAAAAATTGAATAACTATTGTGCTTTCTTGTGCGCCAATTGCTTTACGAATACCTATTTCACGTGTACGTTCCACAACAGAAACCAACATCATATTCATAATTCCAATTGAACCAACTAACAAAGACACCGCTGCAATAGCAATTAACAACAAAGTCAAATAACCTGTCACAGTATTCATTGTTTCCATGACTTGTTTCATATCTGTAATTTGGAAATCGTCATCATCACTATCTTTCAATTTATGCCGTTGTCGCAAAAGCGCGGTTATTTGTTCCGTAGCAACATTATTATCAGCATCGGCATATAATTTTATAGATATCATTTGAACTGCATTTGGAAAACGCGAACCGGACATACGCTTTTTCAGTGTCGATATTGGAATAATCACCATGTCATCTTGGGATGACATACCAGAATCACCTTTTGCTTTGGTTACACCAATGACTGTAAAAGGTGTATTACGAATACGAATAATTTCACCAACTGGGTTTTTAGGCATTCCTAATTCTTCTGCTGTATCAGGCCCAATCACAGCATATGTCGCAGCATTTTTTATCGCGCTTTGTTCAAAGAAAGCCCCGTATTCCATTTCTATATTTTGGACTGTCGCATATCCTGGGTACACACCAACCATAGATGTTGACCAGTTTTTATTTCCATATATAACCTGGGCAGCACTGTTTTCCACAGGACTGACCGCTGCAACATCCGGCAAACGCCCAACCTGCTCCGCGTCATCCAAAGTAAGTGTCATACGATTACCGCTGCGCACGCCTGCACTTTGTGCCGCACCCGCACGTATCATAATTGTATTTGTCCCAAGTGATGAAAATTGGTCTGTGATAGATTGTTGCACTGTTTCCCCAACTGCAACCATTATCACAACCGCCATAATCCCAATCACTATACCCAACACTGTCAAAAAAGACCGCATTTTATTGCCACTGATTGAAAGCCAAGATTCGTGCGCTATGTCATAGAAAGTCATTTTTTATGCGCCCTTTGTTCAGATTTTAATAACACAGATTCACTTTTAGGAACCGGCCCATCATACGTTATATGCCCATCATAAATATGTATTATACGATTTGCATATTGAGCTATTTCAAATTCGTGAGTAATCATAACTATGGTGATAGATAAATCTTTATTAAGTTTTTTAAAAAACCTTAAAATTTCATTTCCCATTTTTGAATCCAACGCGCCAGTCGGTTCATCCGCCAATATCAATTTAGGATTTCCTGCCAAGGCACGCGCAATCGCTACGCGCTGTTTCATACCGCCAGACAATTGCGTTGGCAAATAAGTTTCAAATTTTTCAAGTCCAACCAATTTCAACATTTCACGCGCACGATCCAAACGTTCGGACATAGGTAAACCACGATACATTAACGGCAACATAACATTGTCCAAAATGTTTCGCTTTGGCAACAAATTAAAATTCTGGAAAACGAACCCTATGTATTCATTTCTTATTTTTGCCAGTTCATCGGGGGTCAAAGTTGTGATATCTTTGCCATATAATTCATACACCCCGGATGTAGCAGAATCCAACGCACCGATTATATTCATACAAGTTGATTTTCCAGATCCAGAAGGTCCCATAATCGCAACAAATTCGCCCGGCATCACTTTGAAAGTGTTATCAAATAAAACCTGTTGTTCGCCACCGATTTCCAGCGGAAAACTTTTACAAATTTTATTCATAGAAATAATAGGCGTTTGTTTCATATTAACAATCCTTAACGACGTCCGCCACCCGGTGCGCCGCCCATCGGGCCACCACGATTATTATTTGATTTTTTTGGTTTAGATTCCTGACCGACATAACCAACGACTATTTTATCACCCTCGACAATATCATTTGATATAATCTGGGTTTCGGTTGCAGTAGTGATTCCTTTGGTGTATTCAACCAATACGACATCTTCGCCACGTTTCACCGCCAAATGAGTTTTTGGAGTGATATTTTCACCAGATACTTCAACAATCCCATCAAAAGAACGCACCAGGAACGCAGAATTTTGTGCTTTCCAAGTATCGGTCGCCGCATCAACTATGATTGTCACGAAAGCAGTCATTCCTGGCATCAATTTCAAATCTGCATTATCAACATCTATGACAACGGTATAAACAACCACACTGGAAACAGTTGTTGGCGAAAGTCGAATTTGGCGAACAAAACCTTCAAATACCTGATTTGGGTATGCATCAACGGTAAAAGTCACAGATTGTCCCTGCTTTATAACACCAATGTCCGCTTCGGATACAGATGTTTCGATTTGCATTTTTGTTAAATCTTCCGCTATTTCGAACAAATCAGGCGTTTGGAAAGATGCAGCCACGGTTTGTCCTTTGTCCACTTTTCTTGAAACAACAGTCCCATCAACCGGCGAAACAATGGTTGCATATCCTAAATTAGTAACGGCTTTGTCATATTGCGATTGTGCCCGCACAACCGAAGATTCAGCCTGTTCATATTGTGTCTGTGCTTGTTCCATTTCTGATTTAGGAATCAAATCATCACGAAACAACGTCTTTTTACGAATGTATTCATTTTTAGAATAATCACGTTGTGATTTTGCAGAATCCAGCGATGCTTTTGCTTCATCCACAGATGCCTGCAACACAGACGGTTCTATCTTTAATAAAACATCGCCTTTTTTAACCTGGGAATTATAATCAACAAATAATTCTTCGATTGTGCCAGAAACCTGTGATCCCACATTAACAGTATTCAAAGGCATTATTTCCCCGGTCGCGGTCACAGTTTGTGAAATATTTCCACGCGTTATATTCACAGTGACATAATTTTTCTTTGCGGCGGCCTTATGATGTCCTGCTTTTGCAAAAACCAACACACCAGCAATCAAAGCTATTGATATCAAAAGCCATTTATGACGTAAAAACCAATTTTTTTTCTTATTCATTTGCGTATCCTTCAAGTTCTGATTTCAAATCCCCAATTGCCAAAGCAACCGCGGCACGTTTTACAAACAAATCGTATTTAGCAGTATTATGTTGACGTTGCGCATCAACCAATTCTGCCTGTGCGGTCTGCCAATCCAGCATAGTTGCCCGCCCTACTTTATACATACCGGACGCCACACGTTCACTTTCTGTCGCGGACTTCAACAAACTTTCGGTCTGTTTCAAAACAGTCTGCGCGGTTTTATAATTTTGATACGCTGTAAACACATCCATCATCGCAGCATTAGATGTTTGTTGTTCATTATATTTAGCACGTTCATATTCTGCTTCTGCCGCCCGAATTCCATACACATTTGCAAACCCAGCGAACAAAGGCATAGATGCACGAATTCCAATAGAACCGTTCATTTTATGCGTACCAGTGTCATAAACACCTGAAAAATTATCATCACCCCACGATACCGAACCAGACGCAGAAATCGACGGCAAATTTTTCAAAAAAGCACTGTTTCTTTTATGCCATGCGGCATCTTTTGATGCAGATGCTTTCAACAAATCTGGTCTTTTTTCACGTGCAATTTTTATTAATTCATCGATACTTTCGGTTTCGCTGGCCGTTCCAAAAGAAGACGACATATCGGCAATTTTTATATCTTGATCGGCAGGGAAAGATAATTTAGTCAGCAAAGTACCCTTGGCAATTTCACGATTATTTTTTGCACGTTCCAAAGATAACTTTGACGAAGCCAACGTGGTCTCAGCTTTATAAACATCCGCCTTTGCAACTGCACCAGCCTTGAATTTTTTATTTGCGGTGTCATACGCACTTTGTGCAACCTTTAACGCAGATTCAGCGGATTCAACATTCGCATCCGCATTTAATAATTCATAATAAGAACCGACCAAACCATAAACAAAATTTTGAACGGTTTCACTGAAATCGAATCCGGCGGCACGATAAGTCGAAATCATTTGATTCATATCTGCGGTACGTTTTCCAAAATCAAAAATCAAATAAGATGCAGAAATAGACGCACCATATGACCAATCATAATTTTTATTCTTGGTATCATCACTTTGTGCAAAATTTTTATTGGCATTCACACCGACTGAAACATTTGGTAAATAATTTGCATAACCTGCATTTTTATTAAAATGACTGCTTCGCAAAGATTGATATGCCGCCGCAGTTTGCGGATTACGACATAAACCCAATTCAATCACATCCTGCAAAGATTGCACCGTATCCGGAACGACACGCATAGTTTCACAATCACGCGCACCAAATGCAACGGTTGGCAAAAATGCAATCGCGACAAATAATTTTTTCATAGAAAAAAACTCCTACACTACTTGAAATAAATCCTATCAAAAATATTTATTATTCACAAGTTTTTTTATTTTATGCTTGTTTATTTTTATAAAAAAATCTATTATGCGGATATGAGAAAAAGATTTTGTGCTTATTTATTTATATCTGTTTTTTGCGGTGCTTCATACGGCGCAACCAGTAATTACATACCAAAGAAATTTTCAAATTTATCAACGCATGCTGATACTGCGGTGCCTTATATGTTAAATAACGCCCAACCATCAACAAAAACAGTTCGAACAAATACTTCCACATCGACAAAACGTGGTGTTGTAAAACGCGCTAACAACAACAACTCTGCACGTTCCACAACAAATAATTCGTCTTCAAATTTTATGGTGCAACCAAATACGCAAAATTCGAATCGTCGTGTTGTACAAAGAAATAACAGTGCGCGCGCAACCGCAACAAATACAACTTTTCGTTCTAATACCGCAAATCGCGCCGCGGTGACCAGTGGCACAACCACCCGTCTGCGCGCCGCTAATGCAACAAACACGACAACGTATGCCGACGTGAACACTTCTTCGCAACGTTGCTTTGCCGATTACAAAGAATGTATGGACGCGTATTGCGAACGGACCGATGCCGCATACAACAGATGTTATTGCAGTGCAAAATTGGCACAAATTGATTCCAAATATCAAAACAAAATTGATTCTTTGATTCAACAAATTGTACGCCTGCAATACAGCAACCAAACTACCAGTGACGAAATCAAAGATTATTGGGATGAAACTGTTGGGGTATATACTGGGACAAATCCTTGGATTAACATAGATAATGCTTTGGATATAAATTGGGCCGACAATGAAAGTCGCGTTCGCGGACAAAACGCATTTAATGTTGGGCACCAATATTGTGTTCAAAACTTGCGTTCTTGTTATTATATGGCATCTAATTTAAGGGATGCGTATAAATCTGAAATTGCACGTGATTGTGCGGAATATGAAAACGGGTTGCAAAAAATTCAAATGGCGGCCGAAAGCGTAATAGAGAACTATAATGATTAAATTTCTTGGTGTTGAATACAGTCGTGGTGCGACTGCAAATATAATAAATGGCGGGCCGGCAAATGCCCCGCGCACTGTGCAAAAAATGTTTCCAGATGCGGATTGGGTTATTTTATCCCCTGCCCCAATTAGCGATGCTGATTGTATGGCGGACAGATTTGGCGACACTTATAATGTCCACAAACAAATCTATCCAAATACGCCAACAACAAAACATATATTCATAGGTGGTGACCATAGTGTGAATTTCTCGCACTTTGCCGCAATCGCAGACCAATATCCAGACGAAGATTTATGTTTGGTATATTTTGATGCACATTTGGATATACATACACCTGAATCTTCTAAACGTGAGGCATCTGGTGCACCACATGGTACAAATGTTCGACATTTGTTGGGTATGGGCGATGAACGTTGGTTGTCCTTGCCACGTAAAAGACCAGTTCTAAAACACGAAAATTTATTTTATGTCGGTTCGCGTTCTTTTGAACCAACTGAAATAAACTATGTTCGCGACAACAATATCTTTTATCGCACCCCGCAACAATTGCAAACTAAATCAGATTGGGACAAATGTTTTACGGAAATTCGCGAACGAATCGGCAACAAAAAATTTGTTGTATCATTGGATTTTGACGGAATCGATGAAAAATATTTTACGGACGTTTGGGTTCCCGAATCGAACGGCCTGTCTTTGGATTTTGCAAAATATTTTGTAGAACAATTTTCAGATGCAATCAATTTCGAATTTGTTGAATGGGCTGTATCTGGGGACAAACAATCTGCAGATGTCGTTCGTGAATTGGTTGGTATTGTCGTTAATTGTTATCGATAATTTTTTACTTTCATCGCATAATTTTACCACAATAAGATTCATATAAAGAGAAAATTGTTGATTTGTGTTCTTTCCACAAATCGATATCTATTTGAAAATTTTTATATCTATCACGATTTGCACAATATTCCTTTACAGCCAGATCATACATTTCATCAAGATTTTGTTTTTCCATTATTTTAATTTTAGGTGCACCACACTGATAAAAACCTTCTTCGTCTTTGCATCTTGCTTTTTTTACATTACCAAACGGTTCTATTCTATATATTTGAGTCTTAAGTGCATATTCAGATAATTTATCATACCACAGCATAGTATCAAAAGCACCTTCTGAAAAATGAAAACAAGATTTATGTATCATTATTTTTTTGTTATTTGATTTTTGCGTGTTTTTATATGGTGCAGTAAACACTGTGCCGCAAGGTATGTCAAAAATGTTTGTATCAGTGTGATACAAATATGTAAAAAAAGACCATTCTGTCACTATCTTATAATACATTATTATTACCATTTATACAGTTATACTATATAGACAAAAACTACTATTGTCAACCATTAATTTCACATTTTAAATTGTGTTCATAAATATTGCGCGCTAAATCATCACTGATTGTTTCCCAATCATTTGCGCGCCCATAAATAATATCACAATCACATAAATTATTATTCGGCGATTGTGTATTTATCGCGCAAGAAGCGACGAACATCACCAACCCCAGTTTTATAAACTTTGTCATGTATCACCCTTTTGTTATTATTATTTTGAATATATTGTTGTTGAATATTTTCTGCATTTTTTTGCGCTGTTTTTGCACGACATTTTTCAATACCCATATTCAATCCGCAAAAATAAGCACCGCAAATGATTGCAACAAATAAACATAAAACATAAAATTTATTCATTTTAAAAACCTTTGTTAAAAAAAACCGGTGATAAAAATCACCGGAATAAAAATTATATAAACCAAACAAATTATTGATTCATAGCATTAAAGAAATCAGCATTCGTTTTTGTTAAACGCAATTTATCCAACAAGAATTCCATCGCTTCCAATGTTCCCATTGGGTTTATAATGCGACGTAATACGTACATTTTGGATAAAACATCCTTTGGCACCAGCAAATCTTCTTTTCTGGTTCCAGATTTAGTGATATCAATTGCAGGATACACACGTTTATCTGATAATTTTCTGTCCAAAATAATTTCACTGTTTCCTGTTCCTTTAAATTCTTCGAAAACAACTTCGTCCATCTTGGAACCTGTATCTATCAATGCAGTCGCGATAATAGTCAAAGAACCACCGCCTTCTATATTACGTGCAGCGCCAAAGAAACGCTTTGGTCGTTGCAATGCGTATGCATCAACCCCACCTGTTAATACTTTACCACTGGACGGAACGACTGTATTATAAGCACGCCCCAAACGCGTAATCGAATCCAACAAGATAACGACATCTTGACCCGCTTCGACCAAACGTTTTGCCTTTTCAATAACCATTTCCGCAACCTGAATATGACGTGTTGCCGGTTCATCAAATGTAGATGAAATAACTTCGCCACGAACACTGCGTTGCATATCTGTCACTTCTTCCGGACGTTCATCAATCAAAAGCACTATTAATTTTACATCTGGATAGTTAGTAGCGATTGAATGCGCTATATTTTGCAACATAACTGTTTTTCCAGTACGTGGTGGCGCAACAATCAAAGAACGTTGACCTTTGCCAGTTGGAGCAATCAAATCAATAACACGTGCTGATAAATTGCGCCCTTTGTCAGTATCGTTTGCGACCTCCATCTGTAATTTTTCATCTGGGTAAAGAGGTGTCATATCATCAAAAGAAATACGATGACGCAAATTTTCAGGATCGCCACCATTAACACGTTCTATTGTTTCAAGTGCAAAATAACGTTCAGTTTCGTTTTGTGGTGCCTGGATTTGGCCTTCTATATAATCACCTGTTTTCAAGCCGTATTTTTTAATAAGATTTGGCGATACATACAAATCATCAGGCCCAGCCAAATAATTACTTTCCGGGGCACGCAAAAATCCAAAACCTTCGGGCAAGCGTTCCAACACCCCATCTCCTATCAAAGTTATAGATTTATCCGCAGCATAAACACGCATAACAGCAAATCTTAACTGTTGAACATTTAATTGTGCAGGATTCTCAATCCCCATATCTTCAGCCATCTTCAACAATTGTTGCGGTGACTTTGTCTTTAATTCATTTACATGCATAAAAAAACCTTTTTGGAAAATGCAACCGGAGAATCCCGGCGCTTTAGATGTTTAATAGTATACGAAAAATAGCGAAAAATGTCAAGATAATAACGAAAGCAGCCGAAGCCGACGACCACTAAAAAACATTACGCAACGTGTTGTTCAGATTCTTTCGATTTAATAATCATGCCATGTTCGCGTAATCTATCCATAACATTCAAGGCAGCGCCTTTAAATGTCGCAGTTTTTTTCTTGTTTTCTGCGCCAGAGATTGCTTGCTTCAAAGATTCTTTTTTATCAACCATATTGTTTACCTTTTCAATACTATCTCTCTGTTATATTCGGCAATATACACCAGACAAGCTTTTTTGTCAAGCATATTTTGTCAATTATTTTTATTCTTCGTTTTCGCAATCTTCACACCCATCCATTTGGGAATATTCTTCCACCAGGATTGGTGCAGTTTTTGCGGGTTCAGTGTAATGCACCTCTTTTACAACACGCACGCGACGATTTTCGGCATTTGGTGTGTTATTTGGTGTTTGAACCTTTAAATCTTCTTCCCCCGCAGACACAGCAATTATTTGCGATGCAGGAATTCCGTATTCTATCAACATTTTTTGGACAGCCTCTGCCCTGCGACCACCAAGCGCATAATTATAAGCACTGGACCCCGCAGTATCAGTATGTCCAACCACAGTCACTTTTACATTCTTGTTTGCCTGGGTTGTGGCAGCCAATTTTTTGATAACTTCGTCATATTCAGGTTTTATGCTAGCTTTATCAAAATCAAATCTTATTTCAAAAATTTCTTCCATAACGTGTTGCGTAGGTTCCAGTGGAATTTGTTGCACTTTTATTATAGTTTTTTCGTTGTTCGGCGCCGGCGCCTTTGCAGGATTACTCAACCGATTATTAATATTCGCCAATTCTTCACGCAAAGCCAACATAATCGCTATAAATTCATCACGCGAAACATATTCGCCACCATTTGGATTCACCGCGGGAATATTCAACTCGTGGTTATTATATGTTTCATTATTCAAAGAATTCCCATTATTTTTGTAATTTTCATAATTCAGGTTATTTTCCGTATTATTATTAATTTCGTGATTTAGGTAACTTTTGTTATTGCTGTTATTTCCATTGTTATTATTGTTATTCGCATCACTGTTGAAAGAATCACTGCCCCCGTTAAATGTATCACCGGCATTATTCATATTTTCATCACCACCATATATATTCTGGTTAAATACCATCGGTGCCTGTTGCGGAACACGCACTGGTTGCACTAAATTAGATGGGATATTCACATTATTAACAATAATCAAACCTTCACGAGTTCTGGACGAACCAGCCATAGCACTTAAACGATGTGTTTCAGGATAATATTTTTCCACCTTGTTTTGCACTAATCTTTCAGATTTAACATGCGTAGGCGCAGCAACATTACCTTCTTCACAGTCCTCCAATGCTTGCATGGTCGCCTGGAAACGATTTCTACATTCTTCGGCTGTTGCAACTTGACCACTGGCCGCTGCAGATATCCAACAATCAAATTTTGCCTGTGCCTCTGCAGCCAACCGAGGCTGTCCCTGCGCAGCATCACCTTTTAATTCATCCATCAAACTGTTATACGCAGTATAAATCTCAAAGCGTTCCGCATCCGACGGAATCTCCCAGTTTTCTAAACTTTCAGGAAAAGGATCCTCACCAGAAAAAGCACTTATAGCTTTTTGCGCAAACAACTCGCCAATTTCAGGATATCCGCTTGTTCTGGCATTATAAATCGCATAAGAACGATAATTCATAGCCAATTGATTAAGAAAAGAATCTTGCTGTGGCGCATCCTCTGCATTTAAAAATTCGACATAATCGACGGTTGGCGTATCCATAACCATTTCATTTTTGCCGGTTTCCATACAACCAGACAAAAACACGCCCGCACCCAACATCATAATCGACAAAGAATATTTACGTTTCATAATCAATTCCTTTCCTATATCAGGACAATTATATAATTTTTTAACATTTTAGTAAAGCGAAAAAGAACGCAAAAACACATTATTTATCAAGCATTTGTGGTAAAACCTGACTCAAAGACGGCAACAAAGAACCAATATTGCTAGATCCGCCCATAGAAGACACAGCCTGGATAACTGCTTCTGTTCCGCTGGCACCACTTGATTTACCAACATTACCAATAGTTTGCGTTACAAAACCACTGACCAATTGTCGTTGCGCCGCTTTCATCTTGCTTGGTGCACATTTTTCAGCTTTTTCACGCAACGGTTTTACTTTTCTTAATTCCGCGGCCGTAAAATCTTCATCGCCGAATGGTATTTTTACAAAAACATCGTATAAGTTTGAAATATTTTTACAATTTTTATTGTCACCAACTGGACAAACTTTTGCAGTGGACGCCTTTGGATAATTAGCCCAAATCATACCCTTATCTCCACTGGATATATAACGTTCATAACACATATCATTTGGATCTTGATTAAGTTCTACATAGGACTGAAAACTGCCACTGTCCCCTGAAAAATCGTCATCTCTTTTATTGCTACATTTTTCACCCAGACCTGTAACAGCACTATCGGCAGTAGAATCACCAACTTTCGCCCATTCTTTGACTAAATCATTTACTGTTCTTAATTCATCACCAGTCGGCACACATTCGGCAGTTAATTGTTCCTGTTGTGCTTTCAAATCACGAACATTTTGCACCAAACCAATAACAGTCGGTAATAAACTGGTTGTAGAATCTACAGGTGCAGCCTTTTTAGTTGCGACAGCTGCAGATTTTTTTACAGTAACCGCCCCCATTGACACAACTGGTGTCAAAAAAGCGAATACCACAAAAATGGATACTATTTTTCTCATTCTCTCGGGATTATTATATCACAAAAAAAAGATTATATAAATATAAAAATTGCATTTTTATTTTCAAACGATTACACTGTGCATATATGAAACAAAACAGTCGTAATTTTATAATAGTATCAAAACATAAACGCCTGACCCGTTTGTGGCAATTTTTCTTTGCTGGTTGGGGATTGGTTATGGTTGCGGGCTTGGTTGCGGCATCTCTGTTCACAAAACAAATTTTATGGACACCAATAACTGCTATAAATATGAAAGATATGATGACCAATCAATTCAAAATGACGAACGCTTATTTTGTAGGCATCGATAAAGATAATAATCCCTTTAAAATTCACGCTGTTTCTGGATATCAAGAATATAAAAATCAAAATGTAGTTTTTCTTGAAAAACCTTCTGGCACAGTGGTTCGAATGACCGACAAAGGTAAAGTTACCGATAAAATAAGCGCTAATCGTGGTTCTTTTAATCACAAGGAAAAAATTTTGACACTGATTGACCACGTACGTGTTGATTCAAGCAATGGCGACAAAGCATTAACAGATAAAATGGTGATAAGATTATGATAAAAAAATCAGTATTACGAGTTGAACATCTTTCAAAGAATTATGGCAAGCGTGTTGTTTTACGTGATATTTCTTTGATTGCTAACCAGGGCGAATCTGTGGGTTTATTGGGGCCTAACGGTGCCGGAAAAACAACTGCTTTTTATTGTATTACCGGACAATTAGCTGCCTCCAGCGGACAAATATTTCTTAATTCACAAGACATAACACATTTACCTTTTTATCAACGTTCGCGCCTGCATATTGGCTACCTGCCCCAGGAAAACAGTGTTTTTCGCGGTCTGTCGGTGGAAGATAATATATTGGCTATATTGGAAGTAGTTGAACCGAATCGCGATAAACGTTATGCGAAATTGGATGCATTGCTTGATGAATTTTCAATAACCTTTTTAAGAAAAAGCCCTGCAACCGCATTGTCAGGGGGCGAACGTAGACGTGTTGAAATTGCACGCGCGTTGGCAAACGATCCTAAATTTATTTTATTAGATGAACCTTTTGCGGGAATCGACCCAATTGCGGTTAATGAAATTCGTGAATTGGTTTCACAGTTAAAACACAGGGGTCTGGGCGTTATTATCACAGACCACAACGTACGTGAAACACTTGGCATCACCGACCGCAGTTATGTTTTGCACGATGGGAAAATCTTGAAACACGGAACAACCGATGAAATTGTCCGGGACGAAATGGTAAAGAAAGTTTATCTGGGCGAAAATTTCACTATGTAAATCAAAAAAACATAAAAAAGAAAGGAGAAAATAGATATGTTTTCTATTAAAAAAATTCACGCACGTCAAATTATGGATTCGCGCGGAAATCCAACCGTGGAATGCGAAATATTTTTGAACAATGGCGCATTTGGTCGCGCATCGGTTCCATCTGGCGCATCCACAGGTTCTTTTGAAGCATTGGAATTGCGTGACGGCGGAAATTCATATATGGGGAAAGGCGTTTCAAAAGCAGTGCAAAATGTTAATGAAATTATCGCCCCAGCTTTGATTGGAATGAACGCGGAAAACCAAACCGAAATAGATGAAAAAATGTTGGCTTTGGACGGTACGCCAAACAAAGACAAATTGGGTGCAAATGCCATTTTATCCGTATCCTTAGCGGTTGCGCATGCGGCAGCAAATGCAAAACAAATTCCTTTGTATAAACACATAGCGAACATATTTGGTAATCCAAACCCATGTGTTTTGCCACGTCCAATGATGAACATAATAAATGGTGGCGCACATGCCGACAACGGTCTGGATGCCCAGGAATTTATGATTATCCCAAATGGCGCAAAAAACGAAGTTGAAGCGATTCGTATGGGATCTGAAATATTTCATCATTTAAAAAAGATTTTGAAAGAATCGAATCACAGCACCAACGTTGGTGACGAAGGTGGATTTGCACCGAACTTTAACACATGTAACGAAGCATTGGATACAATAGTTGCGGCGATTCGCAGTGCTGGTTATAAACCCGGTATCGAGGTATCAATTGGATTGGATGTCGCATCTTCTGAATTTTATCATGACGGGAAATATCATTTCGAAGGCGCAACAAAAACACCAGATGAAATGATTGCTTTCTATGAAACTTTGATTGCGGATTATCCGATTATATCAATCGAAGATGCCCTGGCCGAAGAAGATTGGCCTGCATGGCAAACCTTGACATCTAAAATAGGAAACAAATGTCAATTAGTTGGCGATGATTTGTTCGTCACAAATCCGATTCGTTTGAAAAAGGGTATTGACAATGGCGCGGCAAATGCGATACTTATCAAAGTTAACCAGATTGGATCGTTGACCGAAACATTGCGCGCTATCAAAATGGCACAAGATGCAAATTACGGCGTAATCGTTTCGCATCGCAGTGGCGAAACCGAAGACACAACGATTGCTGATTTGGCTGTCGCAACAAATGCAGGGCAAATCAAAACAGGTTCAATGTCGCGTACAGACAGAATGGCAAAATACAACCAATTAATTCGTATAGAAGAAGAATTGGGAACAAAAGCAAAATACGGAATATAAATGTTTATGGGCGTAAACGTTTTGTTAGTTATAAAATATGTGGTGTCAATATGTATATTAATCGCAATAATATTGGCACCTGCATATCTGGCCGCCGCAAACGACCGTTCTAAATACGACAGAATGCGTGTCCGCATGGGCTCTTGGTTTTTTGGCTGGTCATTTTTAGGTTGGCTTTTTGCTCTTTTCATTTCCGCAAAAAAATAATTTATTCTTTATTAGAAAATTTTTATTTTTTCTTTGAATCTTTTGCTAAATCATCGGTACTGGTTAAATCACCTAAACGAACAATTTGTTTCGGATCGTCCTTTAAAGATTTTATCGCAGCATCCAATTGCGCTTTCTTTTCGACAAACAAAACTTTGTTCGCTTTATCCAGATTATCTATCGCCGGTAATTTGACAGTCATAGGATTCACATGAACACCATTTTTAATTACCTCATAATGTAAATGTGGCCCCGTTGATAATCCAGTTGATCCGGAATACCCAATAATTTGTCCCTGACGTACGACTGTACCAACATTTACACCCTTGGCAAATTTGGACATGTGTGCATACAGAGTTTCAAATGTTCCATTATGGCGAATCTTTACAAAATTACCATGTCCACGATTAAAACTGCGCGCTATTACACGCCCTGCCCCAGCGGCAGGAATTGGTGTTCCGGTTGGTGCGCGGAAATCAACACCTTTGTGCGCGCGGGTATAACCCAAAACAGGGTGCTTACGCCCACCTGAAAATTTAGATGTAATTTTTGCGTTATTTATTGGCGTTCTTTTCAAAGACTTTATCGCACCATTTCCGTTTTCATCATAATAGCCCGCATGACCATTTTCTTTGACATAACGATACATTTGAACATTGCCACGCAACGCATCAAAAGACACAGCCAACACATGTCCATTATCGACTTTTTTGTCATTCGCAAAATTTTCTTCGTATAAAACATAGAATTTTTGTCCCGCACGAATATCGCGTTCAAAATCCATTTCAAACGCTAACAAATCATACACGTCTAATATTATTCCTTCTGGGATTCCGGCATCCATCGCAGACAGATAAAAACTGCTGCCGTTGGCAATTTCGCCCTCTTTATATGAAACACGAGTATCACGTTCGATTTCTACTTTTTGACATTGCAAAGCATCGGGTTGTCCGCAATCAATTTCGAATCGATTCCAAGGTCCATTCATAATAACTATTTTTGAAACAGGTTCATTTTCACTTGGACGGATAAAATCTATCTTGTCTTTGCCAGCACGCAAAGTTGTAAAACCAGTATCTTTCTTTAAAGTTTTTGAGATGTTATCAATTTCGCGCATGGAAAAACCCTGTCCCCCTAATAATTTGGACAAAGTATCACCCTTTTTAATTTCAACCACATTGTGTGTTTCGGTTATCATTGGAACGACAGCCTCACGAACAGGTCTGTAAAACACAACCAACCCCAAAGCGACAACCATCATTACAATACCAAGCCACAAAACAACACGCGACAAAACGTGCGCATTACCAACCTTTTTCAAAGACTGTACCGATTTGGCACCTATCTTTTTTATAATAAATTTTGCTTTTTTCATAAAGGCCATTATAATAAAAATATGAATATAAATCAAGCATTCAACATTTTACAATCGGCGGGTGGCATTCGTGCAGCCCGGATTATCACGGAAAAGCACAAAAAAATTTCTTGGTTTCGTGTGATGTATTATGCACATTTATTAAAACGTGGCGTACCTGTTGCTAAAATTATAAATTCTAAATGGTTTTATGGTTTAGATTTTTACACAAACAAACAAACACTGGACCCACGCCCCGATACAGAAACATTAGTATCCGCGGTTATCGAAGATTGTCCGAACGACACCCCACGAAAAATTTTAGATATGGGAACCGGGACTGGATGTATAATCTGTGCTTTATGCAAAAACATAGAAAACACGACTGGCGTTGCGATTGATATTTCAAAATCTGCATTACGTGTTGCGAAAAGAAATGTAAAAAAATTCAATCTGCATAACAAAATAAAACTGATAAAATCATCTTTTGCAAAATTTCAATCACTGGAAAAATTTGACATCATAGTTTCAAATCCCCCATATATCGCACTCAACGATACACGTGTTGATGATGGTGCAAAACACGATCCAAAAATCGCACTTTATGCCGACAACAACGGATTTATGGCATACGAACAAATTGCACAAAACGCGAAAAATCTCTTAAACCAAAACGGGAAAATTTATCTTGAAATCGGCGTTGGACAATCCGCACAAATAATAAAAATATTTGAATTTTACGGCTGGCATTTTGAATGTGTCGCCAAAGATTTATCCGGAATCAATCGCGTTGTAATCTTTACGCTTTGAAAAAAGGATTATTTTGTTTCAACCAACCGATTGAGGTTTCCATACCATGTCCATGGACAACCCACGTTCCATCCGGCAGATTTTTTTTGTATAAATTCTTAATAGATTCAAATAATTGTTTTTCATCACCACCTGGGAAACTGGTATTTCCATAACTTTCTTGAAACAAAGTATCACCAACCATCAATACATTGTATTTTGGAAAATAAAGCATTAAACCACCAGGCGTATGCCCTGGGCTGGCCATAATTTCCATCTTGATACCGGGCAAAACTTCAATCGTTCCCACGGGTAGATTTTTCGGTTTTTTATAATCACTGGGTATCTGTGGTATATTAAACATATCCAACAATCCATTACCCCAACCTATTAAAAAATTATCTTTTTCGTTTAAAAACCAATCTATATTAAAAGCCTTTGCCAAAGCGGGTGCCGCAGAAATGTGATCGGGGTGTCCATGTGTTGCGTATATCGCACGCAAATTCAATCCACGTTCCGACAAAACTTTTTCCCAATCAGATGCTTTTCCCCACGCATCAAAAATGACAGCGTCCGCACCAACAGACACCAACAAAGAATTGGTATTCCGTGGCGGCATTTGTAATATTTCAAACTTTATTGCGTTATTTTTTTCCATTTGATTTTTTTGTTGTTTTCTTTGCAGTTTTATTTTTACCGAAAACAATTTCTTTGATTTCTTCCCCTGTCAAAGTTTCTTTATCCAACAAAGCATTTGCCAATTTTTCAACGGTCGCTTTATTTTTCGCAATCAATTTCTTGGCATCAGCATGTGCAACATCCAACCAATGTTTTATTTCAGCATCAACAGTTTCTGCAGTTCTTTCAGACGCATTTTCCAGCGCAATTTTTTGCCCGAAAGTATTTGCTTGATTTACAGAAACCAAACCTATTTTTTCGGACAATCCAGCGGTTGTAATTGAATAGCGCGCAAGACGTGTTGCCATTGCAATATCACTTTCCGCACCGGTTGTTATTTTATTTGCACCAAAGAAAATTTCTTCGGATGCGCGTCCTGCTAAATCAACAGACAAATTAGCGCGAACCTCTGCCAATGTCATTGACACTTTGTCATCAATTGGCAAATGTTGCACCATACCCAGCGCACGCCCACGCGGAACGATAGTCGCTTTGTGAATTGGATCAATAACATCACAATAATGCATGCTGACAAAGGCATGACCCGCTTCGTGAAACGCGGTTAATTTAATGTCTTCTGGACGCATTTTGCGGTTTTTCTTTGGCCCCATCAATATTTTATCACGCGCTTCTTCTAAATCACTTTGTTCAACAACTTTGTGATCAACACTGACTGCATGCAGTGCCGCTTCATTTAATAAATTTTCCAAATCAGCGCCAGAAAAACCAGTTGTTCCGCGTGCCACATCTTTCATGTTAACGTTATCCGCTATCTTGAATTTTTTAGCATGCAGATTTAATATATCGGTACGCCCTTCTAAATTGGGTAATTCAATATTTATTTGTCTGTCAAATCGACCTGGACGCAACAACGCCGCATCCAACATATCCGGACGATTAGTTGCAGCAATCACAATGACGCCTGTGTCATTTGCGAAACCATCCATTTCTATCAACAACTGATTCAATGTTTGTTCCCTGTCATTATCATTGAAAGAATGTTTGCTGCGACTTTGCCCAATTGCATCTATTTCATCTATAAATAAAATACAGGGCGCATTGCGTTTTGCCAATTCAAATATCTCTTTGATTTTTGCAACACCCAAACCAACGATTATACCTGAAAAATCACTGCCCGATGTAGCAAAGAAAGGTACGTTTGCTTCACCAGCAACAGCACGCGCCAACAAAGTTTTACCTGTACCAGGTTCACCGGAAAGCAATATTCCACGCGGGACACGCGCACCCAATGCTTTGAATTTATTCGTGTTTTTCAAAAATTCGACCACTTCCATTAATTCTTGTTTTTCAGTATCTATGCCGGCAACATCTTTGAAACTAGTTTTTGTTTTCCCAGTTGTGATTTTAGTTGGATTTTGCCCGATTAAACTGCGTGTTATTCCGCCACCACCATTTCCACCACGCATTAATCGTAATAACCATATTAAAAATATAGCCCCAACAATTATTGGCAACCATTTTGCCACCATATCCAAAGTTGAATCAGTATTATCTATGGATACTGTCGCGCCATTACTGGAAATTTTTTCCAACAATTCAGGATTATAAGTTATAGTTGCGCGATACGGGGTTCCGTCTTTCAATTTACCGGTAGCGATATCACCTTTTTTGATTTCCATAGTTTTAATATCGCCCGCTTTGCGCAATACATCTGAAAAAGACAATTCCACCGGCGTTTTTATTTCTGGATTCTGCAATTTATTATCAGTACCAACAACATTTGCCCCACCGACAAAAATGACACGCGCAACCAACGCAACAAAAAGCGCGATAAAAATTATCAAATACCAACTTGAACCATCTTTTCTTTTAAATATATTTTTTTCGTTTTTCATGTCTTTTCCTAAAACTTGTTCGTTTTCCTTCTGGAACGATTAAAATCCTGTCGTTTAATCTGCGAATCGTGCAATGCCCCAATGTAAATTTGCAATCAGATTGTAAATTACATAATGCTTTTTGCAAAGAATTCAACCTTACAGGATAATTATCCCCCCCTATTCTTTGAATCAATAAGCCTAAGAATTTTAATCTAATTTCTTCCGCTTCGTCAAATAAAAAAGCAGCTCCAAACATCGCACCCCACGAACGAATAACCATTTCAATTCTATTTGAAATATATTTATCCATCCATTCACGTGTTCGACCTAAATTTTGAATTGCTAATAAAATCCTGTCATCACTAATTCCCAGTTTATCATTTAATAAATGCCTATTTTTACGAATTTTAACACGAGTATAATGTTCATCACTGTTCATAGAATCCACAAAATATTTAATATTGTTATCGGTACAATATTTGACAATTTCATCACGCGGGACATTCAACAAAGGTCTTAAAATCGTTATGCCATCACGTTTCGATTCCGGCATCATAGCGGACAGTCCGTACAAACCACTGCCACGCGAAAGATTCATCAAAAAAGTTTCAATTTGGTCATCACTTTGATGCGCAACCAGCAAATATTCTATACCGTTTTCATGACAAAAATCTGTCATCATTTTATATCGTGCTTCACGTGCGGCGGCTTCAAGTCCTTTTTCAGGTTTTTCTTCATCCCAATAAAAAATTTTACATGGGACATTCAATTTTTCACATGTATTCGCGACATATTCAGTTTCAGTATCCGCCTCTGGACGCAATCTGTGATTGACATGCAAACAAACTATATCAGCACCAAATTCATGCAACCAATAAAGCAAACACATAGAATCAACACCGCCACTGACCGCGATGGCCATGCGACAATCTTTGTATTTAAGCATAAAATCCACAAAGTTTTGATTCATCTTGTGCCTATTTTATGTTATAATTTCGAAAAATAAAGGAAAAATAGATGACAAATAAAACGATTAAATCCGTCGCTGTATACTGCGGCCATCAACTAGGAAACAATCCAGAATACGAACGTGACGCAAAACACATAGGCGAATTGTTGGCAAAAAATAAAATTACTTTGGTTTTTGGCGGTGGAAACGTTGGGTTAATGGGCGCTGTTTCCAGTGCAGCGCTTGATAATGGTGGCAAAGTCATAGGTATTTCGACCACACACGTTATGTCATTACAGGAACCAGCCCACGAAAATATCGACGTAAAAATAGTTGATGGTCTGTCCACACGAAAACAAGAAATGTATGATTTGTCTGATGCTTTTGTAATTTTGCCTGGTGGTATGGGAACTTTGGACGAAATGACGGACATCATGACCAAACAGCAAGTTGGCGAATCTTGCAAACCGGTTTATTTAATGAACACTGCAAAATATTGGGAAATTTTTGGTCAAGTCATGACCCATATGCAAATGGAAGGATTCATGCCAAATGCAGATGCTTACAATTTGCACGTGGTCAACACACCGGACGAACTTATTAAAAGATTAATTGATGGCAAAGACCTTGTCTCTGGATGTTAAACCTTTGATTATTTGAATTCTGGATTTAGCAATCTTAAAATAATCGGACAACAAATCAATAACCGCTTCATTTGCACGCCCATTTTCAGGCACACAGGTTACATACACACGCAAAACATCGCCGCTTTCAACGATTTTGTTTTGCTTTGCACGTGTTGTCACACGAACATTAAAAGTCTTCGGTAAATCTTTCATCACTCATAATATGAACATGGAAATGCATCACAGATTGACCCGCGCCACGTCCAGTATTTGCAATCGTTCTGAAATTATCACGCAACCCCAGTTTTTCGACTGTATTGCGAACCCCGCACCAAAAAGCCATTTGAAAATCTGCCGGTGCATTTTGAGTAAAATCGAAAATATCAGTATATTCGCCACGCGGAATAACCAACACATGAACCCGCGCCCTTGGCGCAACATCGTAAAAAGCCAGCACATTATCATCACTGTAAACGGTTTTATTAGGAATTTCCCCACGCAGTATTTTTGCAAAAACATTATCTTTGTTATACATATTGAACACCTTTTTATCTTATCACTAATAATACACCGCAAATATAAAAAAAATCAAGGCTTGAAATACGAATTTTTTGCACTATATTTCGGGCATAGCAAAGGAGTGTTTAATGTTTAAACCATTGCATAATTATGTTTTACTTGAAAGAATAGAAGAAGAAAATAAAACAGCGGGTGGAATTATTATCCCCGATAATGCGAAAGAAAAACCAGTTCACGGGCGTGTTGTTGCCGTGGGTGATGGAATTTATGAAAATGGACAACGTGTGCCAATGACCGTAAAAGTTGGCGATACAATATTATTTGCTAAATGGGCATCGTCTGCGAACGAGGTCAAAATTGACGGCAAAGATTATGTTTTAATCAAAGAATCTGACATTTTGGGAATTTTATAAAAAGGAATACATTATGGCAAAAGATATAGAATTTAACACAGACAAACTGGCGGCGGGTGTCGATAAATTAGCGAACGCCGTCAAAATTACTATGGGGCCAAAGGGTCGCACAGTTGTTATTGAACGCGCATACGGCGCACCGATTGCAACAAAAGACGGTGTGACGGTCGCGAAAGAAGTTTCATTAAAAGATAACGCCGAAAACATTGGCGCAAAAATGATTCAAGAAGTTGCAAAACGTGCGGGCGACAGTGCCGGTGACGGAACAACTACCGCAACAGTATTGGCACAAAATTTATTCCGCGCTGGTCGCAAAGTTATTGCCGCAGGTATGAATCCTATGGACATTAAACGCGGCATAGATATTGCGGTTGATGCGGTTGTCAAAGATATTGAAAAACATGCACGCCCTGTCAAAGATTCATCTGAAATCGCCCAGGTTGCAACAATTTCTGCTAACAGCGATTCTGAAATCGGGCAAAAAATAGCGGACGCGATGGAACGTGTCGGCAAAGAAGGCGTTATCACAGTTCAAGAAGCCAAAGGCCTGGACACTGAAATCGATGTAGTCGAAGGAATGCAATTTGACCAAGGTTTCATGTCGCCCTATTTCGTCACAAACAGTGAAAAAATGTTGGCGGAATTAGAAAACGCACAAATTTTAGTTTCTGAAAAAAAGATTACCGGATTGCAAGCATTGCTTCCTATATTGGAACCAATCGCACAGGCCGGCCGTCCACTTTTGATTATCGCAGAAGATGTCGAAAGCGAAGCATTGGCAACATTAGTATTAAACCGTTTGCGTGGTGGATTAAAAGTTTGCGCGGTCAAAGCCCCTGGATTTGGCGATCGCCGCAAAGAAATGTTGAAAGATATCGCAATAGTTACCGGCGCAACGGTTATATCTGATGATATGGGAATGACTTTTGAAAACATAACCCCGGCGGTTTTAGGTTCTGCAAAACGCGTTGTCGTATCCAAAGATAAAACTTTGTTAGTCAACGGGAACGGCGATTCTGACGCAATCAAAAATCGTGCAGACGAAATTCGTAAATCTATATCAACCAGCACCAGCGATTACGACCGCGAAAAATTAGCGGAACGTTTGGCTAAATTGGTTGGTGGTGTTGCGGTTATCCACGTTGGCGGCATGACAGAAGTCGAAGTCAAAGAAAAGAAAGACCGCGTAGATGACGCTTTGGCGGCAACACGTGCGGCGGTAGAAGACGGCATAGTCGCCGGCGGTGGCGTTGCGCTTGTTCGCGCGGTTGAATCTTTGAAAGATTTGCATGGCGCGAATGCAGACCAAGATGTTGGTATCGACATTGTCCGCAAAGCAATCATTACACCATGTATGCAAATTGCTGAAAACGCAGGCGTGTCTGGTGAAATAGTTGTTGGCAAACTGATGGACAGCAAAGATTATAATTTTGGATACAACGCCCAAACTGGCGAATATGTTGATATGATGAAATCCGGGATTATAGACCCTGCAAAGGTTGTAAAAACAGCAATCCAGGCGGCTGCATCAACCGCGGGTGTATTGTTAACTACCGGTGCAGTAATGTCTGAAATTCCGGAAGAAAAACCATCAACCCCAAATGCGGGCGCAATGCCAGGCATGATGTAAAAATATGTAAAAACAAAACCCCCGCCAACCCCGGCGGTGTTTTTTATTCCAGATTATCAGTTCCCCGCCTGGGGCGGGGGGAACCGCTTGCGGTGGGGCGGGTTGGCAAAATTAATATTGAAAAACCATTTTTCTTTTCTAAGATATTGTTATGTATGCATATAATAAACAACTTAAACCTTTGGCACGCGCAAACCGTAAAGCGGGCAATTTGCCAGAAGCCTTGCTTTGGTGTGAAAT
>JAZROL010000003.1:0-36082 GCA_045648665.1 Candidatus Enterousia sp. | reverse complement strand
CAGCACATCAGCAAGTTCTGGGAATTCCAGCACATCAGCAAGTTCTGGGTATTCCAGCACATCAGCAAGTTCTGGGGATTACAGCAAATCAGCAAGTTCTGGGGATTACAGCAAAGCGGAATGTCGTGGTTGGGGTTCTGCATGTGCTGCGGTTGGTATTCGTGCCGCAGTTCGTGGTGGTCTTGGTAATTTACTTATGTGTTCTGAATATCAAAAAGATAAAGATGACAAATATATACCTGTTGGTGGTTTTGCTAAAATTGTTGATGGTAAAAATATTAAACCTGATTGTTGGTATATTTGTAAAAATAAAAAACCTGTGGAAGTTGATTTTACAGACGATGTTTTCAGTAGAGTTATATCAACCAAAACAATTAAAAATATTACAATAAAAGAAGTTATTATTGATGGTCAAAGCAAAAAATCCTATTTGGTTATATCTGGCGACAAAGCAGCACATGGTGAAACAATAGCCAAGGCGAAAGCCGATTTAAGATATAAAATATCAAATCGTGATACCAGCAAATACAAAGATTGGAAATTGACTGACACACATACAGCAGAAGATATTATCGAAGCATATCGTGTTATCACAGGTGCATGTTTTTATGGCACAAAATCGTTCTGTAATTCAATCAAACTGCCAAAGAAAGCAACTATATCCGAAGCGATAGAAATTACAAAAGGACAATATGGTAATCAACAATTCAAAGAATTTTTTAACAAAGGTGGCAACAATGAGTAATATGAAATGTCCGATATGCAATAAACCAATGAAAGAACAAATAGACGGAAGAGAAATGAACGATGCACCAGAATTATATGCTATTGTTAAAGAATGGGAAAAAGAATTAAAAAGAAAAAAGAAAACAAAAAAGGATGTAAAATGAAATATATTTGGCTTGGAATTAAAGATTATTGCAAAGATTGTTGGCACGACTTCTGGTATTGGTTCTGGGATGCGTTATGGACTTGGACAAATAAAAGATGTGTGAAGTGTTATGTGTGGGATAAGAATGAAGGGCTTTATACCAAAGAAGGTTCGGTAAAACATTATATACAACAACGCAAAATAGCAGAACAAAAGGATAAGCGATGAAAATAACTTATGAATTAAACCTAGACACAGATAATGGTCTTACTGTTTTTGCTTACACAAATGCAGAAAAAATGTTTGATGTCTTGTGTCAAATAAAACGAGAAATTTTAGATTGGAAAAAAGAATTTAGCGGATGTACACAAAAAACACCGCGCGAAATATTGGATGCTTTTTATGCAATTCTACAAGAAAACAATATTCCAAGTGATACGCTTAATTAAAGGATAAACAATGACAGAACCAGAAAGGAAGAAAGACGGACAACTTTTAATTCCGTTCGAAAAACAATTACAGTTGGCTATCAACTTTAACCAAAGGGAAAGATAATGCTAATAAAAATTCAAACCAGAATAATTCAAGAATCTGTTGGTGGCATAACATCAAAAAATATTCAGGATTATGTTGACCCCAAAGATGCGGTTCTTGGTTTGGCTCACCAATTGGGTTTTATTATAAAAAAATCAGACGTAAAACCTAAAAACAAAAAGGAAGCGAAATGAATAAATTATACACACAAAACGCAGCCATTAAGTATTTGCGTGAACGTACTGGTAAAATGTCCTTGAAAGTTTTTACAGAAGAGGTAAAACAAGGAAGAATACCAGAAAAACCATACGGCAAAGGTGTGCGTTTTAGACAAGAGGATTTAGATAAATGGCAAACACTAACAAACATGCACCATACAGATTATTCCAAAGAAACGGGGTCTGGCACGCACGTATCTCGCTCATTGTTAATGGACGAAGAATTGTCATTCGCCAATCTACTGGCGAAACAGAAATCACCGCTGCACAAACTTGGTGCATAAATAAAATCAATGCTATTCGCACATCGCCTGCCGTCACCCATGAAATAACCTTGGATTCAGCCTGTGCTAAATGGTTCACAGAATATGGACAAACCCTTTCAAACCCCACAGATTCGCTTTCTAAACTGCGGATTCTTTTAACTATCATCAACGGCAATGTGTTGCTTTCCCAAATAACCAAGATGGATGTTAACCACCTGATTACACATTTAATACAATCAGGTCGCAAACCTGCCACAGCAAACCGGTATCTGTGCCTATTATCATCTATCTGCACCCGAGCAAAAAATTACTGGGATTGCCATGTGCCTGATTTTAAGATTCTATCCTTCCGTCAGAAAGAACCCAAAGAAAACATTAAATACTTTCGTGATTGGAACGAAATACAAACCATTTTGCAATATTCCGCACCGCACATCCGCCCAATCATACTTACTGCCTTATACACCGGTTTAAGACGTGGTCGTATATTATCGCTTACGTGGGAACAAATCGATTGGGACAACAACCAGATTATTTACATGGGCAAAGATGGCAATCCGCATTCTGTGCCTATGGTCAAACCTTTGCGTGATGTGCTTGAAAAATTGCCCCGTGACAGCATGTATGTGTTCACCTATGGCGGACATCGCATACTAGACATAAAAAGTGCTTGGCAGGCCGCTTTTAAGCGATCCAAACTGCCATATCGTAATTTTCATACCCTAAGGCACACAACTGCAACATGGTTACTGCGCCAAACTGGCAATCTGAAAATCGTTCAAACGGTGCTTGGGCATCATAACATATCTGTTACAACCAAATATGCTCACCTTGTAAACGATGAATCCCAACAAGCCCTAAATAACCTATTTAGCACAAAATCTGCACAGTAACACAGCGAACACCGCACAAAACCAAACATCGCCATCGGGCTACGGATCAGAAGGTTGAGGGTACGAATCCTTCTGGGCGCGCCACTATAAACCGCAGAAATCTGCGGATTTTTTATTATTTTGCTGTGGCAACTCGTATTCGCATAATTCGCTTTTTTTATCAAAAATTGCCCATTTTTACCACCGATTTACACAAAATATGCACAAAATTTACACAAAAAAAAGCCCGCCCTTGCGGGCGGTGTAGCGGATTTGAAAATCAAAATTTGTACAAATTATGAAAAAAACAACAAAAGTTCTTCGGCTCGTCTTTTAGCTAATCCTTTCATGAATTGTCCGCCACCGGTAACCCAATCCCAGTTTTTATACACGGCTTTCCAGTCTTGTGCTATTATTGCTTTTTTCAAAGACGAACGGTCAAACGCACCTTGCCCTATGTTGTATATCAGGCATTGCAGGGCTTCCTTCTGGTTCTTTGTCAATCCGTCCGGTAAGACGATTTTGTTCTTGCAGTACCAGTCTAACAATGAATCTGCCTCTGCTTTTGTACATTTATCGGTGCTTTTTACCGGTTGCCCAGATGGATAAACCGTTGTCCCATATCCAATTGTCCAGATGCCTGCTGGGCATTTATATGCACGCAAACGTAAACCTTCATGTTTTTTTATCAAATCATACATGTAATTTGCCTTTTATTTTCAATAAAATTGCCACTACAATCAAAATAAGCAGACCATAGGTCGACAACCGCCAATATTTTGTTTCGCTTTCACAGGCTTTAATTTCGGTTTTGTGTGATGCCTTGACATCTTCCAAAGCCATACCACAGTTAGATAGTTCGTTTTCTAAATGTAATACTTCTGGTGTTTGCTCAAAATTATTGACCGCATAATCAAATACTTGGTTTATATGTTCAATATGGCTGTCGATTATCTGTTCAGTTTGTGTTTTTCTGGCACAGCCACACAAAGATAAGATAAACAAAAAAATTGCACATATTTGCAGAAATTTAGCAAAAAATGTGATATTTTCACTTTTTAACTCAAAAATAGGGTCTTTTTCTAACATTTTCATCTTCCACACCTTTGTTCCATTATGCACCACTTGCAGGGGTTTATTCGGTAAGTTTCCCAATTTTCTAATGTCTTTTTGCAAAACTCTTTGTCTGAATTACGCAGGTCATAGTGCTTGATTGCGTTCCACACCCTATCAAACTTTTTCATTTCCCATTTGCAAGGTTCAAGGTTGCTTTTGATGGAATTGATTATCTTGTCCGCTGGGAATAGGTTTTGTTTCGTATATCTGAAATTATAGGGTATAAGGCTTTTGGGGTAATAATGCTCGGTGCTGTTCCTTCCTTTTCTTATTTCCAATCCTGAAAGAAAACATATTGACATTCTTACCCCTCCTTATTTTATTTTTTTAATTTTTCAGCATCTTCTTTTGTAAATACGGTGCTGAATTTATCCAAGAATTTTACAATCTTATCCCAAATTTCATTGTCTTTGGTCGATGGTGTCAGTTTTACGATAGTGCTGCATACCAATACAATCGCCCCGTAAATTGCCAACAAGTCGTTCCAATGTTCAAGTATCCAAGTCATTTTTTACTCCTTTTTTCAACAAGTGTTTTTAGTTCTTTCAGTGCATCGCTTATACTGTCGACTTTTGTATCAACACGTATAAGCAGATCGTGGTCTTTTCGCATTTCCTCAATTTCGCCTTTTAGTTCTTCGATTTCCCTTTCCTGATCTTTTAACTTGGTTGTAATAATTCCCCAAGATGAGCCAGCGGTAATAAAAAACGTGACGATTTCTGACCAATATTGTTCCATTTTTTCCCCCTTATGCGTTCTTTGTATATTTTACTTCTAATTCCAAACCGTCAATACTCGCTTGTATTATTTCCGCTGTGTTGTTTCCAGCAGATACTGTCAATGTCTGTCCGGCAACTGATTCTGTGCTAGCAGTTGCTAATGGATACACGATAGTCACTGGTGTTCCTGCATCATATTGTGAGCGCAAGAAAGCCAAGAAGTCAGTTAAGTTTGCCATACTGTCGTATCTTATGCACATCAAACTATTTGTGTTCCAAGCCAACTCCAAGTTGTTCATTAACGATGTGACAGAAACCGATGTTGGAATCACTGTAAAATGTGAACACAAACCAACATTGTTTTCAGGATTTGAATAACGGTCATCAGGTATTACAACCTTGGTTCTGAACACACTCTTGTCAGCAAAGTTGAGTTTTTCCCACCACTCTTCGCCAGTAAGCACAAATACACCAACCTTGCGTGTGACTTCGCCTGTCAGTATTTCCTGAATATCTTGTATGCTATCAATACCCAACAGGTTTTCACAAACAGCAAGACCACCATCACAATAAGGCACGTATGCTGTGGCTGTTGAACCTGCTTCAATTTGAACTTTTACAGGGTCATCAGGTCTTATAACTGTTGTTGATGGGTCTGTCTTTGAACGAACCGCAACTTTGAATTTGTCTGTTGATGCCGCTGTAAATGTATAAGAACTATACCAGTTAACACTTGATGCGTTATTCTTTTCAATCCATACCTCATACGCAGATGCACAAGATATTGTATATGTGCCTGCTGGGAATGTTAAATAATCTGGTGTTCTAATACGGGTATCTGCTACAACCAAGTTGCCTTGATAAAGCCCGCCTTGTTCAAACACACCATTGAATAAGTTTTTGTTGCCTGCTGAACGAGTGCCGACTTTTTCAACAACCCCATCAACGTAATAATATGATTCTCTGCTGTCTGGTATTTCAGAACCATATTCAAAATTGCCTGTGCCTTGATTGGTCAAGAATACATCGTTCATAATATCATACATGCCGACCACACCGTCAGAATTGCGTTTGGCTGGTATCATATATCTGACCAACATACTGTCGGCTGTTGCCCAGATTTTGCAAGAATATACCCTTACTCTTCCGTTAATAACATAACCAACCGTTCCGTTATTGTTGTAAGCAAACAGATAAGCATTGCCCATTGCTGTAAAATTAGCATAGGTATAATTATTCTTTAATTCGCCATCCATATATTGCAAGTTTTTATTCTTGAACCACACGTGGCGGTTAGAATCTTTTGTGCCAATGGGGTCTGCTGATGTGTTATAGCCCATTGCCCAATAGCCAGTTGATGTTCCTTGTATTGTGCTAATATCAACCAATGCTGCTGTTCTTACACCAAAGATTATACCATAACCATCAAGAGAGCCATCCAATTCCACAGATGTATCTTGATTTGGTTTAACCCCAGTGTCAATGTATTGCGTTCCTGTTGATTCTAAGTATTCAAGTCTTGTATATCCATCTGGCAAGATTGGCAATTTACCAATAGTGAACTGTCCTTCGCCCGCATTTTCAAAGAACTGTCTGCGAACCAAATCATACATACCAATATGACCGTTAGAACGTTTGCGTGCTGGTATCATATCTGCAACCGATGCTCCGCTTTGTCTGATTTGAAATCTTTTTATACGAACAGCTGCACCATTAGCATAAGAAGATGTTGAAGCGTTATAGCCCCTAAATAACGGCAGTTGAACACCTGTTGTAAAGTCCGCAATACTTGTATATGCTTTCAATACACCGTCTGCGGTCACACCATTTTTATTCTGGATTGTATGATGCCAATTTGTATCTAAGAATCCATTATCAACAGGATTTACTGTATCAGAACTAAATCTCCAAGCAACAGAACTTGTTGTATTAAAATATGCTGTGCATACCCCTGTGTTTCCAGACCTAGAAACGCCATACATATAACCAGCAACAGATAAATCGGTTCTTTGGAACTCAGTTTCTATTTCTGTGTTTTGATTTACAGTAATACCTGTGTTTATGTATTCTGAACCGCTTGATTGTATGTATTCCAATTCTTCATATTCTGCTGGCAAATAACCTGCTATGAATTGACCTGTGCCTGCATTGTAATAGCACTTGCCTTCCACTTTATCAAACATACAAGGGATATTCTGTGCATCAAGCGCTGGTATCATATCACGAACCAAAACATCATTGTCATAAACTTGGAAATAATACATTTTTGCACTGGTTGTGTAATCGTTTTGTCCATTACCTGTATTCAAAGAGAATAACCAGATAGACAAATCTGATGTGATAACTGTTCCAGGCAGAGTATAATTATAATCAGTGCCATTACAGTTGAACTTTACTGTGTTATTTGTCCAATCGTATTCTATAACATCGCCAGACTTAACAGCAACTGTTGGATTGCCTGCTATTGTATTATTGCTTCCTGTTGCATATCCAAAGAAATAATTACCATTAAACGGGTGTGAACGAAGTTGTTCGTTAGCCTTAAATTCCCCAAAGAACACATTGCTGTTTGTTGCGCCAATAACTTCAAGTTTTGTTTTTATTTTTATGTTATGTCCACTTGGTATAAAACCTGTGTCAATGTATTGTGTGCCTGTGCTTTCCAAATACTTTATTGGGCGAATTGCTTTAATTGCACCATTGTTGCACCAGATGTCTTGTGGTGCTGTTGGTGTCGGGTCTGTTATATTTGCACCTGCTGTAAAATCGCCTGTTCCTGCGTTCGTGAAGAACTGCTTTCTTATCTTGTCCCACATACCGATTTCGTTATCGCTCAATCTCTTTGCAGGTATCATATCGCAGATGTTTTTAATAGTGAATCTGTATATACGACCATTATACATATTTTGTGTTGCTGGACTACCGTTGTTATTTATACCGTTCAGCCATATTGTAGTCGTCACTGTTGATGCTGGTGTAAATTGGTGTGTCCCTTTTGAAGCGCCATTAAGCAATACTTCTGCAAGGTTGTTTTTACAAGAAAATTCTATTATTGTGTTTGCAGCAACAGAACCGTCTGTATTTATAATAGCCCAACGGTCAGAAACACTTGAACCAAACCAGTCAACATTACAGTTTTGTGCACCATTAAATATATCAAAACCATCATAGGTGGCATTTCTTGCACCACAAGGCGTATAAGAAGAACTTGTCACTGTTTCAACATTTTGTGCCTTGATATAAATTTCCATACTGGAATTTGGAACTATACCTGTGTTGATGTATTGAACATTAGCCATACCTTCAATGTATTCAAGTTCTTGGTATCCTTCTGGAAGATTACGGTTTTCACAATCACCGTATGCTTTCAAATCCAATAATTTATCATCTAATGCATCTGGTAAAGACAATGGCGATGTTCCACGAACAACAACTTCAATGTAGCCTGCTAATGCACCCCATCTTAATACGTTATTCCGCATTATTCTGAAAGACAAATCGCCTGCATTGGCTTCTATTGCTTTCCCGAATAATAAAAAGTCAGTTAATGTAATCCCCATTTTCTTACCCTTATGTTTTTAGTTTTCTGATACAGATAATTTTACAGTTCCGTCAACACCACGTTTCTTAACCCATAAATAAACCCCAGATTCCGGCTTATAAATGCCAAAGTTTTCTTGTTCTAAATGTTCGCCATCGTCTGCTTCGGCTGGTTCTGTGGTTGAGTTGCACAAATATGCACCAAAGATATATGGCCCACGTGGTGTGTCGGTCTGTATGCCGTATTCTTTTGATGTATCAAACGCAAATGCACTTTGTCCTTCTACTTGGGCCTTAATCAAATCTTCCAATTTTTCCCAATCGCTTGTTAATGTTACTTTTCCAATGTATGCCATTTTTTTGTCCTTTTATTCTTCTGTTGGTTCTGGTTCAGCGACAGGTTCTTGCGCTGGTTCTGGGATTACATCTTCTGGATAAGGATGCAATTCTTTTATCTGTGCAGACAGGTCAATAACCTTAGCCACGTATTCGGCTTCCAATTCTTCTGTCCATTCACCCAATATTGTCTTACGTGTTTTTTGTGCATGTAATGGGTCTATAAGTTCAGCATAGGCTGCTGCACGTGCATGACTTACTTCGTCATGGGTTGGTGGCAATGGTGCAGGAATCGCTTTTATTTCGTATCTTCCATCTTCTAATTTTTCAATATATGCACCGTTGGCATTGCACCAAACAGCTGCTTCTGGTGGATATACACCCTCAAAAATTTGTCCAATATAAAATTCCATTTTTTTACTCCTTGTTTGTTGAATTAAAAATGGGGCTGTTCAGCCCCTGCGGTTATTTTTTACCGCCTTTCTTTTTTCCACATGGCATGGTTTACTCCTTTGTTGTTATTGTTTGCCCTGTAATGCTTCGATTAAACGAATAGTTGCGCCTGTTGCAGGAATTGTGTACTGACTCGCATTGTTCAAACGGCCAGCTGTTCCTTCTAGCGCACGCAACAATCTTTCTGTCGCTTTATTTGGTTTTACCGTTTTATTTGGGTTTGTTCCGTATAAAATCAAATTAGCCAGTTCATTAAATGTCTCGTTGTTTTTATTTCTTACAAGGTTATCGGTAACTTTTCTCACACCATAGTTTATTGCTGAACCAGCACCTTTTATAGATGCAGCATCTTTTGCACCCTGATTTAATTCATCTGCCATTGTTACACGAACACCAGTTTGTGAACCGCCCTTTGCTGCATACAATGCCATTTTGGTTGCATGTGTGCGTTTTGCAAAATCAATCAATTCATTTGCTGCATCATCACCCAATAGCAATTTAAGATTCTTTTGTGCCTGTGGTGTTAATAATTTACTAAACCCTGTTGATGGGTCTATTTTGGTGTTCATCATAGACGTAATTTTGTTACGTATTCCAATTTTTACAGCATCCAATTCCGCGGGTGTCATTTCGCCAATCTGCTTTGATAATGATTCTGGTGTCATGTTACTGTTAAATATCTTTTCAGCAACACCTTCTGCTTTTTCAACAGCAGGTGTATTTGATGCAACTGCACGAGCCTGTTTATAAACTGGACTCAATTCATCCAATTTACCAACCAATTCGCTTTTAGCAGCCTTTAAGTTTCTTGCTACGTTCTTTTCACCTGCTTTTTCTGCTATGTTAATTTCATCGTCTATAACTCTTTTTACACCGTCCCAGAATTGCAAATCATCAACCTTAACATCACCACGACCACCAAATGTTCTTGCATAATTTTTTGTTGCTTTATCTGCCGCATCAGCAATTAAAGCATTACCATAAAAACCATCTGCATTATCAGGACGCAATAAATCAACTGGAACTTTGGTTGCATTTGCTTGATCGTATAACGGCTTTGCTTGTGCGTTATAAAAGTCTTGCATTTCAGGTATAGATTTCATACCGCTTTGAGTGTGCAATACTTTATCAAGTTCTTGTTCAACACGTTGTGGCAATTCACCTTCAAACTTTTCTCTAAAATTAGATATTGTTGTTCGTGCATCAGGGCTTGCCATTTCCGCAGCCTGCAATACACGGTTCACATTATCGTTACCTGTTTCTGCTAATGTCATACCTTTGTCTTGGGCTTCTTGCAAAACTTTATTGGCACGTTCTTTATCGCCCAATGCCTTTTTTAACTGATACGCATTGCTTTTAGGTAATTGGTCAATAGGTTTTTCAAGTACTTTACTGGATTTTGCCTGTGCAACTTTCGCAGCCAATTTATCACCTGTCTTACCTAAAACATAACCTGCACCGCCAGCAATTGGGGCCGCAACTGCACCAGCCGCACCACCGGCTAACGATGCTTCTAATCTGTCCATAACATCACCGTCTGTGCGAAGTCCTGCATCAACAGCACTTAATGGAATACCAACTTTTGCTGCTTCTGCAACTTTTGCAACATAACCGGGTGTTTTTGCAGCAGCACCTACTGGAATCATAGCACCACCAATCAACTTATTTGCTGTGGATTGTACAGGAAAGTTCTGTTCCCATGTTTGATGCTTTTTATTGTATCTGTTTTTTGCATCATCATAATATTCACCAAATGATTTATCGCCTGCAAAAATATAATCAATAAGTGCTTGCGAACCTAAATCTAAACCTTTTGCGATTGACCCAATAACAGGGATACCTTCATATGCTGTTGTTTCTAGGTTTCTATTAAGTGTTTCTAGGGTGCTTTCCCCTTTTATTGGTTTTTGTGGAACAGGATCGTTTGCATTTGGTAACGTTGCAAATATTTTTTGCACATCTTCTTCTGTTGGTGCATGGTCACCACTAATTGTAACAGTTCGTCCATCTGGTGCGGTAATTTTATATTTAGGCATTATTTTACCTCTTCAATTGTAAAACCATTTACTTTATTATTTCTTTCTCGGAATTGACCTGTTTCGTCCCTTTCGAATCCAAGTTTATATGCTATACCCGGCAAAGCCCCTTCGATTTGGTCTGATGTCGCATTTTCTGGCATTCCAACATATGCCAACATTTCACCTAATGTGTTGATTCCAGAACCACCAGATTCTTTTGCAATAGCATTTGTTAATGGAATTAAAGCAGACAAAGCAGCTTCTCTTCTTCCTATGTTTCTTGATGATTTTCCTGTCAACCACCAATCATCAACAGATTTATTCCCGGATGTAATATCACCTTCAACAGCCAAAGCATTTAATTCGTTCAATGCTCTGCGTGCAGAATCTCTTTGTTGGGCTTTTAATTCTTCTTGTTTCTTTTTAGATTCTACTTTTTCTGCGGCTTTTTCATCAAACTTAACTTGATCTGTAATAGTTTTCTTATCGGCTTCTGCTTCTAATTGTGCGGCTTTAAGTTCTGCTTCACGTGCATCGGCTGCCTTTTCGCTGTATGTATTGCCAAAGCCACGTGCAAATGATGATAAACCTGCTGACCAAGGGTCTATAATCTGTTCGCCAAATCCACCTGTAAATGCCTGTGCTTGTGGTGCATTGGCTAAACCATTTGCAAATGTTTCAAATCCGCTTTTTTTTGCTGACAATGCATTTTTTAATGCTTCTAGTTTTTCAGGACTATATTGTGTGTACTGGGTTGTTGTCGATGGTGAAAACATCTGACCCGGTGTTGAGCCTAATGCTTGTCTTACTGCTGCTTCTTGCGCTGGTGTAATCATATCAAACTCCTTTTATTGCCCTGCTAATTTACTGCCAACAGCTGCACCTGCTGCTGTGCCTACACCCGGTGCTAACAAAGAACCAAGGGCTGCACCGCCAATCGTGCCAACCATTCCTGTAATACCACTGGTTAATGCGTTCTTTCTTGCCATTTCGGTCTGATACTTTTGCTGTTCATTTTGGAACTGTTTGTCGTATGTATTTGTTAATCCTGCACCTGCTTGACCTGCGACCATTGTTGGGTCTATAACTTGACTGCCCAACATCGCTGCCTGATTCAAGATGTTGCTTTGATACTGTTGACCATTTGCCAATGCTTCGTTGCTTAATGCAGACAATGTACGGTTTTGATTTTCGTAAATATCGCCCATTGCATTGTTCCATGCGGTTGACCCCAAAGGCAAACCACGATTTGTCAAAGAACTTTCGGCACGTTCAACCTGTCTGTCCAATTGTGGCTGTAAATATGCCATTTGGGCATCATAATAAGCATTTGCTGCTTTGGTTGGATTACCACTGTAATTTGACAATGCGTTCATCTGTTGTAACTGTGCCAAAGAACTTGTATCGGACAATGTTTTATTGATTGTCATTTGCCCAGTTGTTGGGTCTACGGTTACATTATAACCACCCAGCGGACTCGATACGTTTGCATACTGTTGCAATCCTGCCGCTTGGTTTAATCTGTTCTGTTCTGCTAAATCAGCAGATGTATTATATGTTGGTGCTGATGGTGTTCCGCCCATTTTTTACCCCTTTATGCTATACTTCCTAAATTGGTGTCAACCTTTGTATCAGGGTGCAAAGCCCCATATAATGCCAATTTGATTTCGGCATCTAGTTCCCGTTCTTTGCGGTCTGCATCCTGTTTCATAATGTTAACTTTTGCTTTGTTTATCTCTGTGTCGCTTACAATCTTCGCAATTTCCGCATCAGCACGTTTGTTTTCTAACGCAAGGGCCGTACGGTCTTTCATGGATGTGTTTTGCAACTCTGCACCCATCTTTTGTGCTTCCAATTGTAATTTTTGAGAATCTAACTGTATTTTGGCCTGTTCGTTCTGAGCCTTAACCATATCTGGTGTTGGTTGCTGTGGCTGTGCCATGCGTTGCTGATACGACACAATCGCTTTGTCGATTGCTTCTTCCATCTGCTGTTCTACGAACGCACCAACCTTATAACCACGTATCATTGACATAATTGCTGGCTTTGCGATTATTGCCATTTCAGGTATCTGTTGAACCATTCCCGATACTGCGGTCAATTGATTAAATACATTTGTCCACAATTCGCTTATGTTGGCTTTGTAATCGCTATCGTAATAAGAACGCACATCTTCCAAAGATATTGTCAGACGGGTGTTTTTCAAACGGTCTGTCTGCAACAAATCCAATGCTTGAATAATCAAGTCTGGGTTTTGTTCTGCGTATTCTATTGTGGAATATGCCAACAAAGATACTGGTTCAAATGTTTGGCAAATAATGTCGCAAGCAATGCGTATTGTATCTTGCACAAAATAAATCGCATCTTTTTGGTCATCTTGCAAACGCATTGTTCCAAATGAACCTTTTAAGCGATTTGTGCCATACGCATCTTGCTTTTGGGTTTCCCCTTCAAGCACATCATAAATACCCAAACCTTTCTGTATGTCGTTGATATATTCATCACGAACTGTTTTAAGCCTTTCCAGCGCAGTTGCAATTTGGTCTTGTGGTAATGTCCAGATAACTGATTCAAGTGGCTTACCGTTCAATTTTTCGGTGTTTTTAAGCCCAATCAATGCCACGTCATTATCTGCATCAAAGATTTTGCCAATGTCGGCCACACTAGCATCGTATGCACCTGCAACACGCAAAGCATCTTTTATTTTTGATATTTTCTTGTTAATAGTGTCAACCGCTTCATACTGTGCCAAATATTGTGCATGACGGGATACTGGAACTGTGCTGTCTGTAAATTCGTCATAGGACAAAGGTCTTGCACATGGAAATTCAATATCGTATGGGTAATCGTATGTTGCCAATATCTTTTTGTATGTTGGGTGGAATATATACACTTTTCTATCCCATTTATCCCAAATTTCATAAACCGATACTGTTTTATCGCTGCGATCTTTTTCGTCTATAAGACCGGTTTGTTCCAATTCTTCCAGTTCATCATCGGTCATTACTTCTGGCAAACGCAAACCCGGGAATTGTTTTTTTACATCTTCTTCGGTCATACGTTTTCTGCGTGCAACCCAACCGCAATCATCCCAATGTTTTGATTTTTGCCATATAAAATCTTCATGGCTTACGTAATCAAATGTAACATCTTCTTTTAAGAATCCGCCTGTGGTGTAATATGGGGCATAAGATACCCAAATAATACCAAAATTGCTCAATTCTGCATCTAACTTTGCATAAGACAAAGCCCTCTTAAACTGAGGGCTTTCTGTCAATTTTGCTGTTGTGCGTTCCAGTATCATACTAGCAACACGTGCCACCTGATCGTTATCCCTGTTGGTGCGGTCGACCTGTACTTTTGGAATATAAGGCAAAATAAACGGCAAACGCACAGAAATATTACGATATAGTAAGTTATATCCCTTACAATCGCCATCTAAATTGGCTTTCTTGCGTGTATTATCTGATAAAAATGCCTGATTGCGATACCGTCTTGTTATGTTTTTAGACGTTTTAATCCATCTTTTGTAAACTGGATTTGCATACGCAGTTTCCAACTGCTTTTGCCAGTAATCTTGCTTTTTTGTTGCCATTGTTCACTCTTTTATTAACTGTTTGCTGCCATACCTGACACTATCCAATTCAAATCTTTTCCTGCACCACCAGAACCAGCCGTTCCATTAGCATAAAATCTACCGATTGATACTGTTGCTGTTGTTTTGTTTGTTATTTGAGCCCAACATCCGCCAGAAGAGTTTGATTCTGTTCCAAGTGCTGTATAATTTGTATCAGCCATAGCAATAGGCAAGTTGATTGTTAATGGACTTGTGCTATAATTTACAAATCCACCTTGTTCAACCCAACCATCTACATACAAACGATACCAAGTATAGTTATTATCTGCTGTTGGTGCTTGGAACGCAATTACCTGATGTCCAACATCGACCTTTCCATTAAACAATTCTGCGTTCAAACCAGCAGTGTTTTCGATTGCTTCCTGTGTAAAAGAACCCACATAGAAATACAAGTATTTAGCACCTGCAAAATAACCAGTTACAGTTGTCAAATCTACATACAAACCAGATTCAGATGCAAATTTGATTTCAGCAGAAGCATATTCAGCAGGTATTGTTCCCCCATCTAGATGTGCCAATGCTTTATAACCGCTCAAATTCCAAGTAGTTATAACAAACTTTTCATCAACTTGGCCACCTGCGGTCATTTTAAGTGTTTCGCCATTTGTGACAACATCTGCACTTTTAGCACCTGCTTTTAACAAGTCTGGGTTAACACGTGGCAACTTAAAGCGGTCATTGTCTGTATCAATTATGTAATACCATGCAGAACCTGTTGCCGAATAAATTGTGCTGACATTAGTTTCCTGTGCCGCTGGACAAATCTTATGTCCATCATCAGCCAGATAAAAATAAATTGTTGTGCCTGCTACGGTTTCGCTTGTCAATGTTTTGTCTGCAATATCATCAACCAAATGCTGATATGCCTGTTCATATACCGTTCCGTCTTGCCAACTGAAAGTATCAGCACGCAACCACTGCATATCATCTCTTAAATGGTCATCCCATTCATGTGCAAATAATTCTGGGTGGTATGTGGACAATCCGGCTATTGCAGTATCAACATAACCTTTTATAGCCGTATCTTCGGTCAAGATTTCACTATCAACATAACCCTTTGTTGCAGCATCTGCTGTCGCCGTTGGTGTTGCCAATTGTGTTATTTTATGCGATGCCATTGGCAAATCTGCTGTTGGTGCAATAGACCCGTCTTTTTCAAGTTTTTTGTTTACTGCGGCCAATAATGCATCAAAGTTTTCATCAACGTGAACACTGTTTGCTTTTACCTGTTGCAAACGGTCTTGTTCCATTGACCAAGGTAATGATATCACTCCCATTTTCTGTCCTTTTATTAAATTGCTGTTCTGCTTGTGTTGAAAAATAACAACAAATCAACCATTTGATGTCTTACGTTCTTAACGTTTGCTTTTATTCTTATGCTGAAACAATGCCCTATACCTGACATAGAATATGTTTCGGTGTTGGCTTGCATTCCTGCAAAACCACCAGCCCAATATTCCGTGTTCCATTGTGCTGTTCCGGGTGTTGGGTCATCTGGATCTGGATCGTTTGACCAATAGAATCCCGTTTCACCAATTGTTTCAGGAACTTCGCTCGTATCTATAAAATTGTAATAAGATTGGTTTTCAAAGTCTTTGTACACCGCAACATCAAGGTTTATCTTGTCGCTTGATGCGTGTCTTATCTGCACAAAATTTAATCTTTTTAAGAATGCTGAATCACAATCGCTATATGCTGTCCAGATTTCCAATGGTATGAAATTTGTATCTGTGTCTTTTATTCCGTATTCATATACACCATCTTTCAACCCAAACAATAACTTACCATCTGCAACACACATCGTATATGCGTTTATTTCGGTGAACAATGACCATTTGCCTGATGTGATATTCATTACTGCTTGAACAAAATGGTCACCTTCCTGCGGTATGTTAAATAATACCATATCTTCGCCCGGAACAACTAAGCCCATGAATCCAAATTCTTTTCCAAATAATCCGGCTTGTTCCAAAACCCATGTGTTAATGCGCTGGCTGAATATGTATTGTGATGCCATATTTTCGCCATTGGCAAAGATACTGTGTGCTGAAATAAACCCTTTGCTGGTCATTATAATTAAATCGCCTGACCAGTTGATAAATGGGGTCTTTCCCAAAGGATAACCAGTTTGATATGTTCCATTGTATGAAATATTATCTGCATCAGACAAATCGTTTCCTGTATAGACAACGGCTTCACCTTGGTCTGTTAAGAACCCGATATATGCGTTCAAAGACATTCCAGCATCACGGTTAATATTGAAACCACCAATGATGTTTCCGCCTTTCTTTGGTGTTCCTGCTGATGCACCAAGGTCAAATTCTGATAATTTTCCCTGCACATAACCCACAGGCAAATACCATGCGGACAAATCGTTGCCATAACCAGCGCATACTTGTGCGTTCAATACCGCAATCCAATCAAATACTTTGCTATCTACACCTGTAACATTCCAATCTTGAATTGTTACTGTCTGTGTCAATTTGCCGTAATCTGTGACGAATATCTGCTGTGCATTGTCCAGACCGTTTACCATAATGATTTGGTGGTTCATATATGCCCAACGCCACTCGTCATTGTTATAATTGATTTGCGATGTACGCAATTTATAAACGTCATCAATCTTTTCAAATACCGCTATTGTATTGTTGCATACTGTTATCAGCATGTTATATTCTTGCAACGGTATCAATGTCTTTACTGGCTGTGCAAATGTATATGGATCATCATTTTCATCAACAAACGGAACAGCAAAGTAACCTTTGCGTGATTCAATCAAATTCTGTTTTATCACGTAATTTTTACATGCTAATAAATGTCCTGTGCCATTGTCTGCAAGTGGTGCTTCTGATGACCAACCCACCTGATATAATGGTAATATTTTTCTATCCGACATACCAATTTCCATCATTAAAGTTGCTTGTGTTTTTTAATGCCCCACCAGCCAAATCAATCTGCTGTGGTGCTTGTCCACGTGCTTCGTAATCTTTCAAAGTGTTGTAATATTCCTGTTCAACCTCAGCCCAGTTGCCAATATCTTTGTCTTTCAAGTAACGGTATATTGTTCCCAAAATCAATATTTGTTCAGGAATTATCGTTGTGTCTGTGCTGTTGGTGAACTTTTCCTTGCGTGTACCATCGCTTGCTACAACTGGCAATTGGGTGTAATACAAAAAGTTTATTCTTGTGCCATCTGCTAAACCCGGGAATATATATATTGATTTATCTCTTACGCAGAATATTCCGGTTGTGCCAACCTGTATTGACGATGCTTTTAACACTTGCCATTGGTGCATGTTTATTGCTTCCATTGGCACACGTTGATCTAAATTGACCAATGTTCCTGTGTCAATACCAGCACAATCGCTTGCCAAGTATGCAAATGGGTATTGATTCCAATCACCCAAGCATTCCCAAGAAAATCCATCTAACCCTGCATCTGTGTTGCCCGGTGTCAAATTCAATGTCTTTGGGTCAACAGTGGATTCGCCTATTGATAATGCTTTATAGCGGTATTTTCCACTGTAAATAACATCATCTGTTGCGTATGTCCCGCTTTCCCATTGGTGGTATGTTTCAAATTCGCATTCCCTTAACAGATCTGACAAACTGTTTTTCAAGATGATATCGTCTATCAATTCGTTCATTATGCGGATGTTTTCTTGCACGATTAAGTCTGATGTGGCAAATGGATTGCTTATATTACGGAACAACCCTTCACGTGATAAAATCGTATCTATCATATCTTTTACTGTCATTTTTCTTCCTTAAATTAAAAAAAAGCCCATAAATAACCGCACTGAATAAATCAATAATGTGGTTGTTTATGGGTGTTTGTTTTTGATTGTGTGTGCGTTTTTCGAGCCATGGAACGCACAAACCATGTAGTGACGAATTATTCACCAGTTACAACAGTGTATGGCTGAAAAGCTGGTGTTACCCCCGGTACGATACCTTGTGCAATTGCATAGATACCTGCACCTGCTGGGCAATCAACCAAAGTTTTAACAGTCAAATCACCTGTTGCAGAAGAACCTTTCAATACACCTGCTGCTGTTACGTATGCTGTTCCTGCTAATATAGGAGAATCTCCTGTATTTACGCAGAAAACTGCAATACCGTCACGATAGCAATCGTGTTGACCCGGTTTAGCACCGTAAGCGGCCAATTCAGCACCAGATACTGGTTCTTTGAAGTTTATTGTTGTAAAAGCCATTTTTAACTCCTTAAATTATGAATTAAACCTAAAAACCCCGATTGCTCGGGGTTATCGATTAAGAACCTACAACAACACCTTGGAATGCACGGCCTGATGTAGTTAAGTTACCAGCCCACAACCATGCTTCTGCATACAAGTCTTGGTTGATGCTGTTTACACGGTCTTTCTTTGCAGGATTTCTGCGGACGTGTGGACGTAAGTAGATATAATCTGTGTTCAAGAAATATGCGTGGTTTGCTGGGATTCCACCGGCCAATGTTGTTGCTGCAATACCTTGATCGCAGAAGATTGGCAAGCCGTTCAAAGACAATTCTAAGAAACCGCCTTTGCCTTCTGTGCTTACAAAGCGTTGTGTTGCTTGTAATTGTGAGAAGTATGCGATATAGAAATTGTTGTCCAAGAATATTGCTTTTGGTGCATCACTGTTACGTGTACAGCTCAAAATTGCTGTTTGGAACACTTTTGGCATATTGTCTGTTGCCAATGTTGCTGTTCCTTTGTAGTTCCTCCACCATGTGTTGTCAGAATCAGATGGATCAATTCCACCAACTGAACCAGATGATGGTGTATCAGAAACCAAATAACGCAAACCGCCAATTTGTAAGGAATCAGAACCGTCAGAATAAACGTCTGTTGCCAAACCATTTTGCAATGTTTTTGCACCGTTTTTCAATTTAGCAGCAATCAAGTCAATCATACGAGATTTACCTTCGTTTGCCATCAATTCAGAACCAGTTACAACCATTGTAACTGCAACTTTTTTACGGCCATAAGATGCTGCTGTTGCGAACTTTTTATTTTCCAGTGTCCATGCTTCTGAACCATCATAACGATTGTAAGAACCATTTTCTGCAATTTCCAAGTTCTGTAAAATTTGAACGCCACCATCTTCTGGTTTAACGTTGCCTGATTTTTTCAAGAATTCCAATAATTTTGAATTCTTTGTGTAGTTGTCTTTCAAGGAATCTGTGTAATTATCTACTGCTGTTGCATACAAATTCCCGAAATTTGGATTTCCTATTGACATATTAAACTCCTATATTAAATCCAATGTTAATCAATGTGCATAAATGCACGGCTAATAAATAGATTTATTTGTTTCACGCAAATCAACGTGGTTCTTCGGGTTTTTGTGTTTGTTTTATAAAATGTTTTCTTATGTTGTTTTCCTGCCATTCTTGAACGGTCATCGACCATATCGCCAATGGTTTAGGTTCTTGCCGTAGCACCCCAGTGTTTGTGAATCCAATGCCACAGACAAATCTTTGGGCATTCACATTGTCTTTGTCTATAAACGTGTTAACAATGTTCCCAAAACTAAATAACGTTGTTATAATCATGAATATTATCTCTGGATTGCATACCATCTTATCCAGTATTACATGATCGTAAATTACTGCCCCCCCGTTCTTGGTAATAAGCCCGTAATATCTGCCTTCGTCAAATACTATCTTGCATGACGGCAAAAACTCTATATTCGGCAAATGTTTACGCATCTCTGCTGCTGCTGTGAAAAATAACGGGCTTTCACTACCAACTATTTGCATTTGTAACCTCTGTCAAATCTTCCCTGTCAGAAAATTCCATACGATTGGCTTCCAATCCCTTTTGGATGTCTTTTGCCATATCAGCATGCAATTTTTCACGTTTTTCTTTTTCTGTGAATATTCGCTTTTCATCACGGTCTTTGTAAATGCTCATGCACATATACAAAAATGCCTTGCCACCGTGCGAATATTCATCGTGGACGATGTTCTTCGTGTTCAACATACCGTCCTTGTAATCGTATCGCATGTTGTATATACAATCGATTCCACGTTGCAGGTCTTTGTCTATGTCTATTATCGGTATCATAGAACGTGCTATGTCAATTTGTTCTTGTTCTAATAACCGTGGTAAGACCACACAACTAAATCCTAATTCACGCATTCTGGCAACACGTGTGTTTCCGTATGCCCACTCGGTATTCGCACCATCATGTGGAAAAAATACTGTGTCATAGCGATAATCTTTGCTTTTTAATTGGTCAACCCAGTATGGCAATGCTTTAAGGGTATCTTCCATGTAATTTATTACACGCACTCTGCCATCAATCCACTGGTAAAACCAAATTGCTGTCGCATCTGTGTGTCCAATATCCCATGCTGTATAAACTGGGTATCTGTCATCGTATGCAATGTTGTTGCGTATATTGTCTGGGTTTTTAGCAAACTCTGTTGCCAATACAGCACCACGTGCTTCTTCCCCAAATTCACCGTATAAAAATCGTGTTTGCTCGTGCGCTGGCAATTCTTTCAGGCTGTCAATATAATCATCAGGTAAATATTCCAAATTATCCAACGGATTAAGACGAACATTCGCATAAATGCTTTCGTTTAACTTTTTGTCTGGATCAAGTGGCGATTGAAACAAAAAGTGTTCTTTGTATGTCCAATGCCCTTTGTGTGGTGGGTTTTCTATCACGATTTCCAACAGTTTGATAAACTTGTTTGGGTCATCCCATCGTGCAACTTTTTGAGCAAGACGTGTGCGCAACTTTTGTAATGCTTCGTAATTAACTTCACTCGCTTCGTCAATCAGTATTGTGGCGTATTCCGTACCAAGTAACTTTTCAACTTCCTGCTCATTTCCAATGGCTCTAAAATGTAATTCACTGCCATTTGGTAATGTAAATATGTTTGTGCTGTTATTCATACCACCGTTGCACCAATGGTCATACAGTGCTGGGTAATATAACCGCAACATCTTTGGCATTGTGTCCAGTATTATCGCATTACGCAGGGCTGTAAATGTATCACGGGCTATTAAGTGTCTTGAACCCGGATAATAAACCGCTCGCTTTAACACCTTACGCAATGAACGGAACGTCTTACTGGAACGAGAACCACCATAAATTAACAATCGTCTTGCATCGTTATTGTGCTTGAACATATTGTCAAAGTAAGCAATTCGTCTGGCTTTGTCGGCTTCCTGTTCTGGGGTTAGTGTTATCATATTTCATCATCCCCCGGTTCAACAACAAACCGAAATCCACCAAGATATTGTTGTTTTTGCTTTTCAGCAGATACATCCACGCAGAACTTTGCAGCGGTTGTATCGCCTTTTAATGCTTTGGCAATCTGCTTTAAGCAAATCGCATCCTGTGCAGATATTTTGGCAATAACCGTTCCGTTATCATCCTTACGGTCTATCATTTCAGCCAATGCTTGCATCATAGATTCACGAAAGTCACGTTTGGCTCTACGGGCTTCACCTGATGCAATACCTGCCTTCTGTGCAATCGCTCGTCGTTCTTCCGTTGTTCGGTCTGCCAATGAAACAAGGTTTTGTTCATTTGCCATCGGTTACCCCTTTGACTATTGCAAACCCCATTCAGCCAACTTTTCAAAGCCACCCAAACCGTCAATATATTGCTTTGCTACTTCAACAATATCTGCAAATGGTATCATTTCACCATTGACGTTGACATGTGTATCACCAATGGAACAAATTGCTTTTACTGGTTCGCCTGTGGCCTGTGCTAATGTAAAACAATAAATATTTACAGAACAATCGGCTTTGGATAAATCTTTACCGTGCATTGTTCCGCCACCTAATGGATATTCAATACCATAAAAATCGCTTGCTAATTTGCGACCTGTGATACCAGTATCTACGTTTATACCGCCTGTCCACAATCCTATTGGATTTATTTTTGTCGCACCCGGTGCAGCAACTTGTATTTCGCTATTTGTGGTATTTGACCAACAAACCGTCAATTCTTTTGTATCATCGTTTAACACAATCTTGCCGTCATATGGATGGTCTTTGTATATTATTTTGCATATATCTGTGGCTAATTTATGTACATCTGGCATAGGAAAGCCTGCAAATACACCATTATCACCACAATGTAATTCTTTTTGATTTCCTGACAAGAATATATCTTGTGGCACTTCCACATACTTAAAGTCAAAGAACGCATCTTCTGCAATACGCATAGCAGTTTCTTTAACAAAAGATTCAGGAATAGATACAGATGTTTCACCAGTAATAAAACAACATCCATGTCCAACTAATACTTCAAAAGCACATTTTGGGTTTTGTTCTTGTTTATAGCAATAATCAACCAAAGCACCAGCGATGCGGTCTGCAATCTTATCTGGGTGCATAGGTGAAACTTTTTCTGTAATCTTCATTGTGTAACCTTAATTGTTGTTTTCTGCTTTGTGAAAATACAGGTTTTCAGAAACCGTATTTTTCTTTTCTTTGTTGTTGTTTAATAATGCCAATTTGTTAAAACTGGCTATTTTTTCAAACGGTGTATCGTATTCGGAAATAAATACATCGTATTTTAATTTACGAACCCAATCATCAAACTGCTTATGATCGAAACCATTATCTGTATATTCTGCTGTGCCACGATAAGGTGGGTCGCAGTAAATAATCACTTCATCATTGGGATATTCTAACTGTTGCAGATATTCTAACTGTTGCAGCCTAGAACAGCATTCCAACTGCGTTAATGATTGTATTTGTATTAACTCTGGACACCCACGTTGAAACGCTTTAACCGATTTTATTTGTTGACTAAACGATAAACGTCTTTCGTGTAGTCCAGTTTCGGTTGGCATTTTAAGATTTAACCCTGTTTGTTTTTTTAATTGTTCCAAACAGGAATAATCTTGATGGACTATTACTTCAAATGCTAACCGCTTTAATTCTTCAATGTCTTTACCAAACAAATATGCCTGACGGTTATTACCGAACGACCATACAACCGTCACAAACACACTAAACGGATCGTCTTTACCAACGCACCGCTTAAACTCTTCACGATCTATCCATCGTATCCAATCGCTTGGGATTTTGTTGTCTTTAAGAAAGTTTAACAGATTAACTATGCCTGCGTTCTTTTCTGTATAAAAAACTTTCAACCCAAACTGCTTTGCCATAAGCGACATCGCTGCACCGCCACCAAATATATCAAAGAAATATTTGGCTTTCGGTTTCTTTTGGACAATCGCCATCATGATTGAATAAGCAATATTTTGCTTACTTCCCATGTATGGTAACCGATATGGATAAACTTTATTCGGAATCCGCATGGTATCTAAATGCTTTTTCTTCGTTTATGTGACCACACGCAGGACATTGACATAAACGTTTTTCAATTTCTTGTGCATCCGCTTCTTCTTGGCTCATTTCCAAGTGTGTTGGTGCAACCATACCAAAATCACCTAAATCTAAATCAAAATCGGCTATCAATTCACCCAGATTGTCATTATAACCTGATACTTCAACCAATTTGTTGCTGGCTATAACCAAATCTGCTTTTTGTTTTTCAGTTAAGCCTTCTGGTGCATATACAACTGGCACTTCTGATAAACCAATCTTTCTTGCTGCCAAATAACGACCATTACCCGACAATATTTCGTTTGTTTCTGGACAAACTAATATCGGGTCACCCCATCCATTACGGTTAATCGACTTGATTATCAAATCAATGTCTTTGTCTGTATGTTCTTTTGGGTTCTTTGCGTATGGTATTAACGCATCAACCTTCATCATCTCACAACCAGTCGGGAACTTTATGTCTGCCATGTTCGCCCCCTTAGTCATCCAATCCCATTGAACGTAATGTTTCACGCACCGATTGTTCTGGTGTCAATGGCTCTCTTTTTGCTGGGGCTTGGTCTACTGGGTTGCTTGCTGTTGGGCTGACAACCTTTGCCATCTTCTGTTCTGCCAATGTTGTCTTTGCAGGTGTTTCAACCGGTATTGCCTTTGGCGCAATAGCATATTCAAATAATTCAGCCGCCTTGTTAATAATAGCGATGTCTGATGCGTTTGGATCTGCATTGCGTTCCATTGCAACCTGATGCAAGAACTTATCGCTTATCTCTGGGTTATTCAATATCGCTTGAATGCCCGGTGTATTATTTATGTATTCCTGTGTATAATCTGTGCCAGTATCTTCAACTTTTACCTTTGCCTGTCTGGCTTCGTATCTTGCCTTTGCATTTGATGCATAATAATTGGCCGGTATATCACGTGGGGTCAAATCGCCTTTGGTGTCTATGCCGTATGTCTTGGCAATTTCATTTATAACTGCCACAGGATCTTCAAATCTTATAATACCGCCTGCAATCATCTGACGGGCCGTCAATGTTGGGCTGTCATTTAATTTTTGTATTATATCAATGCAATTACGGATAACTTCGTTTTCTGGTATATTGCTTTGTTGTGCAACTTCGTTTATGTAGCCCTGTACCGGTTGCAATGTTTTGCGTAATTGCTTTGCATTATGTTCCGCTTCCGCTGCACGTTCAAAATTGCGTTCGTTTTCAGATGCCAAACGTATCAACTCATCCTTGGTTTCTTTGTCTGCACTTTCCCAATGACTTTTTACAAAATCGCCTTTCAGTTGCTTTGGTGCAGTAATCTTTTCTTCCACCGGCTTTTCTTCTGGCTTGGTTTCAACCGCCTTTTCTTCCGCAGGTGTTTCTTCTGTCTTTGCAGGTGTATCATCTGCGGTTTCGGGCGTTTTGGTATCAGTTTTTTTGGGCTGCACTTCTACCTTATCTTCACTCTTTGCAGGTTCTACTGTTTCAACGGCTTTTTCTTCCGCTTCAAATGCTGCTTCAACGATTTCGTTTATGTTGTTTTTTTCGTTTTCCATCTGTAACCTTTTTAGTTGTTTTCAATATCGCTGACACGTTTTTCCAAATTGTCCAATTTATCGGCAATCACAGACAACGCATCCAATATCTTGTCATCTTTGCCCTTTGCAGGCTCGGCAATAACAGGTTCTGTAATGCCGTCAAGTGAATTTAATTTCATAATATCTTCTGGGTTTAACCGTATACTGAAATCACTAACTGTTGCCCAGTATTCCGGGTGGTCTTTTGGCAACAATATCTTTGATTGAAAATATTCCATCTTGTCACGGAAATGCTGTATCTGCATCATTTCCGCACGGCTAAACTCAAATCTGTGCAAATCTTGTTTGGCTATAAAATTTTCCCAAACTTTGCGGTATCTTATTTTGTGGTTTTCAGTTATCTGAACGTCCATCCAATCAGCTAATCCTTCTTGATCGCTGTTGTTTATACGCAAGAAAGGCAATACATTAAAGTTGTCTTTTTCTGCGTTATAAACCACTCGCCAATAGAACTGTGGATGTAAATCAATACCACTACGGACTCTGATATCGTCAGAATCCAAGCCTTTGTTTTTTTCTTCCATGTCGTAACCTGTGATTGTTTTATTCTTCGCTGTATTTAATCAGCAACCTTTCTGCTGCTGGTCTTTTTAATTTTTCTGGGTATTTCCGCCCATGTAAACGTAATGCAAACTTGAACTTGCCTGTAAGGTTTTGCATAACATTTGTCTTGTCATATAAACCACGAACCATTTTATCTATGGTTTCGTCTTGTTCCCTATCTCGTAGGTGGTCTATGTTGCCATTATGCCTTAACAGGTCTTGTGCGCTGACATCTTCGTCCAACATCTGCTGATTGGTTTCAAACAGATATTCTTTTAATTCTAAATCTGTCATTTACGCACCATCAATACGTTTTCATCAAAAATAAATGTTATGCCTTCGCCAACGTATGCGGTCTTTTTTATAAAACCAACAATATCACCGACATTGTATTCTTTGCTACATTTATCGCCTTTGGCTATAACCTTTGCAAATTGCAAATCTGACACGTCAAATGCATCGTTGTCTGGCAACAACTCAATCTGGACAAGATCACGTAATACTTTATATTGCATGGCATGTCCTTTTGATTAAAATTGCTTGTTCTACTGCGGTCTTATAAACCTGATATACTAAGTTTGCAGGCTCAATAACGGTGTCTGGCACTTCTTTTATTGCCAGTGCATCGCTTATAACCGACCATACTTTATGCCGCGTTGGTGCAAAATCTTTTAATGCTCTGCCTGCACCCGGAACATAACCATCAAATCCTTGCATAACGGCTAAAATCGCATCTTCTAAACGGTCTTTCAATTCAACCATTTGTGCCGTTGTTTCAGCCCCTACATAAATCTTGGCAATCTTGCTTTCCAATCTGGCTAAACGTTCTTTGCACCATGCTTTCTCAATACCAGATAATGTTTTGCTTTCGTTTTCTATTGCCTTGACCAAATTCTTTGTGTCTGCATTTTCTGCATATTCAAACGTTGCCATTCTGCGTGTAATATGCACTTTTGTGATATATGGTGCTATTACAGTCAAATCTGCAACCAAATCAGCACGTTTATTGCCAACCGCAGACAACGAAATATTACAAAACTGTCCGATGCCTTTTATATGGTTGTCAACCAAAGATGCCAAAGCCTGTTCATCGCATTGACCAATGCACAAAAATGGCTTGCCTGATTGTATTGCTTTTGTTGCAACTGGTGCGATATCAGACAACGAAATATAATCTTTTATCAGCACCACAGGGCTTATCATTTCAACCCCGGTCTTTGTGTTAACAAACGCTTGGTTTGAATAACCGCTATCTAAGACATAACCTTTTATTTGTTCGCTGGTTATGCCGTCTTGTTCCCTTTCTTCAACAATGTAATGTCCGTCTTTTCCATTTTTCCCAACAACGTTTGCAACGGTTTCTGAAATCTTAACATCACCGTTACTGGACACCATTGCCAAATTGAACAATGAATCTTTGTCTATCTTTTTTACCGCTGTGCGTTCCAAATATTCTTTCAGCGGTTTTTCCAATTCTTTCAATGCATACAAATCTTTCAATGAATAATCTACCAAATGTGATAACAATACTGCCACAGATGTTGTTCCATCACCAACTTCACGAACCTGTCTTTTGCACACCTGACGAACAAAGTTTGCACCGGCTGATGTATCTTTTATGCTTTGCGATACTTTATAACCGTCTTTGGTCAATATTGTTTCGGATACTTGCGCGTTTGGGTTTTCTGTTGTGATCGCAACCAGTTTGCCGTTTGGGCCTAATGTTGAACCAATAACCTTAACCGCATCTTTGATTTGTTTTATAATCTGTTTGTTTTGCATTGTGTAACCTTTTATTCTGGTGGGGCAACATCCGGTTACACAATGTCACCCCATAAGGGTGGGTTTATCGTAAAGCCCAATATACCAAGGAATTTTTCATGAAAAATGTGTGTGTGACTTATTTGATAAACCCATAAAAAAACCGCCAGACGAATCTGACGGTTTTTGTTTCATAGGAGGCGTTCCAACGAAACAAAACTTTTATGTGTAACCTTTTACGATACTATTGCTAGTATATGTGTTATTATAGACACTTTTTCCATTTTTACAATATAAAAAATTATCCGAATCAATTTAACAACCAAATGATAAAAAAAACAGCAATAATATTCCCCAGTGCCAATACAAAAATGGCGGTCTAGCAATATCTCTTACCCGGCTCATTTTAATATCTCAGATAATTCATGCGGTTCACCAATGCAAACAACAAACGGCATAGATTGTATTTTTGATAAACGAGCAAATTGCAATAATTCGTCTGGCTGTGCAACAACAGTTTCAGCTTCTGGGAATTGTGTTTTTAACATCTCGCACTTTTGGCAATTTGGCATTGCAATAATAATTTTTCGCATATTTAATCCTTTTGTTCATCTGGCACAAAGAACCATAGCATAATTATTCCAGTAATCAACCAAATCATTTTTTTATCCTTTTATTTTAATAATCCATGTCGTCTGCAATCGCTTTTATATGCTGAAACAGATGCAAGCGAAATCTTTAATAATTCGGAAACCTGCTTGTTATCACACCCCCGATTAAATAATTCGGCAACTTGGTTTAATTTTCGCATAGAACAATGAGCATGCGTTTTTCTTGGTTTTATAACGGATTTTCTTGCCGCTTCCTTTATGTATGTATCCAAGATGTTTTTTAATTCGTCTATTTCGTAAAATTCACAATCGCATGTTTCCATTGTACCGTTGGTATCGACCCATAATTCCGTCTGCCAGCATTTGCTACCACATTTTCCGTGCAATGTTGAACATGGATTGGAATAACGGACTATTCTTTGTGTTTTTAGGTCAATCGGTTTTTCAATCCATGCTGGTTTGAATTTCGGAAGTTTAGATTTTATAACTTCTTCTGGCACATCTGATGTATCTTCTGTATCAAAAATATCAGACTCTTTTTCTTGTTTTTGCTTTGTAAGCACAATAACTCTTTTCGGTTTAGGAACTTCGTCTATATTTTGATAAACGTCCAATTCTTTTAAGATGTTTCGTTTTTGTTCGCCTTGTAAACACCTAATAGTTTCAATCAATCTTTCCGCTACAAAAAGTGAACTTGTTGTTGCTGTAAATACATCATGCTCTATTGTTATTTTCATTTTATGCCTCCATGTTGTTTTAATATTTTGCCTAAACGTTCAAATTCTTTTTCGTCTGGCATTGGATGAACTTCGGTTGTCCATGTTATTGTGCATGTTTCGCCACGTTTCCTTGCCCTGTATTTTCGATGTGCTTCCATCACTTTTGCTTTATTGCGTTGATACCACGCACGATTTTGTTCCCTGTGTCGCTCTGCTGCCAATTCAGGGTTTAATTTCAAATTGTACTTATACATAGATTCCCACCTTTCTTTCATACATTTCATACAATCCCTTTGCAAAATCGTATTTGAACTGTTCCCATGCAAAACCGCATTCTTCGGCTATATCGTGTGCCTTTGGTAATGGTTGCAAACTTGTCAATAACATCGCCATCATCGGAAGTCGCATATCTGGGTTTCCAATGTGCTTGAATCCGTCTTTAATTTTTGCTTTTACCCAACCGCATTTTTCAATATACGGAACATCAGCACCTGTGCCAATGTTTCCTACGTTCCAAATACAACCAACGCCACCATTGGCAAGGTATTTTTCACGCAGTTTGTTGACGTACCACATCTGCATTCCGGCTGTCCATTTTTCGCCTTTGATTTGTCGCTTTTGGAACAATCCTTCTTTGAACCAACCTGTCAAATCTGGGTATTTTACGTAATTCATCCTTGCCTCCTAGTTAAGTGGGTTATTTGCTATCTGCAATGCTTCTTCAACGCTGCTTATAATTACGGAATTATGGCCGTGTTCTATAAGCCAGTTCTGCATGTCTTTTTGTTCTTGACCAACATGTACCTTTGGTGATTTTTTTAGTTCCACAAAGAAAACCTTGTTGCGAACAATGCACATGTCTGGCTGACCTTTGGTATAACCACGTGCTTTAAGGTCTGCCAGAAACGCAAATCTTTTTTTATCGTCTTGGCGGAAATAGCCAACCCCCGTAACCGCATCCAAAACAAATACTTTGAATCCCATGGTGCGGAACAATTGAACAATCTGCTTTTGCAAACTGTGTTCTGATATCTTTGTCATTAAAACCCTCCATCTCTCATAAGTGATTTGATATATTCGGAATCAGGTTGCAGTACTTCCCATTCGCCTGCGGTTTCTTCAACCAATATGCGCTGTATGCCGTCTATAAAACGACCAAATGCACCGGTGTCTAATTTGGCAGTTGAAACAACACCCAGACGGGATTTCCAGTATTCTTTCAATATGTCTGTCCGCATTGCCCATGGCGAAAGCCCAGCAGGCATAAATCCGGTTTCGTTGTAAAACCGCACTAGCGCAACCATAATCGCCATCAAAAAGCGGTTTTGTTGATTGCTGCGCTGTTGCTTATGGGGACGGATTTCAACATCTATGCCATAGGCTGATGCCTGATGCACCAATGGCAACTGGATTGATATCCAATGTTGAATGTCCTGTAATGATGTGGCTTTGCTGAAAAACATGTCCTTTCCTGATTCCTTTCTGTGTTTTTCTTAGTGCCTAAACTTTCGTGCGTAATCCATCGCATTTATTTTGTTGCGATATGCACGTTCCTTTCCGGCGCGTATTTTCATTACACGCAATATTTCGGATGGTAATCGCTTACAATCTTCTTCGGTGTTGCAACGTTCCAGACATGCGTTTATTGCGTATGCAAAATTAACAAACGAAATATCAAGGTTAATACGATCATAAGGTTGCATTGTTGCCTCCTTTGCATGTTCCTTTTAATTTGTTTGGGTTAACGTTTACGATTTGCCCAATGCTGTACTTGTCCAACATGGCAATAACTTTTTCTTTTGTGTCTGCACATACGGTTATTGTATATCGCTTGCCAAACATAACCCTTTCCACGTCTGAAAATTGAATTGTGCTAACCCATTTGTTGTAAGGTTGTCCGTTTTTAACTGGTTGCCATGCTGGCCCAGATGATGAATAAACTCTTAGTTTCATTTTGTGCCTCCTACTTTTTTTGACCAATCACGTGTTTTGAACGTAATCAGGTTGTTTTGAACCGCCACAGCCAACTGTTCAAGTGTGGTTGCATGGGTGTATGGCAAAAATACATCCGGGCGAGCCATCATCGCATCGCCAAGTTTCCATTTCAGCCAATCCCTAGGGTTCAGAATTACATTGTTTGTTGCTGGATCTACCAAAGACCGTGTGTTCGTATATTCGCCACGTTCGTTTGGTATCACACCAGCAGCCATCAAAATGTCTACCAATTTGTTAAATGTGCTGTTAATAGACCACAGTTTGGTTGTTGGTCTATACCATGTATCGCTTTTTGTATCAGAAATGGGGTCTGGTTCGCTTTTTTGTACATTACTGTCTGTTTCTAGCAATGCAAGTATCTTTGCGATTGTGGGGCGAGTTTTATCGTTTTTACGGGCATAATACAAATTAACCTTTGCTTTTATGTCATCCCAGTAATAATCTTTGAACTCTTCGTCAATTTCTGGTATATTGTTTTCCATCTGTCTGATTTGCTTTTCAGGCAGGTCGTATAACTTTGCTACCAGATCTATAAATTTTTCTGCGTTTGTTTTCATTTGTGCCTCCTAGATTATGAAATGTTCCGGATCGTTGATGTCTATCTTGTCCGGGTCTTTGGTTTTGAATCGTGGGTTGCGAACCCATTTGCGTAAAAACGGTTTCCAATCCACAATCGGTGTTTTGGCATCGTTTGGAACAACCCAGCCAATGCCAGAATAGTAATCATAAAAATCTTGTGCTTGTTCTTGGCTAACAGCAAAACCACCAACACCGGCCATATCATCTTGCTGCTTTGCGTATTCTAAAACTTGCTTACATGTTGGTGCTTCGTGCGTAGTGGATAAACTAGAAGTATTTATCCTAGAATTATTTTTAATATTATTAACAATATCAATAGCAATAGTAGATTTTACATTGCTTACATTGCTGACATTGCTGACAATAGTTTTTTGGTTTTCTGGGGTTCTTGTATTATTGCTGACATTGCTGACATTGCGTCTTAGTCTGTCTTGACATCCAGCATTATAACCCTTACGATAGATTCTTTTTTCTTCGGCTGATTCAAATTCTATATCTGCAATAACGATTTGTCTTGCACCAACCTTATATCCAATGTTGTATGCTTCAATCTCATTTGCATTTAATTCTCTGTATTTCATCTTTCCAACCTTTCATGTTCCAACCTTTTTTTCTTAATCCGTTGGGGTGGAGGTTGGAAGCCACCCCATTGGAAACTGAACTTGACAAAATAAAACCCCGTGTTAGAATACTCTAACCACGGGTAAAACTTTGTCGGGCAAGTTTTGCCATATTGCTGTGCAATTTATTACTTCTAACAAATTCTTTTTTGTTTCCAGCAACACGTCTTGCCTCCCTTTTCGATATGTATTATATGATAATCTTATAATAAAATCAAGTAAAAAATATAAGATAATCGAAATTGAATAAAAATAAAAAAAAGGTACAATATTCGTATGAAATATGACTTTATAAAAATTAGATTATCCGAGATTGGAAAAACTCAAACAGAGTTTGCCGAAGCGATTGGTACGACACAGTCAAAGTTAAATGTAACCCTAAACCATCCTGAATTACGTGAATTTCAAATACCTGAAATAATAAAAGCAGCTGAATTTTTAGGATATTCCGCAGAAAGTTTTATAAGATATGTTGCTGGTGACCCAGAAAAACCTACTCTTAACGAACCAAATTCAGAGATCGTATCAAATATTAGTGCTGAAACTATGGTCGATATATTGGCTGCAATAGATGATTTCCTTACGGAAAACAACTTATTTATGTCACAAGAACAACGCAAAAAACTATTAAAACATTTTTGCAAAACAGAATGTCACACAGCCGGTCATATCAAAGAGACGTTGTCAACTCTGCAAGCCGTAAACTCAGAAATCTTTACAAAAGGAAAATAGAATGACATATTTTCAAATTTTGCCTCTATTTAAGCAATACATCGCTAAGAAGAACAAAGAAAACCAGAATAAAACAAACAAACTCATATTCTGTTGGTGGCTATATGTTTGGAACAGTTTTATCTTTCCAATTATTTGTTCTATAATTTCATTTCGCCTTATGGATGCTCAATACAGCTCTTCATATTATTCTTCTGCACCAAAACTCGATGTTATTATTATGGGAATATCCATTTTGGTGTTTTTAATGGTACGCTTTTGGAAGAGTTTTTGGCTATACAAAAGAATTGCTGATTACATCAAAGAAAAATAAGCAAATATTGACCTTTTTATAAAAACCGCCAAAATGGCGGTATTTTTTTACAAATAAAAAATACGAATATCTTATAATTTTTACTTGACATACTTATAAGAATATCTTATAATCAAAAGCGAACAAAAGATAAAAAAAGCGAATCTTTTGTAACAAGGAGGCAAAATATGAAACAAATACTTGAAAATGAAATCAATAAGATTATTGGGCGATTCCCAGATCAAGACGAATTACAATCAGCAATCAATTATCTTGAAAATCATACAGACTCTGACACAACCGCAGAAGATATTAAATATCTACTGGGCGATTGGCGCAGTGATTGCATGGTCAGATGCGTTAACTGTGGCAAATACTTTTTAGCCAATAACATCATCCAAACACCACAAGGTCACTTTTGTGGCGAATATTGCATGTATGACTATGAAAACGAAACTTATAACATGCATGCAGAAGCACGTGCTGAATACGAATGTGCAAACAGATAAGGGGGCAAATATGACAACATCATTAACCATCTTTGAGATTATATGCAAATGGGCATTGTTTGTCCTGATGTATGGGGTATTGCCAACAATCGTAATAGCAGAAATTATCAAACACAAATAAGGAGGCCAAAAATGGAAAAACATATTTATAAAGCAATAAATAAAATTCAAGCATCATTATCAAAATCTGGTATTAGCAAAGAACGCAAAAATCAGCAACAGGGTTATGCATTCCGTGGAATCGATGATGTTTATGAAACATTAGCACCATTACTTGCAGAAAACGGGGTTGTAATACTTCCACATTATACAGAACGATCATGCACAGAAAGAACAACGGCAAAAGGCGGTGTGTGTTTTTATGCTGTTGTCAAAGGCACATACGAATTTGTTGACAGTTTAGACTGTTCAACAACAACATGTGAATTATATGGGGAAGCCATGGATACTGCGGACAAAGCAACAAATAAAGCAATGTCTGCTGCATATAAATACATGTGTTTACAAACTTTCTGTATTCCAACCAAAGGCGATAATGATGCTGATGCAACCACGCATGTTGTAACGCCAAAATCAGCCCAGAAAAAACAAACAGTAAACGACCTTGTGGGCGATGAAATACCATTTACTAGCACACCTGTGCATTCTGACGATTGGATGTCTGTTAATGCGTTTGCTGGCGAAATGGAACGTTGCAACGATGTCGCTGAAATATCAAAAATCTTGAACGGTCAGAAAGGCAACCCAAAAATGCAGGAACTTATACCTTTGGCCAGCGCACGCAAAAAACAAATCTTAGATAACTTACAAATGGAGGCATAAAATGAAACTTTATGAAGAGGTTGAACTTATTGAATCCGCCATCAACGACCTGCTGTATGGCGAAGAAGAACCAGATAAAACAGCACTGGATAATCTTATGCAGGCCAAGGTCGACACAATTACAAACGGCCTTGAAACATTATGCAAAATCCGCACTCGTAAAATAAGTGATATCACCGCATTGCGTGATGAAGCTAAACGCATCTTGGAAAAAGCGGATAGAGAATTAAAAGCACTTTATCGCTTGGATGATTATATCTTGTCCATGCTTAAACGTTCTGGCGAAAGCAAATTGAACACCGGCATATTTACTGTGGGAACACGCATCAGCAATAGTGTATATCTTGTGCCTGACTTTAATGTTCCAGAATATATGCGCACCAAAACAACAACAGAACCGGACAAGATTGCTATCAAAGAAGCATTGAAAAACGGGGTTGTTATTGACGGTGCATCATTAACAACAAAAGAAATTTTGGCTATAAAATAAGGAGGATATTATGAATGTCGATTTAGGCTTACTTACAATTGTATTTATCGTGTTGAAACTGTGCGGTGTTATATCCTGGTCTTGGTTGTGGGTATTATCACCAATCTGGCTCTTATTTCTGATTATAATAATTGCTGCAACATTTGATAGATAACAGTTCGGGGCGGTTCTTTTCTTCTTTCTTATAAAATATTTACATGCCGCCCCATTAAACCAAAGGAAAGGACAATGAAAATATGGCGATACATACAAGTAATAACAGTAATAATAATGACGGCTATATCAAATCACTTCTTCTATTACAAAGGATATGAAGATGGAATATACAGAGCAGACCAGTGCTTAACGAACGGTGGAAAAATGAAAGCGGACTACGAAGAACATTTTATATGTTGGTATGAATAAAGGAGTTATAAAATGAACAATGCATTTGATACAATTTGGAATGATATGAAACCAACTTTTGATTTCTTAACATCTGCGGTCACTTTAATGAACCGTCTTGAAAACACAAACTTTATAGACCGTATAGTTAATAGAATATTAAAAAGAAAAAAGAACAAAGACTGTAATGCAAGTTCTGGGAATTACAGCACATCAGCAAGTTCTGGGAATTCCAGCACATCAGCAAGTTCTGGGAATTCCAGCACATCAGCAAGTTCTGGGGATTACAGCAAATCAGCAAGTTCTGGGAATTACAGTACATCAGCAAGTTCTGGGAATTACAGTACATCAGCAAGTTCTGGGTATTCCAGCACATCAGCAAGTTCTGGGGATTACAGCAAATCAGCAAGTTCTGGGAATTACAGTACATCAGCAAGTTCTGGGAATTCCAGCACATCAGCAAGTTCTGGGGATTACAGCAAATCAGCAAGTTCTGGGTATTCCAGCACATCAGCAAGTTCTG
>JAZROL010000002.1:0-56383 GCA_045648665.1 Candidatus Enterousia sp. | reverse complement strand
ACACCCACCAATAATATCATTGGTGATATATTCCGCAAACACCGGTTGTATAAACAATAAAGATAACAACAAAAGTTTTTTCATTATTCTGCACCAATCACTGGTCCGGCGATGAATTGACCTGTGCCGGCGTTGTAATAGAATTTACCTTCCACTTTGTCATACATACAAGGTGTGCCGTTGACGTCGAGAACAGGTATAAAATCGCGAACAAGAGTACCGTTATCCCAAATTTTGCAGCCAAAGATATAACCTTTAAAATTTTGACAACTGTTTAAACCTGCTGCGGCACCACAATATCCAATATATAACTTTGACCTTGTTGTAAATGATTCTGAATAAGTATTTGTATTCGTGTAAATTGTGTCTGTTGTCCAATCATAGATTGTTCGATTTGATTTGCTATTTGTAACTGTGAATTTATGATAAATATCAGTAGAATTAAAACTTTTTTGTTGTCTTGTTTTACTATAATCCCCAAAATCATTTACAATTGAATTGTTGTTGAACATCGTTGCAACATCAGCCTCTGTAGCACTATTTCTTGCACCAAAAATAAGATTAAAAGTGTTGAAAGTTGTTCCCTGTACTATAATTTCATACGCTGTATTCAATGTCCCCGTGATACCAGTATTGATATACTGTGTACCTGTGCTTTCTAAATATTCAAGTGTTATCAAAGGTTTCCACCTAACGAAATGGTATCCGTATTTTATGGGTGTAGTTGGTGGAGTTATACTATCACCGGAATCGCATGTTGTGGTTTGGTATATGTCACCGTCAACATGCCAATTTATAGTATGTGCAATCGCAACAGTGCATATAAACAATGCAGGTATGAATAATAATAATCGTTTCATTGTTTCCCCCACTTATAATTCCAGAGACTTGTCATGCACCAGCATGACACATGCCTTTGGCTTGTTAGTTTATCTTTGCCGCGACAAAGAAAAACCGTCAAGAAATTGGCGGTCGGGGAGGTGGTAAAGACCAAAAAGCAAGTCTGCTCCCCAACCTTTCGGTCAGGGATGATAACAGTGCAAAACAACACCGATAACATCAGATTACGATGCTTTTGCACCGGCTTTTTGAAGGACTTACCACAGTCCCGAACCCAATCCCTTGGATTCATTATTAATTATACCAGGACACAAAAAAAATACAACACCTGATTTTCATCTGGTGTTGTGTATATGATTTTACTATTACGAAAACTATAATCCCATTTTTTCCTTCATTTCAATCAAAACAGGTGTTTCGATGCCCAATTTTTCGGCACGATGTATTAACCCGCGCAGAGCAAATACACCCTCTACTGTGCCGGTATATTGTTCGCCACGCGCGATTGATTCACCGGCGGAAAAATTACGACTGGTTGGCGATGTAGCGGATAAAAACAAATCCCCCACCCCGCAAAGTCCCAAAAAAGTTCCGCAATTCGCACCCATTTCAACCGCTATATCAACAATTTCGTTCCAGGCGCGTGTGAACACCAGCGCACGTTCGTTTTCGCCCCCAGATTTAATCGTTAAATAGCCAGAAATCAAAGACTCCGCATTTTTACCAACACCACAAATTTGTGTTCCAATTACATCTTCACTGTCTTGTAAATAAAGCGCAGAAATCGCGATATGCCCCCCTGCCCTTACCTTATCATTTCCGGCCAAGGTAGAGCCAGTTGGCACACCAGTTGCGACTTCGCGCGCAAACTGTGGACCCGACAAAACGCCAAAATCTTTACATTCTGGGATTTCTTCGTTTAAAATTTCAGACATAAATTGACCGGATTCGCCCTCCATACCCTTGGTACAAATCAAAATTGGTTGTCCGGCATAAACATCGCGCATTTTTTTCACTGTTTCCCTGAAAAAAGCGGCTGGTGTCACAATCAACCAATATTCACAAGACTTCAAATCCGCCATATTATCGGTTCGCACAACCTCTTCCGGTTTTGGCAAATCGGCCAATCCATCAAAAAGTCCCGCATAAGCCCAATGAATAACTTCATTTCCAGACCTTGCACAAGTATAAGCCAGAGCGGTCCCCCACGCGCCTGCACCAAAAACACCTATTTTCATTTTAACTTCCTTATTTTTCTTTCAACAGCAGGAACAACAACCAATCCATCATCTGCCAATTCAACCGCATGTTTATATGCCGCTTTTGCTTTATCTTTATCCCCATTTTTAACATATAAATCGCCCAAATGTTCGTATACAGATGAAATGTTCACTGAAACCTCTGTCACACGTTCAAATAATTCAAGACCGGCAAAAGTTCCCTCTTTTAAATCAACAATTACACCCAACACATCCCACGCTAAAACATCAGACGTGTTGCGCTTTATCAAAGTCATAGCCCAATCATACGCTTGATTTAAATTTTCACCCTTCATGGCCCAAACGCGCGCCTGTAATAACATATAATCAGGTGTCAAAGTATCGTCTATTTCTTGCAATTCATCTAAATCACGTTGTGCCTTATCAGGTTTATTAAACATCAAATAAATATTTGCACGATGTTTAAGAAAATATATGCGCCCTGCTTCGGATAAATTCTTTTGTTTCAAAGCGCGATTAACTATTTTCAAAGCAGTATTTTTATCCCCGCGTCTTATACTATCACCAACAGCGATTGTAACCGCAGGTATAAACAAAGGATTTTGTTTCGCTATTTTGACAATTTCAGGGATATTATCGGCCTTTTCCGCAATCTTCATTTGCCCAAACAAATACAAAGGGTTGTTTTTTGACACACTGTTAAAACTTTGTTTATAATCACCGCCATTGTAAAAATAGTACTGACCCAGATAATAATTTATCGCATCTTTGTCAAAATCTTCGGCTATCACAGATGCAAATTTCAGCATCATCAAAGAGAAATCTGTAAAAATCATAAATTGAGTATGCGATATATTTTGAATTATACTGAAAACTAAATTATTTTTATATCCAGTATAATTAGACCAATCCGGAATATCATTATAATTTAACACATACATTCCGCCCGGCTTTGCAACAAAATCATCGCGTAAAATCTGCATATCTTCAGTCATACCATTTTCACGATAAAAAGACATCAAATACAGATAATCATTTATATTCATAAAATCAGGATGCACATCTGCGAATTCTTTTGTAGCCGTATCAATATCATTGTTTAACAGTGCAATTTGACCACGAACAAACGCCTTCCATGAATCATTTGTCTTTAAAGAATTAACATATTTGATTGCTTCTTTGCTTTTTCCCTGTTTAACAGTCGCAAAAATACGTATAGGCGCAGTAAATATTGAAGCATCTTTACTATGACGTTGATATAAAGATTTCCAATCATCTTTATCTATCAAATATGCATCATAAATCAAACGCGCAGACAAATCCTTGGAATCTTTAAACGAAGCCGCATTGTCTGGTAATTTTCCATTTAAAAAATCAGTCAATGTTTTTATTTGGTTTACTGTTTCATAATTTGCATCTACATCTTTTATCATTTTTGCTGCGGATTCAAAATCATTAACATAAACCGCGTGCTGTGTCGCCAAAAAAGACCCGTATTTAGTATTTTCTACCGTTGTTTTCTGCATTAAACTGCGTGCATCAAAATTAAATATATTTCTGCCCAAAAGACCAGACAAAAATATCACCATCGCAATTAAAATTGCACCCGTATAAAAACTTTTATTTCCTTTCATAGTGCTTTCATGTTAGAATAAATATTATGAAAATAGAAGAAAAATTTATTAAATACGAAAATTTGTTAAAACAATGGTCGAAAAAGATGAACTTGGTCGCACCAAGCACTTTGTCCGACATACAAACCAGACATATAAAAGATAGCGCTCAACTGGCAGACTTTATACCAAAAGATGTAAAAATCATAGATTTGGGTAGTGGCGCGGGTTTTCCCGGGGTTGTTTTGGCTATATTGGGCTGGAATGTCACCTGTATCGAATCGATTGGTAAAAAAGCAATTTTTTTAAACGAACTAAAAAAAGAACTCGATTTACAAAACTTAACTATTATAAACGACAGAATTGAAAATTTTTTACAAAAAACACCGGTAAAGGCCGGGGATTTTGTTTTCACAGCACGCGCATTTGCGCCGCTAACTAAAATTTTAGACTATACCCACAGAACAAAATGCCGGCTTTTTTTACTAAAAGGCCGGGAAATAGAAAACGAAATAAGCCGGGCAAAAATTAAATATAAATTTGATTATGAATTATATCCATCATCAACAGGCGACGGCTTTATAACAATTATAAAAAACATCAAATAAGCATTTTATTTCATGTGAAATTATGGTTATCTGTTTGATTTTACTGTATTTTATATTTATATTGACTATTTTTTATTTATTTAATATTCTTGCAAATACAAAGGAAGAATATAAAAATGGCAATAGTTATATCATTTGCAAATCAAAAGGGCGGTGTTGGAAAAACAACAACAGCTATTAATATAGCCGCATCATTGGCGGCAATAAAAAAACGTGTTTTGTTAATAGACCTGGACCCGCAAGGCAATGCCGGAACGGGGCTTGGATTCGTCCGCGCAAGTCACAAACAAAGCGTATACGGCGTGTTAATGGGAACAGCGGGAATCGCGCAAAACATATTAACGACCGCTGTACCAAACATGCATATTTTACCGGCATCTGCTGCACTTGCAGGCGCAGAATTAGACATGTTGGATTTAGACAATCGCGAATATAGATTACGCGATGCAATCGCTCAAATCGCCGATAATTATGATTTTATTTTAATAGATTGTCCGCCTGCCCTTGGCATGTTAACTATAAATGCACTCAGTGCTTCTAATTACGTTATAATACCTTTACAATGCGAATTTTTTGCGCTTGAAGGCGTTCAACAGTTGTTATCTTCCATTAACGCAATTCAACAAAAATGGAATTCTAAACTTGATATTTTGGGCATGGTTTTAACTATGTACGACAAAAAATTAGGCCTTACACGCGCAGTCGAAGAAGACGTCCGCAACACATTTGGCGAAAAAGTTTTCAAAACCGTTATACCTCGTAATGTCCGCGTTTCAGAGGCCCCAAGCCACGGTAAACCCGCCCTATTCTATGATTTTAAATCATCTGGGGCTCAAGCATATTTACGCGTCGCAACCGAAGTTGTTAACGCCTTAAACAAAAGGATTTCAAATGGCATCTAAATTTTTAGGCAAATCACTCGCCCAATTACACGAAGAGATGGGCCAAATACCGGATATTTCTGTATTAACCGGCCTGGAACGTGTTGTTGTAAAACCAATTCCTTTGGTGCAAATCAGCCCAAATCCAGACCAACCACGAAAAACTTTTTCCGCCGAACAATTACAAGATTTATCCCAGTCTATAAAAGAAAAAGGGGTGTTGGTCCCAATTATTGTACGCGCAGTTCAAAACAAACCGTATCTTTATGAAATAGTTGCCGGGGAACGCAGATATCGCGCTGCCCAAATGGCCGGATTAAGCGAAATACCAGCACTGGTAAAAACTTTGACTAATCAAAACGCTATGGAAATAGCCTTAATTGAAAATGTTCAACGTGAAAACCTTAATCCCATAGAAGAAGCCGAAGGATATAAAAACCTTATGGAAAAATGTGGGTATTCCATAGAAGATGTATCAAAACTGATTGGAAAATCGGCCAGTTATATTCGCAATCTTATGCGCATAAACTCTTTACCTGATTCGGTTAAAGAATTGGTTAAAAGCGGTGAATTATCTGCATCACACGCGCGAACAATAGCGGTTGCAGACAACCCGGAGCAACTGGCACATGATATTATAAATAACAAAATATCGGTTGCTGATGCACAAAAGAAAGTTAAACAAAATGCACGTTCTGGCCAAAGTCGTTCTTTTGTAAAAAACACTTTATCACCAGAGTATGTTGCGAAAATTGAATCTAAATTATCAAAACACTTTAAAACCAAGATAAAATTACGCGAACGCAAAGGTGGGGCAGGGGATATTATTATTTCTTTTGCTAATCGTATTCAAATGGAAGAAATCTTAAAAAAATTATCATAAAAAAATTAAAAAAACACCGGCAAATGCCGGTATTTTTTTACAATAACATTTAAAATTATTTAACTGTTGTTGTTGCGTTACGGTTATATTTCCAAACGTCTTCACCAGTACCTTTGACCAATGGACGTTCTTTACCGTAAGAAATGGTAGAAATACGTTTTGGACTTATACCATCATTAACCAATACTTTTTTGGCAGCGTTTGCACGACGTGCGCCCAATGCCAAGTTGTATTCTGTGGAACCACGTTCGTCGCAATTACCAGCAATTTGGATTTTGACGTTTTCGTGATTTTTCATATACAAAGATTGACCCAACAAGTTATCATATGCCTGATCTGAAATTTCAGCAGAATTAAAGGCAAAGAATACACGTTGATCATTCAAATCAGCAGGTTCAACAATACTGGAACCACCGCAAGCTGCTAACAGTCCAGCGACACCCGCCAACAAAGCAAAGTTTTTTATTTTCATGAAAATACTCCCTTGAGTTTTTGTTGCTCAGGTTATATTGTATATTAACAACTTTTAAAAATCAAGGATAAAACATGGGCTCTTATTCAATTAAAGATTTAGACATGGCTGGTGTTCGTTGGGAATTGGCCGAAAATCCAACAAAAATAGAGGCAAAAAAAATACCAGTTCAACAAAATTTATCAATTCAATCGAATCGATTGAATACAAAGCCCTTGATTGTGCCTGCATCCGCGCCAATTACACTTGAAACAGTAAAATCAATGGTATCACGCCCAACAGATATAGATTCTTTGGTTCGTATGGTGGCTGAATTTAATCATCCTTTGCGTAACGGCGCAACAAATGTAGTTATGCCGAATATAGCAAAAAATCCGAATCGTTTATTGATTATAACGGATATGCCCAGTAATGACGATGATTTATCTGGTCAAATTTTGTCTGGGACAGCTGGTGAATTAATTGATAAAATGTTAAATGCTATTGATATGTCGCGCGAAAATGTTTCGATTATACCTTTGGTTTTTTGGCGCACACCGGGCGGACGTACACCTAATCGCGAAGAATTGGATCTGGTGCGTCCTTTTGTTGATAAAATGATAGAAATGTTGTCGCCAAAAGTCGTAATAACTCTGGGGACTTTGGCAACAACCGAAATAGCGCAAACAAATTTAACATCTGTTCATGGCAATGAAATTCAAACAGACAAAGGGTACATTGTTGTCCCTCTTTTTCACCCAAATTATTTGATTTTAAAACCCAGTGCAAAAAGGGATGTTTGGAACGCCCTGCAAAATGTGCAAAAAATGTTGAAAAACCAGTAAAAATATTTAATAATCATTCACATAGATTATAAAAGGAGCATTAAAATTAAACCTGCTAATAACGCAAAATCCCGCGATATGGGACCACGTATAAACGAAAAAATATTCGCAAAATCAGTCCAGGTAATCAGTAATGATGGCCAAAATCTGGGCATAATGGATACAAAAGCCGCCATCGATATAGCTTTGGATTTAGGATTGGATTTGGTTGAAATAAACGCAAATGCAAATCCTGTATTAACCAAAATTATGGATTACGGCAAATATAAATATGAACAGAAAAAGCGCGCCAATGAAGCACGCAAAAAACAAAAAACAATCGAATTAAAAGAAGTTTGGGTCAAACCTTTCATTGAAGAAAACGATTTGAATATCAAAATGAAAAAAGTTTTCGAATTTTTGGAAGAGGGCAACAAAGTAAAAATTGCCATGATGACCAAGGGTTCAAAGAAAGTTCTGGCACGTGGTCGCGATGCAATTCCACAAATGTTTGAACATATTGTTGAATTGGTTGGTGACAAGGGCACACTGGAATCCAAATCAAAACCAGACGAACGAACAAAATCAATAATAATTGCCCCAACAAAATAAAAACACCGCCAAACGGCGGTTTTTTATATCAAAAAAATTTGTTTATTTGTTGCAAATTCGCAATTTATGGGCTATTGTGTTTCTGATATAAAAGGATACAAAATGGATAGTGAAAAACTTTCTTTTGAAGAGGCCTATAAACAATTAACACAACTTGTTCAAAAAATGGAAAGTGGCGAAATGCCTTTGGCTGATTCTGTGGCTGCATACGAACAAGGTATTAAATTAAAGGCCTATTGTGAACAATTGTTAAAAGAAGCCGAATTAAAAATAGAAACATTGAAGATATCAAATCCTGGGGAATAAAATGGCCGAAAAAAGTAAACTTTCACCAGTTATGCAACAATATGTTGATATGAAATCTGAAAACCCAGATGCATTATTGTTGTTTCGTTTGGGTGATTTTTACGAGGCGTTCTTTGAAGATGCTAAAACCGTCAGTAATGCGCTCAGTTTGGTTTTAACACATCGTGGAACGGATGGATTTGGGGTTGATGTACCTATGTGTGGAATTCCTTGGCATGCGGCGGATAATTATTTTGGTCGCTTGGTTCGTGCCGGATTCAAAGTCGCATTGGTCGAACAAATGGAAACCCCACAACAGGCAAAAGAGCGCGGTCATAAATTTATTGAACGTCGTGTAATTCGTGTATTAACCCCCGGAACATTAACAGATGAAAATTTATTAACACCTAATAAATCTAATTTTTTAGTGTCCGTTGTCCCGGTTGATGAATCAAATTTTGATATTGCCGGTTGCGATATTTCAACAGGTGAAATATTCATCGGTCAATCTGATTCTATCTTTGATGATATGATTCGTATTAATCCCGCGGAAATCATTTATCCAGAAGGCTATGCCGAAAACAAAATTATCAAAAATTTGCGCGATATTTATAAAACTACACCTGTATATGAAAAAATATATGTTCGTTCTGATATAAACCTTATTGTATCACGCGTATTTGGTGGAAACGTTGCGTCTGATAATACAAATAAACCATCGGCAATATCTTTGATGGCCGGGTATTTATTCAACACTCAACGTGGCGCAGAAATATCATTCAGAACGCCTTATAATTTCAAATCAGGTCATCAATTATTAATTGATTCGGCTACATGGAAAAGTTTGGAAATAGATGCCCCATTAAATGAAGGCGGAACATGTTTATTGGATGTAATTGATAAAACACAAACTGCATCTGGTGCGCGAAAATTACGTTCTTATTTACGAACATTACCGGGTGATAAAGACGTTATTTTGGCACGCCAGGAACATATTGGTCATTTATTGATAAATCATTCGTTAATGGCGGAAACAGGCGATACTTTATCGAAAATTCCCGATGTAAATCGAGCAATATCTCGATTATTATCGGGTCGTGGAACACCACGTGATTTAAAAAACGTATCTGAATTTTTAACGTCTTTGGATTCTATAAAAAATATTGGCACAAGAATGGATCCGAAATTGGCGGAAAAATTTTCAAATATAAATACTCACAATAATTTTTCTGCTGAGTTATGTATGGCTTTGGCTGATGATTTACCAACGTTTTTCAGGGATGGAAATGTTATCAAAGATGGTTTTAACCCATCGCTTGATAAAATGCGTAAATTATCTTTGGGCGCAAAAGAAACCGTTGCCCAATTACAGGCACAATATATATCCGAAACAAATATAAATACACTGAAAATAAAATATAACAATATACTTGGGTATTTTATAGAGGTTCCATCTGCACGTGCAGATACCTTAATGGCACCGGAATCTGGATTTATACACCGTCAAACAATGGCGGGCAACATGCGTTTTACAACGGCTAAATTAATTGATTTAGATAATGATATTCGCAGTGCATCTGAAAAATCCGCCGCGATAGAGGCGCAAATCATAGAAGAATTAATTGCAAAATTACGAGAAATATCACCTGATTTAATGAATACGGCCGATTTAATCGCAGATTTAGATGTTTGGTATTCATTGGCAAATTGCGCACAAATGTATTCTTGGGTTCGTCCAGATATCACAACAACAAACGAATTTGAAATAAATGGTGGTCGTCATCCGGTTATTGAATACGCATTGCGTACAAAGGGTGATAATTTTGTTAAAAACGATTGTGATTTAAACAAAAAACCAATCGCACTTTTAACCGGGCCAAACATGGCGGGAAAATCTACTTATTTAAGACAGAATGCTATATTGGTTGTTTTGGCACATCTTGGATCTTTTGTTCCGGCACAATCTGCAAAAATTGGAATTTGTGATCAATTATTCAGTCGTGTGGGTGCTTCTGATAATCTGGCCGCGGGACAGTCTACTTTTATGGTAGAAATGGTTGAAACGGCGAACATTTTAAATCGCGCAACAAAGAAATCTTTCATTATATTTGATGAAATAGGGCGGGGTACTTCAACTTTTGATGGTATGGCGATTGCCCAGGCGGTTTTAGAATATCTAAACACATTGCAACCAAGGACTCTTTTCGCAACACATTATCATGAATTAACAGGATTAGTTGGTGATGACAAATTGGAAAATGTAAATTGTTTGACTATTGACGTTCGTGAACATAATAACGATATTATATTTTTACATAAAATTATCCCAGGCGTTGCAAATCGATCATATGGTATCGCGGTTGCAAAAATGGCAGGAATGCCGGCTAAGGTTGTTGAACGTGCGGAAATGGTATTGGCAACTTTGGAATCTGGAACTGAACAGATTCAACCAGAACAACATTCCGAAGCATCTGTAAAACCAGTGGTTTGCGAACCAAAATCAAAAGAACAATTATCTTTATTTGGATAGATATGGACGGAATTTTCATCTTGGACAAGGAATCAAATGTATTCAGTCGCACTGCATCATGGCGTGTTGCCAGGATGTTCGGTGAAAAAAAATTTGGACATATTGGCACTTTGGACCCAATGGCAACCGGCGTTTTACCGATAGCTGTTGGAAACGCCACAAAAATGATACCGTTCATAGAAGAACACTGCCCATCAATCAAAGAATATTTATTTGGATTAAAGTTTGGCATTAAAACAGATTCTTTAGATATAACCGGAAAAATCATTGAAACGAACAATATTATTCCAACTGAAAAAGATATAAAAAGCGCCTGTGATACAATAAAGGCCATAGAAACACAAATTCCACCAATTTTTTCCGCAATTCATGTAAACGGAAAACGCGCTTATGAATTTGCACGAAGTGGCCAAAACATAGAAATGCAACCGCGCCATGTGAAAATATATGAATTGGAATACATCGGAAAAAACGACACAGAATATAATTTCAGGGTTCTTTGTTCACGCGGAACATATGTCCGTTCTATTGTTCGTGACATAGCAAAATTATGTAATACAATTGCAACAACAACATATATTCACAGAACTAAAACAAATGGATTTGATATAAAAAACGCTGTAAAACTTGATTTTTTAGAAAATCTGGTTAATAATGGTGCCGACATCAAGACATATTTGATGAAATCAGATTGTGCGCTGGGGGACATTCCGGTAATCAATTTGAACGATAAAGAAGCTGTTTTGTATAAAAATGGTGGTTTTATCAAAGCAGACGGGGATAATGGTCTAAGGCGTGTTTATTGCGATAATGAATTTATTGGAATAGGGTGCATCAAAGACAAAAATCTTCGTCCAAAAAGAACACTTTAACCCGCTTTCGCTGATGTTTCAGCGGGGCAAAATAAGAATAAAGGAAAATATAATGTCCATAACAAAAGAAAAAAAACGCGAATTAGTTGCTGAATTCAAAAACAGCGAACGCGATAATGGCGGTTCTGCCGCGGCCCAGGTTGCGGTTTTAACAGAACGTATCCGCAATTTAACTGAACACATGAAAACAAATCATAACGATAAACATTCAAGATCTGGTTTGAAAGCCATGGTTAATCATCGTAGAGATTTGTTAAAATATATCAAAGATCATGATGTTAAAGAATACGAAGATTTAATTAAAAAATTGGGTCTGCGTAAATAAAAAAACCGGCATTTGCCGGATTTTTTATTTGCATTCTGTAACCGCATAAAATTCATCTTCGTTTACGGGTCTTATTATTGTGCGGTAATGGAAATCTTCTTCACAACCAGCAGGTTCATTTAAAACAACTTCCACATAAACATGTTCTGTATCTTTGCTTATTTCAGAAATCGACATATCTTGTTCATCTAAATTATACATAAACATTGCATTTGGTATTTCTTGTTTCACTTGTTCAAACCTTTCTTGGTCTGCGGGACATTTATAGACCAAATGTTGTTCTGTTTCTGCAATTTTTTCACATCCTGGGAAATCAGCATCATGTTCATTAATTGCACAAGCAGTCAAAGGCATCAAACATAACGCTATGATACTAATTTTTTTCATATTTTTCTCCTTTTTGTTTGTTATAAAAACCGCTCTTAACAAAGGCGGTTGGAGATTCAAAGCTATAATACGGTATAGTGTGTTTATTCAAGATATTCGACACTCTCCAACCCAATTTTAGTTGGAGATTTTTCATCACGATGGACGCCGTACCATAGGGCTTTGAAACCCAGTCAGAAAAACTCTTCCTGACGGCGTAATTTTACCAAAAAACGTGTGTGTTTCGCAATTAAAAAAATTATTCATATCTCAAACTATCGATTGGATTTAATTTGGCTGCTTTGATTGCCGGGAAAACACCGGACACCAATCCCACAACAACGGCAACAGATACAGATAAAATAACGGGCCATATACTGAACGGAACGTTGTATTTTAATATAAATCTACCGACCCCCTGGGACAGACCGACACCCAACACCAAACCTATCATTGAACCGATAAACGAAATCATAACGGATTCAGCTAAAAATTGTATTATTATCATACGTTCGCGCGCGCCTATTGCTTTACGAACACCTATTTCACGCGTTCTTTCCGCAACAGACACTAACATCATATTCATAATACCAATAGAACCCACCAGCAAAGATACTGCCGCAATTGCTATTAAAAGCAATTTCAAATATCCGGTTACTGTATCCATGGTTTCCATAATTTGTTTCATATCTGTAATTTGAAAATCATCTTCATCACCATCTTTTAACCTGTGCCTTTGTCGCAAAAGAGATGTTATTTGTTCAATAACTACATTGTTATTCGCATCGGGGAATATTTTCATTGCTATCATAGTGACCGCATCGGGGAATTTAGAGCCCTGCAAACGTTTTTTTAATGTTGTTATGGGAACTATTATCATATCGTCTTGCGAACCAAAGGCGGAATCACCGCGTGCTTTCATTACCCCTATGACAACAAAAGGCATATTCTGTATTCTTATAAATTCACCAACTGGATTTTCTGGCAAACCTAATTCAAACGCTGTATCCGGACCGATTATCGCAAATGTAGATGCGTTTTTTACCGCATTCATATCGAAAGATGTTCCGTATTCAAGTTCGATATCTTGAATTGTTAAATAATCCGGGTACACACCCAATAACATTGTTGACCAATTTTTATTCCCATATATAACCTGAGCAGAACCCATTTGCGCGGGCGTTATATACATAACATCCGGCAATCGTTTTATTTGATCTGTATCTGTTATGGTTAATGTTTGCCTGTTTCCAGTACGAACACCGCGATTTCGTGCCGCCCCGGCACGTACAACAATTGTATTGGTACCCAACGAAGAAAATTGGTCAGTAATTGATTTTTGCACTGTTTCGCCAACCGCAACCATTATCACAACGGCCATAACGCCTATGATAATGCCTAATACGGTCAGAAATGAACGAAGTTTATTTCCGCTGACCGAAATCCAAGATTCTTTTAATATATCACCCAGTGTCATTTTTTATGCCGTTTTTCTGATTTTAACAATGTTGTTTCGCTTTTAGGTATCGGCCCATCATAAGTAATCCGTCCATCGTAAATATGAATTATTCGATGTGCAAATTGCGCTATTTCAAATTCATGAGTTATCATTACAATGGTGATTCCAAAATCCTTATTTAATTTTTCAAAAAATCTTAATATTTCATTACCCATTTTCGAATCTAGCGACCCCGTTGGTTCGTCTGCCAATATTAATTTAGGACTGCCCGACAAAGCGCGCGCTATGGCAACACGTTGTTTCATTCCACCCGACAATTGTGTTGGAAAATAAGTTTCAAATTTATCAAGACCAACCAACCTTAACATTTCCCTGGCACGCGTGATACGTTCATGCATAGGCAAACCACGATACATTAATGGCAACATTACATTATCTATAACTGTTCTTTTTGGTAATAAATTAAAATTTTGAAAAACAAAACCAATATATTCATTCCTGATAGTTGCCAAATCATCAGGGGTCATTGTTGATATGTCCGTTCCATACAATTCATATTTACCCCTTGTTGCGGTGTCCAGCGCACCTATGATATTCATACACGTTGATTTCCCAGAACCCGAAGGCCCCATAATCGCAACAAATTCCCCAGATTTAATCGTAAAAGTTATATCAAATAAAACCTGTTGTTCGCCACCAATAGCAAGCGGAAAACTTTTACATACTTTATCCAAAAAAATTATCAGTGGCGTTTGTTTCATTTCTACATTCTGGGTATAGATGATTTATTTGTTGTGGTTTGACCTTCTATTCCAACAATTACTTTGTCATTATCACGAATTTCATTGGATATAATTTGTGTTTCTGTTGGGGTACTTAAACCTTTTGTATACGGGACAAATACTATATCTTTATCGCGTTTTATTGCTAAATGAGTTTTAGGTGTAATATCATCACTGACATTTGGAATTACATTTTTAAAACTGCGCATCAACAGGCCTGAATTTTTTGTTTTCCATGCATTTTTAGCGTTTGCGACTACCACTGTTACAAAAGCAGTCATACCAGGCATTAATTTTAAATCTGCGTTATCTACGTCAATAACAACGGTATAAACAACAACATTTGACACTGTTGTTGGGGATAATCTAATTTGTTCAACATAACCTGTGAAATTTTGATTAGGATAGGCATCAACAGTAAAGGAAACTTTTTGACCTTCTTTAATCATACCAATATCTGCTTCGGATACCGCCGTTTCTATTTGCATTTTTGATAAATCTTCGGCTATTTCAAATAAATCCGGGGTTTGAAAAGAAGCCGCCACAGTTTGCCCTTTATCAACTTTGCGCGAAATAACAGTTCCATTAACAGGCGAAGTAATTGTTGCATATCCCAGATTTGTGACGGCACGTTCATATACATATTGCGCTTTATTTACCGCTTGCAAAGCCTGTTCATATTGGGTTTGTGATTTTTCCATTTCTGCACGCGAAATAAAACCATCTTTGTACAAAGTTTGATTGCGTTCAAATTCAGATTTAGTATATTTTAATTCCGCCTGGGCCGATTCAAGTGAAGCACGCGATTCATCAACCGTGGATTGCAACACAGACGGTTCAATGGTTAATAAAATATCACCTTTTTTTACTTTAGAATTATAATCAACAAAAATATTTTCTATGGTTCCGGAAACCTGTGACCCAACATTAACTGTATTCACAGGTTGTATTTCCCCGGTTGCAGTTACGGTTTGTGTAATATCGCCACGCGTTATATCAACAGTAATAAAATCTTTTTTCTTGCTGATTTTTGCACTTAACACCCACCACATTATTCCGCCACATATTAATAAAACAATTAAAATCCACCATTTGCGTCGCCAAACCCAAGATAAAAATTTTTGAAAAAAAGATTTATTCTCGTTTTCCATTGTGATTATCCTTTAACCCAGATTTTATATCCCCAATAGCCAGCGCAACCGCCGCACGTTTTATAAACAAATCGTATTTAGCGGAATTATTTTGTTTACGGGCATCGACTAATTCATATTGTGCGGTCTGCCAATCCAGCATTGTTGCGCGCCCAACTTTGTACATTCCAGATGTGACGCGTTCGCTTTCCATGGCTGATTTCAAAAGTGTTTTCGTTTGATTTAAAACAGTTTGCGCCGTCTTGTAATTTTGGTACGCAGTGAAAACATCCATCATCGCTTCATTAGAAATATTTTGTTCATTATATTTCATATTTTCATAATCTGAACTGGCACTTTTCGCATTATAAAAATTATAAAAACCAGTAAATATAGGCATAGACACTGAAAATCCAATATGCCCTTTGGTTTTGACGGTCATATTATCAAACACGCCGCCAACCGTTTTGTCATTTATAGAAATACTGCCGTTCACTGAAATTGAAGGCAGATTTTTCAAAAAAGCACTGTTACGCCGATGCCATGCAGCACTTGTCTGTGCATTTGCTTTTAATAAATCAGGCCTTTGTTTTTGTGCTATTTTCATTAAATAATCTATACTTTCGCTTTCTGCATCGCTTCCAAAACTTGCAGGCATATCTTTGATTTTTATATCTTGGTCTGCTGGAAAAGAAAGAGTGTTTAACAAATTCCCTTTGATAATTTCACGATTATTTTTTGCCCGTTCAAGTGATAATTGTGATGAAGCCAATGTAGTGTCAGCCTTGTAAACATCAGCTTTTGCAACCGCGCCTGCTTTGTATTTTTTATCCGCTGTATTTTTTGCAGTTTGTGCAACTGTTAATGCAGATTCTGCAGCAATGACATCGGCATCTGCATTTAACAAAGCATAATATGCACCAACAACAGAATAAATATAATTTTGTATGGTTTCATCATAATCAAAACCTGCCGCACGATAAACCGCCAAAGTTTGTGCAAAATCAGATTCTCTTTTTCCAAAATCAAAAATCAAATACGATGCAGACAGCGATACATTATAATCCCAATCTTCTTGAACAGTATGTGAACGTTGTGCGCTACCGCTGCCACTGACGGTTGGTAAATAATTCGAATGTGCTGCATTTTTAGTATATCTTGATGATTGCAATGATGCGTATGCCGCGGCGGTCATAGGATTGCGACAAAGTCCCATATTAACCACATCTTGCAAAGTCATTTCATAACTTGGCACATGACGAATAGTTGCGCAATCAGTATTTGAAAACGCACAGCAAGGGAACATGAACAAAATAAAACATACTCTCTTCATTTTATTTAATAAGAATAACACTTTTAATAGGGCTAAAAACAGGGGAACAAATTCATTTTAAAACGCCTGAATTTTTATGTTGAAAAGTGTTTCTTTTTTGCCTAAGATATCAACACGTTGATGGCCAGGTGGCAGAGTGGTTATGCAGAGGACTGCAAATCCTTGGATGCCGGTTCGATTCCGACCCTGGCCTCCATCAAAAAATGATTGAACAAATTACTATTACAAATTTTAGAAATCACACCTGTTCCAGAATTAAAACACATGGGCGTAAAAATATCATTATCATAGGTGCAAATGGTGCCGGAAAAACTGCGATTTTAGAAGCGGTTTCTCTGCTTGGTGGCGAACGCGGTTTACGTGGTGCCGATATTCAAATGTTGCCACGATTTAATGGTGACGGTGGTTTTTCCGTATTTGCAAATACAGATGATGACAGCGATATATGTGTGTATCTAACCAGTGGCGAAACAAACAGACGCGCACAAATAGATAATGAAAATTCAACACTTTATGAATTAGGTAAAAAAACACGTATTATTTGGATAACCCCACGCGAAGATAGAATTTTCATAGATTCTGCCGCTGAAAGACGCGCTTTTTTTGACCGCTTTGTTGCAAGTTTTGACCCGTCCCATAATGGACGCGTTTCAAGACTTAATAAATTATTATCGGAACGTGCGGGCGCTATAAAAATAGGCGCAGATAAAAATTGGCTTGATAGTCTGGATAAACAAATAGCATCAACATCAATCGCTATTGCTGCGGGTCGAATTCGATATGCGGCAGAAATAAACTATTTTTTTGAAACAGGTGCGGTATCTGTAAATGGTATGGTTGAAACTTTGATTATTGAAAACACCGCTATTAACGCAGAAAATATTTATTTTGAATATTTAACACAAAATCGTGAATTAAATGGTGATAAAATGGTGATTGACGGCGTTCATAAATCTGATTTTGGTGTATTTAATAAAATTCTTGATTTACCGGCGCATATAACCAGTACTGGGCAACAAAAATCTATATTGCTTGATTTAATATTGGCACACGCTAAATTAATACATATAAAAACAGGGCACAGTCCTTTGATTTTATTAGACGAAGCAGTGGCACATTTGGATGAAAACGCCAGATTAAAACTATTTGATGAATTAAACAAATCAAATGCACAGGTTTGGGCCACTGGTTTAGATATCAACATTTTTGAAAACATACCGAACAGTGTATTTGTCACTTGCCAAAACGGCGAAATAAGTAATATAGTTATCAGCAAGGAATAAAACACATGCACAAAATAGATTATCAACAATTATTAGACACCGCTTTGAAATCCGTTGTAAAAGAAGCGTTGATGTATGCACAATTTAACGGGTTGGGTGATGATGCTGGTTTCTTTATAACGTTTAAAACACGCGATCCTGGCGTTGTGTTGCCTGATTTTTTGCGCATGCGGTATCCGGATACTATGACGATAGTATTACAATATTCGTATAATAATTTAAATGTATCCGACAAAGAATTTGGTGTTCAATTAACTTTTGATGGCCGTCCATTTTTTATACGTGTTCCTTTTTCAGCATTGGTTGAATTCAAAGATCCATCAACTGAATTTATGTTATCTTTTCATCCTAAACAACCACAAACAGCAAACAATAACACCGACATAGAATTACCTTTGGAAGAAAAACCAAACACAGTTCCAGACGATAAACGTGTTGTGTCATTGGACGAATTCAGAAAGAAAAAGAATTTATAAAAATATTTCTTGCTTGTAATGATTCTTCTTTGATAAAATATTTTTGTCAGAAAGAGTTTTTCTGACGGGGCTTCACAACCCTAATAAAGTAGCATCCAAACAATAATATTTTTGGATGAATTGTCTCCAACCACCGGTTGGAGGGCCGCTGAATATATTGAATAAAGCGCGCAATTTCTGCTTTAATTGTTGTGAACCTCCAACCGCCTTGTATTTTCCAATGCGGTTTTTGTTTATAAAAAACAGAGGGAACGAAATGAAACGTTTTGTTGTTATTATTTATATTTTATTCGTAAATATCGGATATTCGGAAACTGTCAATCTTAATTGGTATGTTGATGGGAATGTTTATCAAACAACAACATGTACAGTTGGCGGGGATGTTATTTTACCAACGCAACCGTCAAAAATCGGTTATACTTTCCAAGGATGGCAAACACAACAACAAATTGAATACATACAATCCACAAATCAAGAATATATTGTTATTGATGGGTATAAGCCAAACAACGATACACGTGTCGTTGCATTTATAAGAACACCTGATAGTGCTTCAAAGCATGGTTGGCTTACCAACGTAAGAGATTTAAAACGTTTTGGTGTGCTTATTTTTTCTAGCAACGAGGCAAATAAAATACGTTTTGATTACAATACCAGCATCTCTATACTATGCACCAGTACCCAATCAATCGTAGATAAAAATATAATAATAGATTTTAATAATGACCACAAAGCGTATGTATATGACGAAAATAATAATACTTTGTGTACATCCAATCTTAACACAGGAACCTGGCAAAGCACTCTTGATATAACATTAGGTTCTAATTTGTCGAGTGGTGAATTTGGTTTTTTACAAGATGGTTTAAGGATATATTATTTTAAAATTTATACTGGAAATACACTTGTACATGATTTGATACCTGTTTTAGATTATAACGACGTTCCATGTATGTATGACAAAATAACAGAACGTTATTTCTATAATTCTGGTACTGGAAATTTTATAGCGGGACCAATTGTAAATGAATAAAGTGTTCTTATTTTTATTTATAACATTATTTATACAATCTGCATTTGCTGGATTACTTACAAACGATATTTCAAATGCCTGCGGAACATACGAATTTCATAATAATTCACGAATACGTGCCGTTTTCACAATAAACGAATACACGTGTAATTTCGGATATTTTTTACCCGCAAATACACCCGGTTGTCAGCCATGCCCAACTGGATATACTTGTAATGGTGGAACCTTTACATTCAATCCTAACCAATCACATGGATTATCAATAAACGAATACACGTGTAATTTCGGATATTTTTTGCCCGCAAATACACCCGGTTGTCAGCTATGTCCAACTGGATATACTTGCGATGGTGGAACTTTTACATTCAATCCTAACCAATCACAAGGGTTACGTAAAAACACAGGTCAAATAACACAAAATATATCAAATGTTTGTGCGTATAATTTTGATAAAAATTTAAATGCAGTATTTACACCGAACACAATAAATATAAATTGGTATGACCGGGATAATATAGTCGCACAAACAACCTGCACCTATGGTGAAAAAATCACACTTCCCCCACCCCCAACCCGCCCAGGTTATATATTCAGCGGGTGGAGATTGAGAACGAATAATTAAGTCCGTCTTCGTCTCCGGATACACCTAGACACTCAATTTTCAGCCCTTGCTTCGCTGCGGTGAAAAGTCCGTCTTCGCTATGCTTAATATCAAAGACAAAGTATGAATTTATGATAAATACATTTCGTTGAATAAACTGCTACGCCGAGACACTCAATTTTCAGCCCTTGCTTCGCTGCGGTGAAAATTGGTGTTGCAAATGGAAAAAATGCTGTTATAATCACTCTGCTTTGGGTGGTTAGCTCAGTTGGCTAGAGCGTCACGTTGACATCGTGGAGGTCGTTGGTTCGAGCCCAATACCACCCACCAGAGATAACAAATACATACGCCCGTTTTGGGCGTATATTTCACGAAAGACTGAAAATGGAAAACAAACACTTTAAATCTTATATGATGTCACCAACAATTCATAAAATTGAACTGTGTGCTTTTGACGATTGGTATACATTTTTGTATATATCATGTAAAATTTGTAAATATCAAGAAAAATGTGAAAACATAAAACACAAAAGCGAAATTTGTATTGTCGCACAAAAATTAGAAAAAGTTGTTGGTCCTATTTCATATTGCCGTGTAGCCAGTTTTATGAAAGATGAATTTTATATAAAAAGAAATCATCTAAAAACCATCAAAGATACGGCTAAATTTTTTCGTATGAAATACATAATAGACGATGAAAATGTCAGGGAATAAATTAATTTTAATGTCTTGTTGTGCACCATGTTCGTGTGGGGCTATTCAACAACTTGTAAACGGCGAAATTCCCAACATAGACGATTTTATTGTTATGTTTTTTAATCCTAATATTTTCCCGGATACTGAATATCAAAAACGCCTGGCCGAACAAATAAAATATTGTGAAAAACTTGGTGTTAAATATGTGGTTGGCGATTATAATCATGATGATTGGCGCAAACACGTAAAAGGACTTGAAACAGAACCAGAACGTGGCGCACGTTGTGGTAAATGTTTTGCTTATCGTTTTTGTTATGCACGCGATTACGCAAAAAAACATGATTTTAATGCGATTGCCTCTGTATTTGGTGTATCACGCCACAAAGACCAATCCCAGGTTGATAGCGCCGCAAACGAAGCTTGTGACGAAATAAAATATTTGCCAATTAAATGGAATGAAGATTTACGCAATCAAATCAATCGTGAATCTAATTTTTATCGTCAAAATTATTGTGGTTGTGAATTTTCAATACGTAAATGATAATAAGTTGATTTTCCGCTTTTTTCTTCTATAATTTTATTGAAATACAACAAAAGGACAAATATGTCATCTATTTACGTTTTTCCGGGTCAGGGCGCACAAACCGTTGGCATGGGGCTTGATTTATATCAAAACAATGCCGATGCACGCGCGGTTTTTGATGAAATGGACACCGTACTTGACAAAAAATTATCAAATATTATTTTCAATGGGCCAATTGAAACTTTGACTTTAACGGCAAATGTTCAGCCGGCTATTTTGGCAACAAGTATTGCTATGTTTCGTGCTGGAAATTTTCCAAAGCCGGATTATGTTGCCGGACACAGTTTGGGCGAATATACTGCACTTTGTGCGGCGGGCGCATTGTCTTTGGCCGATGCGATTAAATTGGTAAGATTGCGCGGACAGGCTATGCAAGATGCAGTACCGGCGGGGCAGGGTGCAATGGCTGTGGTTTTGGGGCTTGAAATCGACGCTCTTAAAACAGTTTGTGAAAAGGCAGAAAACGAAACAAATTCTATTGTTGATATTGCAAATGATAATTGTCCGGGTCAAATTGTTATATCGGGCGCAAATAGTGCAATAGAACGTGCAATGGAATTGGCCAAAGAAGCCGGTGCAAAGCGCGCAATGAAATTGGCTTTGTCTGTTCCGCCACATTCACGTTTAATGGAACCAGTGGTTGATATCATGAAAAAAGCATTAGATGAAATAGAAATCAAAACACCGATTGTTCCAATTATTTCAAATAAAACATGTAAACCAATGGTCAATGTTAACGAAATTAAAGACGCGTTGCTTTACCAAATAACACATGGTGTTCGTTGGCGTGAAAGTGTTCTGGAAATGGTGAATTTGGGGATTGATGATTTAACTGAAATCGGTCCGGGTGAAGCCTTGATTGGTATGACCAAACGTACAACAGATAAAATTAACGCACATAAATAGGGGATAAAAATGTTTGAATTAAAAGATAAAGTTGTTTTAATTACTGGTGCAACCGGTGGTATTGGTGGTGCAATCGCAAATCAAATGAAAGCCGCAGGGGCAAAGGTTGTTGTAACCGGACGTAGTATGGAAAAATTAAATACATTTGATGATTCTTTTGTAAAAATAGTTTCTGATTTATCCGCCGATGGGGCTGCTGAAAAATTGATTACAGACACAATCGAAAAAGCAGGGCGCATAGATATTTTGATTAACAATGCTGGAATTACCGCAGACACACTTTTAATGCGTATGAGTGACGAACAATTTGATGATGTTATAAACACTAATTTACGCGCAACATTCAAAATGTGTCGTGCCGTGATTATGCCAATGATGAAACAACGTTCTGGACGTATTATAAATATGGCATCTATTATTGGTACAATTGGTGGCGCAGGTCAGGCGAACTATGCCGCATCAAAAGGTGGCATGATTGCGATGACTAAATCCATAGCGGCCGAAGTCGCATCACGCGGAATCACTGCAAATTGCATAGCACCCGGATTTATAAAAACACCCATGACGGATGTATTGCCGGACGAATTAAAATCTAAATATTTAGAACAAATACCGGCTGGTCGTTTTGGCGAACCACTGGATATCGCTAACACTTGTGTGTTCTTAGCCAGTGACGAAGCGTCTTATATCAACGGTCAAACAATTCATGTAAACGGCGGAATGGGAAGATTTTAATAAAATGCAAAATTATGATGTGATTGTTATCGGTGGTGGACATGCGGGGGTTGAGGCCGCGGCGGCATCGGCACGTCGTGGCGCGAAAACTTTGCTTTTAACTATGCGTGAAAGTGATATTGGTGCAATGTCTTGTAATCCATCAATTGGTGGTCCAGGCAAATCACAAATGGTCGCAGAAATGGTGGCTCTGGGTGGGGTTATGCCTTTTGCGGCGGATAGTGCCGGAATCCATTGGCGCACTTTAAATGCAACACATGGTGCAGCGACCCAGGCCCTGCGCGCACAAATAGACCGTAATTTTTATCATGATGCGGTTATGAAAATCTTGAAAAACACAAATAATCTGGATGTTGTTTTTGAATCTGTTTTTGATTTGGATTTAGAAAATAAAATTGTAAACAATAAATATATTTCTAAATCAATAGTGCTAACAACAGGAACTTTTCTTGGGGGCCTTGTCACACGTGGAAATGAAAAAATTCAATCTGGACGCTTAATGGATAATGGCGAATACCAAGAAAATGATACACATATTTCATCAGTATTAAAAAATGCGGGATTTGAATTATTGCGCCTTAAAACCGGTACACCTGCACGAATATATCGCGACAGTATTGATTTTTCCGTATGCGAAATCCAGCCTGGTGACACACCGCATGATTGGTTTGGTATTGGTGATGAAAATAATACTATTAATGATAAATGTTTTATAACACATACCAATGAAACAACACATGAAATAATTCGTAAAAATATAAAAAATGCACCAATGTATAATGGCGATATAAGGGGACTGGGCCCACGTTATTGCCCTTCATTGGAAGATAAAGTTATGCGTTTTCCTGAACATAAAACCCATCATGTATTTTTAGAACCAGAAGGTTTCAACAGTGATTTAATTTATCCAAATGGAATATCCACATCTTTTGGTGCAGATATCCAGGACAAATGGATACGAACAATCCCAGGCCTTGAAAATTGCCGTATAGCGCGTTATGGATACGCAATTGAATATGATGCAATTGATGCGCGTGCTTTGAAAAATACTTTGGAATCAAAAGATATTTCCGGATTGTTTTTCGCCGGTCAAATTAACGGAACATCTGGATATGAAGAGGCCGCAGCCCAGGGTTTAATTGCTGGCGCAAACGCAGTGGCACATGCTTTGAATGAAACGCCTTTGATATTGGACAGAACGAATTCAATGATTGGTGTTTTAATCGATGACATAACAACACTTGGTGTTGATGAACCATACCGTATGTTTACATCACGTGCAGAATACAGATTAAATCTGCGTGCGGATAATGCTATATTACGGCTGGGCGATTTAGGTGAAGATTTACATTTAATTTCACATGAATTACATAACAAAATAAAAAACATGCGCGAAAACACAGCCCTTGAAAACGATAAATTTTATGCGGGATATATTCAAAGAAACGAACGCGAAATTGCCAATTACAAGCGCGACAGCGAATTAAAAATACCGACAAAATTTGATTATAATTCATTACCCGGTTTAACAAATGAATTAATTGAAAAATTAAATAAGACACGTCCTGAAAATATCGCGGCCTTGTCCAGAATTCCGGGCATGACCCCGGCAGGCATAATGGTTGTCATGCGTAAAATAAAAAGTGGAAATAAATAAAAATATATATTAATATACTCACACCTGCCGGTTTAGCTCAGTTGGTAGAGCATCTCATTCGTAATGAGGGGGTCGTAGGTTCAAGTCCTATAACCGGCACCACAAAATTCTCATTAAAAAAACACCCGGATTTTCATCCGGGTTATAATTTTAATACATAGTTTGTAAAATATGCTTACTTTTATCAATATTCGAAAGCATTTTACCACTGCCAACTGCCACGCAAGCCATTGGATTATCAACCAAAAACGCAGGTAATCCAGTTGCCGCACGAATTGCAGCATCCAATCCACGCAACAGTGAACCACCACCGGTCATAGCAATACCTAAATCAGCGATATCCGCCGATAATTCAGGCGGTGTAGATTCTAATGCCATATGAACAGTGTTTATTATCTTGTTTACCGTTTGAGACAATGCCATTGCAATCTGTGATTCAGTGATAATAGTTTCACGCGGTGTACCACTCATCAAATCACGACCCTTAATTTTCATAGATAATTCGGTTGTTTTATCCTTTGGCATAATGGCAGTACCGATTTTCTTTTTAATTTCTTCGGCTGTATTTTCACCGATTAATAAATTCTTGTTTTTACGAACGTATTCAATAATATCTTCGTCCATTTGGTCACCGGCAGTACGAACCGCATTAGAATACACGATTCCGCCCAAAGACATAACTGCGACCTCTGTTGTACCACCACCAATATCCAAAACCATAGAACCCAAAGGTTTTTCAACCGGCAAACCCGCACCAATTGCCGCGGCGGTTGATTCTTCTACAATATAAACCTTGCGCGCACCGGCCGCATCGGCCGCTTCTTGAATAGCACGTCTTTCCACCTGGGTCGCACATGATGGCACACAAATAATAATCAAAGGTGCCGCCAAAGGATTTCTTTGATGCACTTTGCGGATAAAGTATTTTATCATTTCTTCCGCGACTTCGAAATCAGCAATAACACCGTCACGCAAAGGGCGAACAGCACTTATTGTTCCAGGTGTACGACCAAACATTTGTTTGGCCTCTGCCCCAACAGCCAATATTTCCTTGCGCCCTAATAATCTGTTTTCTGCAACAGCCACAACCGATGGTTCATTAAGGACAATTCCACGACCCTTGACGTAAATCAAAGTGTTCGCAGTTCCTAAATCTATCGCCATATCTGCCGAGAAAAATTTTAATAACCAATTATACATTTAAAAATCCCTTTGTTCATTTTTTCGCATTATAAAAACAGGTATTGTAAAAATCAAGTGCCCATAAAATAAATTTTGCTTTTTTGTTTGCAATTTTAGATATTGTGGTATTATAGGCACCATGAAACGCGATACTATAAAAAATCATGCTGACTTTTTAACGCCGAAAAAATACCCTTCGGCGCGTAATGATATTTTCATTTTACGGACCAAACCATCAAAAATTCCTGGCGATGGACGTTTTGGTGTTGTGGCAACTAAAAAATTTTTTAAATTGGCCGTAGACAGAAACCGCGCAAAACGTTTATTACGCGATTGGTTGACTTTTTATGAAAGATTTATGTTGCCGGATGTGGACTATGTCTTAATCGCACAACCGGAAATATTGAAAACCGAAAGGCATCCTGGCCGCAAAGAAATGCGTGCTGCTTTGCAACGCGTTGCTAAAATTTATTCATTACGTGCGGCAGAGGCAGCAAAAGGCAAAGGTCGCAGACAGGGTAGACGTGGAAAGAAATAAATCTATGACACGATTTGGTTGTGCGCTTGTTCGATTTTATCAAATATGTATTTCCCCTTTTATTGGTGGGCGTGCGGCATGCAGATTTATTCCAACTTGCAGCGAATACACACGTCAGGCTATTGAAAAATACGGATTTTTTTATGGGGTTATATTGGGCGTAAAGCGTATATCACGTTGTCGGCCTGGTGGGGGATGTGGATACGACCCTGTGCCTTGACATAATAAATCATTGTGGTAAAATTAACATATTACACATATAAAAGGATTTATGATTATGACATCTTTTCGTGCAACAGTTGAGAATATGTCCAAATTGATGGATGAAATGGGCATAACTGAATTGGATTTAGAACGCCAACTGTTTTTAGGATTATATCGCAAACACATACATTTGTCTAAACAACAGGCTGTGGCTGCGCCGGTGGGGTTTGTTTCACAACAAAAAAACAATTCCGCTGAAAACAAAGTTTCTGGACACGCATTAAAATCACCTATGGTTGGTGTTGCGTATTTAGCGCCTGAACCCGGGGCAAAACCATTTGTAAAAATCGGCGATAATGTAAAGGCCGGTGATACGGTCGCTTTGGTGGAAGCAATGAAAACTTTCAATCCTATCGTTTCTGATATTGATGGTGTGGTCAAAGAAATTTTGGTTACCGATGGTACGGCTGTTGAATTTGATACACCAATGATTGTAATTGAATAGGTTTTATCATGCCACAAATCAAAAAAGTTTTAATTGCCAATCGTGGGGAAATCGCTTTACGTATAATTCGCGCCTGTCGCGATATGGGTATAAGAACTGTCGCTGTTTATTCCACCGCGGACAAAGACGCTATGCACGTCAAATTGGCGGATGAATCAGTGTGCATAGGGCCAGCCCAATCCAGCGAATCTTATTTAAACGAATCCGCTATTTTGACTGCTGCTTTGTTAACAAATGCCGATGCTATTCATCCAGGATATGGTTTTTTATCTGAACGCGCTGATTTTGTAGATAAAGTTGAACAACATGGATTGATATGGATTGGCCCAAACAGTGATATGATTCGCAAAATGGGTGACAAAGTTAATGCAAAACAAACCGCACAAAAATGTGGTTTACCTATTGTTCCGGGCAGTGAAGGCGCAATAAAATCTTTGGACGATGCTTTGGTTTGGGCGGATAAAATTGGATATCCTGTTATGATAAAGGCTGCCGCAGGTGGTGGCGGACGCGGAATGCGCGCTGTGAATGATGCAAATGAATTACGTAATGCATATCCATTGGTTCGTGCTGAATCAAAAACTGCTTTTGGCGATGACACTCTGTATATGGAAAAATTATTGTTGCACCCACGACACATAGAATTCCAGGTTTTGGGCGATAAACATGGCAATGTCGTTATATTTGGCGAACGCGATTGTTCACTGCAAAGAAAAAATCAAAAAGTTATGGAAGAATGCCCGGCGGCTGTCTTAACACAAAAACAACGCGATGACATGATTGAAATTTGCAAAACTGCGGCCAAGAAAATGAAATATACGAATGCTGGTACTTTTGAATTTATGTTCGAAGATGGCAAATTTTATTTTCTGGAAATGAATACCAGATTGCAAGTGGAACACCCGGTAACCGAAATGGTGTACGGTATTGATTTAGTTCGTGAACAGATTCGTATCGCCGCTGGTGAAAAATTAGGATATACCCAGGCAAGTTTGGTTCCACATGGTCATGCAATTGAATTTCGTATAAATGCGGAAGATCCTGAAACATTTACACCGAACCCAGGAACAATAAATTTATACGCACCTTCTGGCGGTTTAGGCGTTCGTGTGGACAGTGCTGTTTACAGTGGATACACAATACCACCAACATATGATTCAATGATTGCTAAATTGATTGTCCATGCTCAATCCAGACCAGCATGTATAATGCGTGCAGAACGCGCTTTGGATGAATTTGTCATAGAAGGCATAAAAACCACAATTCCCTTACAAAAGCGTTTATTGGAAAATTCTGCTGTACGCCAATTAAAAACAGATAATCATTGGCTGGAACATTATTTGGAAGAAAAAAAGGCAGAAACCACTCCGGAAGAAATAGAAAAATAAGATTAAAAAAGACCCAATTTTTTTGGGTCTTTTTTGTTTTTTTATGCACGAAGTTTTGCATTACATTTTGATTCAACGTTTTTGATTATATTGTCTTGGATTTCCAATAACTCTTTATCCGTCATATTTTCAGTTGGATAAATTGTTATTGTAAACGCCACTGATTTTTGACCATTTCCCATATCAAACGAATCAAACACAACAATATTTGCAATACGTGAATCTGTAGCCATTGCGGCTGAAACTATTTTTTGTGACTCAAATTTGCTGTCCACTACAAAAGCAAAATCACGCGTAATAGGCATAAAATCTGTCATTGGTATTTTTTTGTATTTTGGATTTTTTGGTAAATCTTCAATATTTTCAACAATTGCTACAAATACTTTTGTTTTTATATGCAATTGTTTTGCAACACTTGGATGTAATTGTCCAAATTCACCCAAAACTTTTTTACCTTGAACAATTTTTCCATAAACATATGGATGCGCCCAAAGCGGGGCTTTTGTTGTATCTATGGTATATTTTTGTGCGCCAAGCAAAGATACCAAATCGGCCTTTACATCAAAAACATCAACACTTCTGTTTCTTTTTTGCCAGTGTTTCGGCGATATTTCACCGCAACGCACCAAACAAAGTGCAGTATGTTGTTCACCAGGTTTATCACCATCAAAAACAGTTCCAAGTTCAAATATATTTATATCAGAAAAACCGCGTTTTTCATTATTAGCAACAGCGATTAATAAATTTTCTAATAAATTATTACGCGCAGTATCCATATCAACAATAATAGGATTGGCAATTTTTATAATTGGTTTATCTGTTAAAATTTTTTCAATCTTTGAATTACCAAAACCAAAAGAAATATTTTCATTAAATCCACGATTTGCTAATTTTTGTTTCAAAGATAAATTAACATCATTATGAATAGCATTTATGTTTTTTTCAGGCATTGAATCATGACCTATGTTTTCATACCCATAAATACGAATTAATTCGGCCACTATATTTTCAGGAATTACTACATCGACACGTTGTGGTGTTGGGGTTATAATCCAATTACCTTTTTTATCATCTTTTATATCAAAATGAAGTTTTGTTAAAATGTCATGTTGCGTTTTTTCATCCAGTTTGATACCTGTTTTCTTTTCAAACAAAGAAGGATTGTAAGCCACAGATTCCGGCGTATAGGATACGCGACCAGCAACATCAACATTGACTATTTCACCACCACATTGCTTTGTGATTATATCGGCGGCCATCGAAAGCGCCGGCAACGTTCCATCTGGGTTTATACCACGTTCATATCTATACGAAGAATCAGTTGATATACCATGTCTTTTTGATGATTTGCGGACAAAGACAGGATTAAAATATGCAGATTCCAAAATAATGTTTTTGGTTTTATCTGTTGTCGAGGCACGCATACCACCAACGACACCTGCCAAAGCCAAAATTCCGGCATCGTCTGTTATAACCAAATCTTTATCACATAATTCATGTTCGTTTCCAAAAAGGTCTGTAAATTTTTCGCCCTGTTTTGCCATACGAACAGTTATATCACCAACAATTTCATCTGCATCAAAACAGTGCATAGGTTGCGCCAAATCATAGCAAATATAATTTGTTGCATCTATTGGTGCATTCTTTGGATTTATACCAGAAGACATTAAACGATTTTGAATTACTTTATTTGACGGTGCATTTTTTATTCCATGAATTTCACAGAAACGATATGTTGGACATGCATCGGCCGCCAAAAGATTTACTTTTCTTGTTCCTTTGACTGATTTTAATTCTGTGATTTTATTTTCAATATAATCCCCGGCACCAGCAGCGCTTAAATCCAGCGCAATACCACGTAAAGACAAATAATCAGGACGATTTGGTGTAATGGACGTATCAAAAATCGCAGAACCAGTTCCAACCAAAGCGGATACAGGTTGCCCAATTACTTCTTTTGATTCATCTAATTCGATAATACCACTGTGGTCATCACCAATACCCAATTCTTTTGCGGAACACATCATACCGTTGGAAACAACACCACGTAATTTCCCAGGTTCAATAACAACATCACCAATCTTACATCCAGGAATTGCCAGCGCAGATACCAAACCAACACGCGCATTTGGTGCACCACATACAACCTGACGCAAAGTACCAGTTCCATCATCTACCTTTAAAACATGAAGATGGTCAGAATTTTCATGTGGATTACATTCAACTATTTTTGCAGCAATCGGCAAAATTGGATTATATAAATCTTCTACTTCTAAGCCAATAGCCGTCAATTTATCAGCGATTTGTTCCGGGGTTAAATCTGTTTTCAAATATTGTTTCAACCATTCAAAAGACCATTTCATTTTTACACCCCTTTATTAAAATCCACTGTTTTTTAACCAACGAATATCGCCATTATAAAATTCACGAAGATCATCAAGACCATATTTAAGCATAGCCATTCTGTCCCAACCAAAACCAAATGCAAATCCCTGGTATTCATCTGGGTTAATATTACAATTTTTCAAAACGTTTGGATGCACCATACCTGCACCACCCATTTCAAGCCATTTATCACCCCATTTCATATCAAATTCCACTGATGGTTCTGTGAAAGGGAAATAAGATGGACGAATACGAATTTCAATTTCGCGTTCAAAAAACTTTGAAAGAAATGCACGCAAAGTCCCGATTAAATTAGACATTGTTATATTTTTATCGATATATAATCCCTCTATTTGATGAAACATAGGCGCATGTGTTGCGTCCATTTCTTTGCGATAAGTTGACCCGATACCAAACATTTTAATCGGCACACCACATTTTTCCATCGCACGAATTTGAATAGAACTGGTTTGAGTACGTAAAACATTACCATTATCAAAGAAGAAACTGTCCTGCATATCACGTGCAGGATGATATTCCGGCGTATTTAACGCGGTAAAATTATGCCAATCATCTTCTATTTCTGGCCCAGTCCAAAGAGTATAACCAAAAGATTCTAATATAGTAGAAATTTCTTGTAATGCATGTGTCAAAGGGTGTATTGTGCCGCGACTTTCCGGTTCACAACCCAAAGTAACATCAACATATTCTGTTGCTAATTTTGCATTTAATGCCGTATTTTCGAGTTCGGTTTGTTTTTCTTTGAACAATTGGCGCAAACTAACATTTTCAGCGTTAACGACTGCGCGTTCTTCATTAGACAATGTCGCCATATTTTTTAATTTCGCAGTCATAATACCATTTTTGCCAAAATATTTGGCATATAATTCTTGTAATTTTTCCAAAGAATCTATATTTTTTATTTCGTTTTCCATCTTTTGTCCCCACTGATAAAAAATAATCAAGGTCGCTTATACGACCTTGATTATGTCAAAACAAAACCCTGCCGTAAAGCGTTATTTTGCTTCTTTGGCAATAAATCGTTTTGCAGTTTCAACCAATGTTTCAAAGTTTTTGTCAGCATCGTATGCCATTTGGGCCAAAACTTTGCGGTCCAATGCAATACCAGCTTTCTTTAAACCATTCATAAATTGGCTGTATGTCAAACCATTTGGGCGAACCGCAGCATTAATACGAACAATCCACAAAGAACGAAAATCACGTTTCTTTTGACGACGGTCACGATATGCATATTGACCCGCTTTTTCAGTTTTTTCACGTGCAGCACGATAAGTTGAATGATGACGTCCCAAATAACCTTTGGCGCGTTCAAGTATCTTGTTATGTTTTTGTTTTACGGTTGTACCGCGTTTTACTCTTGCCATGATGTACCCCCTTTATTATTTCAAACCGTATGGAGCCAAGATTTTCGCTTGACCCATCATGTTATCGTTCAAATACTGTGGCTTTGCCCCGGCCTTATTAGCACGTTTGGACTTATGCAACAAGCATTTGTGATGAGAGTTTCTGGCAACACGGATTTTTCCGCTTGCAGTCATAGACGCACGTTTTTTCAAGTACGATTTTGTTTTCATTTTTGGCATTTTTAATCCTTTTTTTTCTACCTCGTGGCAATGCCTTGCCATTTCGGTTGGCTTTATTTTGACATATAAAAAAGAAAAATCAAGTTTTTATTGAATATTTCCGTTTTTGCGTTAAAGTATTTCGCATGACCAAGGATAAAAAATCTTATAAGTTAACAAAAATTATTAAATCTGCGTTGGCGGTTGTGGTATTACCGGTGTTTGCCATATATATTATGGTTGCAAAACCAGATTACAATATCACTAATTCTTTGGCACATTTCTTTATGCCAATTGTAAATTTTGCCGGAAATGTAATTACTTGGCCGATATATGCGATTGGTCATGGTGTACATTGGGTACGCGAAACATCTCTTTTGCGGGCTGAAAATGAAAATTTAAGAAAAAAATTAGATGAAGCACTATCAAATAAATATGCATGTGATGTTGCAATAGTGGAAAATAAAAAATTAGAACAAGAAATTACTGTAAAACATGCATCGCCATACGGTGCAATTATCGCAGACATACAATTTGACGATTCCGCATTTCATCATAATAATTTCTTTATAAACAAGGGCACTAAATCCGGAATTACACGCGGTATGGTTGTTGTTTCTTTTGACAACAGGTTGGTCGGTATAATCTCTGATTGTGGTTCTGCATTTTGTCGTGTACGCGCTTTAACTGATTCTAATTCAACCATTGCGATTAGAATTGCAGGGACTGATATTTCTGGATTTTTACATGGCAATGGCAAAAAAGACGCAACTGTCGGCTTGTTCAGCGACGCTCAATTTATGGGACGCAAAGGTTTAAAAATAATAACCAGTAATATCAGTGGTATTTTACCACCGGGTATATATGTTGGTGATATGATTGATGAAACAAGTGTTGATGTATTACGTCCAACAAATGTCAGTCGTGTTATGGTATTAAAATATAATAATCAGGATTCATATAAATAATGAATATTTTGAAAAAATATCTTAAATATGCCATACCTTTTTTAATCACTTTATTTTTGTGGCGTTTAAGTATTAACTTTTGGAATCCGGCCGGAATATTGGCTTTGATACCTGTGTTTTATTATACTTTTGTTAAACCAGTTGATTGGTTTGTCTTGTTTGGATTGCTGATTTGTTTTTTAATTGATTACAGATGTGATTTAACTTTGTTTTGGACTTTTATATTTTGCGCTGTTTATGCATTTAATGGATTACAAAAATATATAGATGTTCAACATACAGATAATAACGCTTTGTATTTTTTTATGTTTTTTATTGGTATAGGATTTATAATTTTAACCTTTATCGGTTTTAATTGGAAAAATTTTATAAATAATGTATGGTTATTTGCATGGTTATCTGTTTTGTATACACCGATAACCGCATTGGATAAATGGGTACACAATGATTGATACAGAAGTTGCACGCACTTTTGACAGACGCAGCGCATTGTTTTTAACAGGTGGTGCAGTTTTGACATCTGTATTGATTTTACGAATGTTGCAAATGCAAGTTTTTGAATACAAAGACTATTCACGTAAAAGCGAAAATAATTCATTTAGAATCCAAGGGACTATGCCACAACGTGGAAGTATTTTATCTGCAAGCGGTTCTGTTATTTCACGCGATGCCCAAACATACAGAATTTACATTATACCAGAAGAAGCCGACGATTTGGAAAACCTGGTTAGCATTTTAACCAAAGATTTAAATTTACGCGAAAAAGCAGTCGCAAAAATTTGGAAAACTATAAAAAAACAGCAGGCTTTTCAACCTGTGTTAATAAAAGAAAATTCAAATTGGAATACTTTGGCAAAAATAGCCGCTAAAAATATTCCTGGTATTCACATAGACAATGGTTTTTCGCGTGTATATGAAATGGGACCTGCTGGTGCACAAATCTTTGGCTATGTTGGCGCACCCAAAAAAAGCGTTCCAAATATCCCGTTTTTTACAACAGGTATTAACGGTCTTGAAAAAAGGTTTAATGATGATATTGCTGGAAAACCAGGTCAAACCGTCTTGATTACCAATGCCGTTGGCCGAATCACAGGTGAAGACAAAACTCAATTTATTGCGCCTGTTGGTGGCATGGATATAAAAACAACTATTCGTGAAAATGTTCAAAAAACATTATATGATGCTTTGGCGATGAATCGCGCTGGTTGCGGTGTTGTTTTAGACATAGAAACCGGCGCAATATTGGCTATGGCTTCTACGCCTAGTTTTGATCCAAACAATTTTAAATCTGATGACGGTGAAGAATACATTGCTTCACTTTTGACAGATACAGCAAAACCTTTTATGAATAAAACCATAGAAGGTTTATATCCACCTGGTTCAACTTTTAAAATAGTTGTTGCCTTGGCCGCTCTTGAAAGTGGCGCAATTACACCAACTGAAAAAGTCTTTTGCCCTGGATATTGGGAATATGGGGATCACAAATACCATTGCTGGGAAAAACACGGTCATGGATATGTTGATTTAATAGGGGCACTAAAACATTCTTGTGATATATATTTTTATCAAGTTGCTTTACGAATTGGTATTGATGCCATTAAATCAATGGCTTTAAAACTAGGGCTTAATCAAAAATATATGGATGACATATTGGCACACGAAATGATCGGTGTTATACCGGACAGAAAATGGAAGGAAAAAAATGTTGGTGCATCATGGGTTCATGGGGATACTGTTATTTCAGGTATTGGCCAGGGATTTATTTTAACTAATTGCCTGCAATTGGCGATTATGATGGCACGCGTTGCGTCTAATAAAGAAATTTATCCTCATTTAATATATACTGACAAAGTACCAAAATTTAAAAAACTTGGTATTCAAGAAAAAAATCTAAAATATGTTTTAGAAGGCCTGGAACAAGTGACAAAAAAAGGTGGTACGGCATCCGGTAGTGCTATCAATGTTAATGGTCAAAAAATGGGTGGTAAAACAGGAACATCTCAGGTTCGTAATATTTCTAAAACAGAAAGAAAAAGTGGAGTTTTAACCAACGAACAATTAACATGGAATTTAAGAAACCATGGTTTATTTGTTGGATATGCACCCGCAAACAACCCAAAATACGCCGTATGCGTAATAATGGAACACGCAGGTAGCAGTGGTCCCGCAGCACGCGCAACAGCATCTGTAATGAAGGAATTATTAAAATAAAATGGCTACGACACGTGTATCTAATGCAAATATGATGACTTTCAGTGAAAAACTTTCACGTTTTTCATGGGTGTTATTTATCCCTATGTGTGTTGTATTGGTTTTATCTTTGGTTGTGTTGTTTTCAGCCGGCGGTGGTTCCTGGTATCCGTTTGCTATATCACAATTATTTAAAATATTACTAGGATTAATTATATTTTTCTTGGTTTCTTTTTCAAATATAAAAACTTGGATAAAATCAGCTTATTTTATATATGCGATTGCTTTAATTATGGTTGTCTTGGTGACATTTGTCGGCGATGTGGGTATGGGCGCACAAAGATGGTTGTCGCTTGGTTTTATAAATATTCAACCATCCGAATTTATAAAAATAGCCTTGGTTTTGGCTTTGGCACGATATTTCGCATGGAAAAATAGTGTTGAATTGTTGCAATTCAAGAATTATTTAGTTCCTGTTTTGATGTTATTAGTGCCATTTCTTTTGATTTGTGCACAACCTGATTTAGGTACAGGTTTATCATTGGGGTTAATAACAATTGGTATGTTTTACATTGTTGGTGCAAACAAAAAATGGTTTTTAATTGCTGGAATTTTAGGATTATTAGCACTGCCTGGGGTTTGGTTTGGTGCAATGCATGATTATCAAAGGGATAGAATCATAACTTTCATAAACCCTGACCAAGATGCAAAAGGTGCCGGCTATCAAATAAATCAGGCAAAAATAGCATTTGGTTCTGGTGGCATTGTTGGCAAAGGGTATATGTCCGGAACACAATCACAACAATCTTTTTTGCCAGAAAAGCAAACAGATTTTATATTCACTATGTTGGGTGAAGAATTTGGTTTCCTTGGCGCATTTATGTTGTTAATGACATATACTTTTATAGTAATAATGCTGTTTTGGTGTGCTAAAACATGCAGAAATAGATTTGGCCAATTAATTTGTTTCGGTTTTATGTTGAACTTTTTTATTTATTACTCTATAAATATCTCTATGGTATTGGGGCTTGCACCGACTGTGGGGGTACCTTTGCCATTAATGTCTTTTGGTGGCAGCAGTTTGATATCATTGCTTTTTGGGTTTGGTTTATGTCAAAATGCGCATATCCACAAAGATCAACAACTATCATCCAGAGGGTTTTAACAAATGAATTTATTAATCGTAGAATCACCATCAAAAGCAAAAACTATTGAAAAATACCTTGGTAATGGCTGGCGTGTTATTGCATCTGTTGGACACGTTCGTGATTTAGTTCCTGAAAGCGGCAGTGTCGATACAGAACACGATTTTAAACCAAAATGGCAAATTATGCCTGGTAAAGAAAAACAGTTAAAACTTATAAGTGATGAAATAAAAAAAGCCGATGCTGTCTATTTAGCATCCGATCCTGACCGAGAAGGTGAAGCAATTGCATGGCATATAAATGACATTTTAAAAACACGTGATTTAATCAAAGACAAACCAATATATCGTGTCGCTTTTCATGAAATTACAAAAAACGCTATATTAGAGGCGTTAAAACACCCACGCGAGATAGATAATAATCTGGTTGATGCTTATTTAGTGCGCCGCATTTTGGATTATTTAATTGGTTTTAGTATATCACCTTTGCTTTGGAAAAGGAATTTAGGTAAATCTGCGGGACGTGTTCAATCTGTGGCTGTGAAATTAGTTGTTGAACGCGAAAAAGAAATTGAAAATTTTAAACCTGTTGAATATTGGTCTGTTGCTGCAAATTGTGAATTTAACAAAGCTATTTTTGATGCAAATTTAACAAAATTTAATGGCGATAAAATTGAAAAAATGACCATAGAAAATAAATCTATGGTTGATAAAATTTTATCATTAATATCAACACCATGTGTTGGAAAAGTTTCGAATATTGAAAAAAAGAAAATTCAACGTCGCGCATCTGCTCCTTTTACAACTTCAACTTTACAACAAGAGGCGGCGCGTAAATTGCATTTTTCATCAAAACGTACAATGAATATTGCACAACGTTTATATGAACAAGGTTTTATTACATATATGCGAACCGATGCGACCAATTTATCTAACGAAGCGGTTATGGAAATTCGTGAATATATATCAAAAGAATATGGTGATAAATTCGTTCCAAAACAACCAAATGTTTATATAACAAAATCTAAAAATGCCCAAGAAGCACACGAAGCAATCCGTCCAACACACTTTATTAATACGGAAGTAAATTTATCTGGGGACGAATTAAAACTTTATGATTTAATATGGAAAAGAACTATTGCTTGTCAAATGTGTAACGCAGAATTTGATTCTGTGGCGGTTGATATATCTGTACAAAATGCAGATTTTCACTGCGTTGGGACAACAAGAACTTTTGATGGATTCATGAAGGTTTATATTGAAGACATTGATGATGAAAAAGAAAGTGATGACGTAAAATTACCTGTATTGAATATTGGTGATAACATAAATATAAAATCTTTGAATTGTGAACAACATTTTACCCAACCGCCTGCACGGTTTACAGAAGCATCATTGGTAAAAAAACTGGAAGAATTGGGAATAGGGCGTCCATCAACGTATGCGACTATTATGTCAACTATTGTTGATCGCGAATATGTGGAACAAGATAAACAACATCGTTTTCATCCAACAATTTCAGGGTGGGTATTGGTGTCTTATTTGTCTAATTATTTTAAAGACTTGGTTGATGTTAACTTTACTGCGAAAACAGAAGATACCCTGGACGATGTATCAAATGGGGAACGAGATAAATTAGATGCTTTGAAATCTTTCTGGGAACCAACTGATAATACTATTGTGTCTGTACGTGATATAAAAACAACGGATATTATTGAAAAAGTTAACGAATTTATGCACAACCATTTATTCAAAGATGGCGACGACACATGTCCAAAATGCGGTGCAAAACTGGGTGTAAAATTATCTAAATTTGGGCCTTTTATTGGATGCAGTAATTATCCAAAATGTAATTACACTATGAAATTAATAGACACACAAAAAGAACAAAATGAAGATAAAACACAAAATACAGAACAAAAAACAAATGAAAAGATTTTAGGTGAAAATATAGTTTTTCGTGTCGGCAAATATGGACCGTATGTGACAAACGGAACAAAAAATGTTTCTGCTAAAAAATATACAGCCGAAACTATCACCCTTGAAATAGCGCGCGAATTATTGTCAGACGAAAAAAAGAAAACAGAACCTGTGATACTGGGAACAAATCCTGCAACAGATAAACCTATTTATTATTATCCAGACGGACGATATGGACCATATTTATCATCAAATCGTGTTAATGTTTCTGTCAAAGAACAACCTGATTTAGATACAGCCATAGATTTAATAAACAATAAAAAAACGGTAAAAAGACCATTTATAAAAAAGGCAAAATAATTGTCTAAATATGATAATTCTTTTACAGATGAATTACGCCAAAGATTGTCATTGGTTGATGTTATTTCGCGACGCGTTCCACTGGTAAAGAAAGGTCAAAATTATTGGGGTTGTTGCCCGTTTCATAATGAAAAAACACCCTCTTTTTCAGTTAATGAAGACAAAGGTTTTTATCATTGTTTTGGTTGTGGTGAACATGGCGATATAATTTCTTTTGTTATGAAATCTGAAAATATGGATTTCAAAAATGCTATCAAAGAATTGGCGGATATGGCCGGATTAAAAATGCCGGATTACAAACCAAAAACACAACAACAAATTGATGCAGAAGAAAATTACATAAAAATCACTGATGAATCTGCAAAAATATATCAAAGTTTATTGTATTCTGAATCCGGAAAAATCGCTTTGGAATATATAAAAAAACGTGGTTTTAGTGATGAAATGATAAAAAAATACCGTATTGGTTATGCGCCTAAAAATAATATTATTTCATCACATTTTTCAAATATAAAAATTGATAAATTGACATCAACCGGTTTGGTTCGCGTTGGTGAATATGGGCCGTATGATTTTTTCCGCGACAAATTAATGTTTCCTATATTTAATGCGCATAATCAAATTGTGGCTTTTTCCGGACGTTCTTTGGACGGGTCCGAACCTAAATATATAAATACAACGGATACAGAATTATTTCATAAACGGCAAACTATATTTGGATTTAATTTTGCACGTGATGCTATACACCGCGCAAATCGCAGTATTATTGTAGAAGGTCAAATAGATGCGATTCAAATGCAATGTAATGGATTTCCTGAAACTGTTGCACCACTTGGAACCGCTTTGACAGAAGACCATATTGCGATACTTTGTAAATCAAATCGTAATATAACATTTTGTTTTGATGGTGATAATGCCGGACAAAAAGCCGCTGTACGGGCGTGTACGCTGGTTTTACCGTTTTTGCGTGATAACAGTGATGTCAGATTTGCTTTTGTGACCGGTGGCAAAGACCCAGATGAAGTATTAAAAACACAAGGCGTCGACGCCATGCGTAAAATCATTGATAATTCGATTGGTTTGATTGATTTTTTATGGGAAAGCGTTAATAAAAATTATCTGGTATCAACACCTGGTGGACGTGCTAGGGCTGAAAAATACCTGAAAGAATGTATATCAAAGATTCAGGATAAGATTTTTCAAAATGAAATTGAAAATGAATACAATCAAAGAAAATTCAATCAATGGCATAAATGGAAACAAAAAAAATACGAACCAGAAATTGAATTGCCAGATATAGATATCATGACAATAAATATGATAAAATCTATTGTTCAAACATATCCGGAATTATCTGAAAAACATTTAGATTTTCTGTCGTCTTTGAACATATCTTTTGATGAAGATGCCCAAAAAACAGATTTATCATTAAAAGATGCTAAAAAGTTCATAGTTTCTTTCAAATTACAAAGATGTATCAAGAAACTTAAAGAAGAAAAAGCCGAAATAATATCAAATTCTTTGAAAACAGGTGTGCCAGCGAACGATTTATTACAAGAAATTGATGAAAAATTAAAAGATACAACTGAAAAATTAGATACTTTGTTGGATATTAACAACTAAACTTGATTTTTCATGAAATCTGTTATATAAATATAGGCATGAATAAAAAAGAAATAATTATTATTAAATAAAAGGCACTGCGCTTTGGCGGGGGCCGGGGCGCATAGGCGCCTTTTTTTAATGAAATAAAGGTGAAAAAACTATGGCATATACAAAAACGGAACCAAAGGCAAATTTTTCAGATATAGAACACAAAATCCTGGAATTTTGGCGTGAAGACGACACTTTTCATAAATCTTTGAATAAAACCAAAATGGGCGAAGTGTTTAATTTTTACGATGGGCCACCTTTTGGAAATGGTTTGCCACATTGGGGTCATTTAGGTGTAAGTGCTATCAAAGATATGGTTTCGCGTTTTCAAACCATGCGTGGAAAATATGTTGTCCGTGAACTTGGTTGGGATTGTCACGGTTTACCAGCGGAAAACAGTGTTGAAAAAAAACAAGGAAAATCCGCAAAAGATATTGTTGCAACCGATGGAATCGCCGCATTTTGTGATATGTGCAAAAAAGACGTTATGACCTATACTAACGAATGGTTGCAATATATTGAACGCATCGGTCGTTGGGTTGATGGTGGTGAAACCAAAGGTTATCGCACCATGGATAAAAACTATATGGAATCTGTAATTTGGGCTTTGAAACAATTATATGACAAAGGATTGCTTTATAAAGATTTCAAAGTTAATCCATACGATTGGAAATTGGGAACCGTTTTATCGAACAGCGAAGCATCAAGTGAATATCAAGATGTAGTTGATGATACTGTGACGGTTTGGTTTGAACTCGAAAATGGAGATAGAGCCATTGCCTGGACAACAACACCGTGGACGTTGCCTGCAAATTCTGCTTTGGCGGTAAATCCAGATATGGAATATGTGCGTATGAAACATAGCGATGGTAAAGTTTATGTTTTTGCACAATCACGTTTAAAAGCGTATGAAAAAGTTTTTGCAGATTGCGAAAATCTGGGAACTGTTTTGGGTAAAGATTTGGTTGGTTTACATTATAAACCTATATTTAATTATTATGAAAACAGTGATCCATTATTACATCAAATAATCGCCGCAGATTATGTAAGTGATTGTGATGGGACCGGTATAGTGCATATTGCGCCTGCTTTTGGTGAAGATGACTATTTGGCTGCAAAGGCATTAGATTCTAAATTCCCGGTAATTTTGAACGTCGATGATTATGGTAATTTTGATTCAACTGTCAAAGATTGGACAGGTCAAAATATTTTTGAAGCCAATCCTAAAATCATAGATTGGTTGAAAAATAATGGTATTTTAGTTAAAAAAGACCAACATAAACACAGTTATCCTTATGGTCCACGTAGTCATGAAAAACTGATTTATCGTGCAACAGATGCATGGTACATCGATGTTCCAAAAATTCGTGAACGTTTGGTCGAAATAACAAAAAATGAAACAAATTGGACATCTGCGGGTAATCGCTTTATGGCATGGATAGAAAATGCACGTCCGTGGGGAATTTCAAGAAACAGATTCTGGGGCGTTCCATTACCAATTTGGGAAAAAGACGGTGAATATAAAATATTTGGATCTATCAAAGAATTGGAAGATTTCTTTGGTGTCAAAATTGATGATTTACATCGTCCAACTTTGGATGCTTTAACCAAAGATGGCTGGCACAGAATAACTGACGTTTTGGATTGTTGGTTTGAAAGTGGTTCTATGCCTTTTGCACAATTACATTATCCGTTTGAAAATGTTGATAAATTTAAATCAAATTTCCCTGCCGATTATATTATAGAAGGCCAAGACCAAACACGTGGTTGGTTTTATTCTTTGATGATTATGGCGGTTGCATTATTTGATAAACCTGCCTTTAAAACAGTATCTGCAAACGGTATGATATTGGACGAACAAAAACGCAAACTTTCAAAATCATTACAGAACTTTGTTGACCCACGTGAACAAATCGAAAAATCAGGTGCGGACGCAATTCGTTTGTTTATCCAAGGCAGCAATTTTATGAAAGCCGAAGGTGTCGGTGTTGATAAAGAAGGAAATGTATTTAATGATTCTATCAAAACCATTTTAACACCACTTTGGAACGCATATCATTTCTTTACATTATATGCGAATGCCGGAAATATAACGGTTGAACACGAACCAAACGGTGATAATTTACTGGATAAATATATATTGGCAGAATTAAATGAATTAATAAAAACAACAACAAATGCTTTAAGTGAATATAAACCGGATATCGCTGTTAAAGAATTTGTCAGATTTCTTGATATATTAAATAACTGGTATATTCGCCGTAACAGGGACAGATTTTGGAACGAAGATTTATCAGCATTTGAAACTTTGCATTATGTGTTGATAAATTTCTGTAAATTATTGGCACCTTTTGCACCGTTTATAAGTGAATATATATTCAAAAATTTAACTGGTCTTGAATCTGTTCATTTACAAGATTGGCCAAATTCAAAAGAAACAGATTTTGATATATTGCACAATATGCGCCGTATACAGATGATTGTATCAACAGGGAAACAATTACGTGAACAATATAAATTGCGTAATCGTTTGCCTTTACAAGACGCCACAATCGCCGGTGTAAATATGGAAAAATATGCAGATATTATCGCGGATGAGTTAAATGTAAAACAAATCAAATTCATAGATAATATAAATAAAGTTGCAGATTCTTTTGTATATTTAATTACACCTAAAATTGGTGCGCGTCTTGGTGGTGCATTGAAAGATATTATTCCTGCGGTGAAACGTGGCGATTACAGTATCGACGGTGATAAATTAATTGTAGGTGAATACACATTGAACAACGATGAATTTGAAAATCGTTTAACTGTGAAAGATGGTGTGACTGGCAGTGCATTACCAGATAATACCGCGGTTGTTGTTTTGAATACTGAATTAAATTCTGAACTGATTCAAGAAGGTCTTGTAAATGAAGTTTTACGCTTTATTCAAGATTCTCGTAAGGCCGCAAATCTTGATGTTTCAGACAGAATAAAATTAACATATACCGCAGATGTAGCATTATCTAACGCAATCGATGCCTATAAAAAACGCATTATGCATGATGCTTTGATTGTTGAAATGGAAAGTGGCGAAGCAAATCAATTTGCAAAACAAATAGAAGATTATGATTTTGCAATCAATATTAAAAAAATAAATGATTAAGAAAAAAATAACTCTTTCACCGGATATTTATTTTGAAAATGTTTGCCCAACATTGAATATGAATATCCGGTCTGAATTATATTCTACAAATGAATTTACATTTGCAGTGGCGGTTATATTATCCGCCCAGGCAACTGATAAAAAAGTTAATGAGGTCACCCCGGAACTTTTCAAAATTGCACCAACACCTGATAAAATGTTAAAACTTGGATTAGATGGATTAAAAAAACATATTCGTGTAATTTCTTTTTTTAATAACAAAGCCGACAATATTATAAAATTATCACAACAATTACATGACGAAAACAGTGATAATATAAACTATAAATTTCCACAAAAATATCATAATCGTGATGAATTAATGAAATTGGCCGGTATTGGGCAAAAAACAGCAAATGTAATTATGAATGTTTTATGGAATGCGCCTAATATAGGTGTTGATACACATGTATTTCGTAATTCGCACAGGTACGGTTGGTGCGGTGACACTGAAAATACACCCGAAAAAGTAGAAGAAAAATTATTAAAAATAATTCCGCAAAAATATCATTCAATAGTCAATCATGTTATGGTTTTGCATGGTCGCTATACATGCAAAGCCATAAAACCAGATTGTGAAAATTGTCCGGTAAATAAATGGTGTAATTCAAAAGATAAACGTTAGATTTTGTTTATATTATTTGCTATTACAATATTTTTATTATATAATTTTATCGAATCCAATGAGAATTGGTTTCGGGATTTAGAACATCCCTAGCAGTGCGGTGTGAAAGCATCGTAATCTGTTTATGGTGCTTTTGTGCCATATCCCTGGCCGTTGGTCGGGGTGCCACTTTGGTGGAGCATTCACTGTTATGCTGTTCTAACCCCCGACCGCCTATTTTCATTGGCGGTTTTTGATTTTTAAAGGAGTCCGCTTTATAACACAACAAATTTCAATACAACATGAACAAAACGAAAGATTAATAGAAGCTGTTGAAAATTTGTCTTTTTCAATTAGTTGTTTAAAAAATTATAGACCAAAAGATTATACTGACCGTTTAATGGAAATTTTTTTATCATTAAAAACTCTTGATAAAATACAATATGAATTACATTTATTAAATAAAACAATAATAATGTCAGCATTACTTTTAAGTGCAGCGAAAAACCCAGAAAAAACTTTAAACGAATATAACAAAATCATCAACCAATATTTAAAGTAAAAAATTACCGGCTTTTTTTAACTTTTTTATCAAAAAGGCCGGGATTTTATTTTTATATTAAATAAATTTAAAATGATAAAAAAAATCCCGGCATTTACCGGTATTTTTTTAATTTTTTGTAAATTAAACATTGAATAAGAAATGACATATATCACCGTCCTGCATAATATATTCTTTCCCAACTAGGCGCATTTTGCCGGCCTCTTTCACAGCGACTTCACCACCATATTGTAAATAATCGTTCGGTGAGATTATTTCCGCACGTATAAAACCACGTTCAAAATCTGTATGAATTTTACCTGCCGCCTGTGGCGCGGTCATACCCTTGGTTATTGTCCAGGCATGTGCTTCTTTCGGACCAACTGTATAAAAAGTTTGTAATCCCAAAGTATCATATCCTGTGTGTATAACCTGATCTAAACCTGATTCATTTAATCCAAGTTCATCAAGAAACATTTTACGTTCATCAATATCAACAATTTGTGCAATTTCCATTTCTATTTTAGAAGATATTATTAACACAGGTGCCACAGAACCAAATTTTTCGCGCACCATATCAGAATATTTATTTCCAGTTGCAGCCGCGCTTTCTTCAACATTACAAACATAAATCACCGGTTTTTTTGTTAATAAATTAAAAGGTGTCGCATCAACATCTTGATTTCGCGCTGGTATTGATTTTTCAAGTCCGTTTTTTATAGCCATTGCGTCCGCCAAAAGTTTAGCAGCATTTTTATCCTGGCCATGGACCTTCTTTTCAAGTTTTTTAATTTGATTATCTAGACTTTCTATATCCGCCAACATTAATTCGGTTTCAATAGTTTCAATATCAAGTAATGGATCTATACGTCCATTTACATGAACTATATCATCATTTTCAAAACACCTGACCACATGAATTATCGCATCTGTTTCAAGTATGTTTGATAAAAATTTATTTCCAAGACCTTCTCCACTAGACGCACCCTTTACAAGACCAGCAATATCAACAATTTCAAGTTGTGTTGGTATTATACGTTCCGCACCCGCAACACGTGCCAGATTATGCAAAGTTGCATCAGGTACCACAACACGACCTGTATTCGGTTCAATAGTACAAAATGGATAATTTTGTGCATCCGCAGCCGCACTTTGTGTCAAAGCATTAAATAATGTAGATTTACCGACATTCGGCAAACCAACTATACCACAATTAAATCCCATATCTTTTCACCAATTAAGTTGTATTTTATTTTGTTTTCTTATATTATAAGCGTATATAATATTTCAGGTGTTAATATGTCATACCTTTGGCAAGAATTCAATATAAAAACTTTCCCGGCCGAAACTATAGTTTTTCGCGATGGTATTTTTATACCGGAATTATCGACATACGAAGATATAAATACAGAAAACCCCGGTATTATTAATATTGAAAAATCCCGGCCTTTACCGGTACATATTATATATATTGGTGATATAGATAATGATAAAAACTTACAAATAAACATAAAAACACCGGGAATTAAAGTTTTTTTAACCGCAAAAATAATCAATAAAAAACCGGCTTTTTTTGATATTTTTGTAAAAAACACCGGTAAAAATAGTGTTTTTTCAGGGCAAATAATATCGCAAAATTATCATTCTTTAAAAATATCGGCAACTGGTGAACATTTAGCAGAAAATACCGGTATTTTTATAAAAACACGTGTACTGGCACATAAAAATACAAATACTGTGTTAGAGGGCTATGCAAAAATAGAAAAAAATATCCCTAATTGCGACAGTGATATATCTTTTTCCGTGATGGCGGATGAAAGTGCTAAAATTATAATAAAGCCTACACAATTTATAAAATCAATTCCTGATAACGCATCGCATAGTGCATCAATTTATAAACCAAATGATAATCAAATAAATTATCTACGCGGTGCCGGTCTTTCTGGGGCGGAAGTAAAAGAAGTTTTACAATCTGCGTTTCTATCAGAACAATAAAAAAAATACCCACTTTTTACAGTGGGTATAAAAAACATTATCCAATTGGATTATATTATTTTTTCTTGAAACCCTGTTTTGCCTTTAATTTAGGATTAGAAGGGTCAATTAACAAAACTTGTTTTCCACGGCGAATTTGTTTAATATTACCGCGTTTTTTCCAAGCCTTTAAAGAACTTAAAAATTTCATATCTATATCCTTTTTACCCGCGAATTATAAACCAGATTTCTAAAAAATCAAATAATAATTATATTTATTGTTGTTTTTATTGTGCCTGTTAAATATATTAAAAAACGTTTTTAACAATTTTTTAAACCGGTTTTCAACAAAAAAATCCTTTATTTCTAGTATTTTTATAGGTTTTGTTGAAAAATAATTTGTTTTTAAAAATATGTCAAAAAAAGTCAATTTTTTAATATTTTCAACAATTTTTATAGTTTTTACTTTTATGCTTGTTGAAAAATGTTGAAATTGTTATAATAAGTATAAATCAGGAGAGAGTATTTGAAACAAAAGGTTTTGAAAGCTTTGGCAAATCCGCCGCGCATATTTTATGTGCCTTATAATCTTGCCATTTTAAATTTTTTGTTTTGGTTTTTAGCTTTTATTATTTCTATGGTGATTTTTTTGATTACTACAAAGCAAATTCCTATGATTTTACCTTTGTTTTTTATAGGATGTTTGTTTTTAACGCATACTATATTAGGTTTTTATTCAAAACGTGATCAACAAATATCACAAATTATATTTTCTTGGTTTAATATATTTAAAAAGAAAATTCCCAGAAGGTTAGCGGTGTAAAAATGGATAAGTTATTTAATTATTTTGCAGGAAATAGTGAAACAATGACATCAAGTCTTGTTATAATTGCTATGTGTGTGTTGTTGGTGTTTATCGCTTTGTTGATGTATATCCCATTTTTAACACGTAAAATATTACCTATGTTTGGGTATTCTAGGTATTCAGATTATTTGCCTTTTGATAAAGTTTATGATGATAACAGTTTATCTTTGGTTGATGGAAGTTTAGTTCGTGTTTATAAAATAAATGGTATTCAAACCAGTATGATGAGTGATGAAAATCGCGAAAAATTATTAGATTTAAGAACTCAGTTATTTAATCAAATCCAAGATAATGATGTTTATATGCGGTTTTTCACTATTCGTGATTTTTCAGATGAAAAAACAAGTTACGAATTTGACCAGCCTGTATTACAAAAAATATATGACAGATGGAATAACCAAGGATTAAAGATTTTTACAAATACTTATTATTTAGTGATTTCTGTCAAAGGGCAAAATAACCGTGAAAGATTAAATCAATATTGTAATTATGTTGAATCTATATTGTCTGCGTATAAACCGGTTATGTTAAAAAATACAGATATTGATAATATGGCAACTTTCTTTGGAAGAATATTGTCGCCCGTGACAAAACCACAAATTAAAAAATGTGATAATAATATTTCAAATGTGGTCACTGTTGATGAAGTTGAATTTACAAGAAATAGTGTTGTTGAATATACAAGTGGTGATAAAAAATATTATGCCGCAATGATATCTTTTAAAACTGCTCCAGATTATCTTGATGAAGATTTTTATGATACTGTGTCTACAATTCAATGTGAAATGATATGTATGAACGGATTTCATATATTAAAATCAAGTGATGTAGAATCTTTGATAAAACAACATAATTCAACAATTACAGATGAAACAGAAAATTCAACACTTGAACAACTTGGTGAAGCGCAATCGTCAATGGATGAAAATGTAACAGGTGCACAAACTTTGGTTGATTATTATCCTTTGTTTATTTTATTTGGATATAATATAGATGAACTTGATCAACATATTGCAGAATTTAAAAAGGTTTGTGCGGCGTTCGGTGTTGCTCCTGTGGTTGAAAATTTTGCAACAAAAGTATCATTTTTTGCCCAATTACCTGGGTTTGATATATTTCCACGTGTATTTAAAATGCTATCTAAAACTGCGGCGGTCAGTATACCTTTATCAACTATGCCACGTGGTGTTGAAAACAGTGATTGGGGCCCGGGACCTTTGGTGGTATTTCCTACTGCCCAGGGGACACCTTATCAATTTCAATTTCATGTTTCTGATAAACCGGCGGCGGTTGGTCATACTTTGACGATTGGACCAACTGGTGGCGGTAAAACAACTTTATTTTCTTTCCTGATAGCACAATCTTTACGTCATCAAAAGTTAAAAGCATTTTTCTTTGACAGAAACAAAGGTGCAGAGATATTCACTTTGTCTGTTGGTGGTAAATACATAACAATGAATGGAAAAGAAAAAGATGAAAAAAACAATATGTTTCTAACACATCTTAATCCGTTAAAAATGCCGGATACTGCCGGAAACAGAATGTTTTTAAGACGTTGGTTATCTTTGATAACTGGACAATCAGATGTTGTTTCAGAAGATGAAATTGCGCGTGCTGTTTCTGTGAATTTTGATTATTTATCTGGTAAAGATAGGTTATTAAAGAATCTTTATGAAAGTTGTTTTTCATCAAATGGGACAATGCGTGGTGAATTAAAAAAGTGGATTGATCCGTTACAATATGGTGATATTTTTAATGAAGATACAGATACACTTGATTTACAGTCGCGTTTAACAACATTTGATTTTACTGAAATTTTACAAGATGAGGTTTTGGCACCAGCTGTTATATCTTACATAATACACAGAATAAATAATATTACTGTATCCGGTGGAAATCCGTCTTTGATTATGATTGATGAAACTGCGCCTATGCTTGAAAACGAAATGTTTAGAAAAAGTTTTGTTGTTGGATTACAAGAAGGCAGAAAAAATCGTCAGGCGTATATGGTCGCGTTCCAACGTGCAAATGTTCTTGATAAATTGGGAATAGGTGATGTTATTCGTGGTCAGGCACAAACTGTGTTGTTTTTCCGTAATCCTGCGGCAGATGCGTCTGATTATGAAAAATGGAATTTAAACCCGTTAGAAATGGCGTTTATCCAGGGTAAAGCATATCCTAACCTTAAAAGGGCGGTATTATTATCAAGACCTGTGAATGGTGAATCTGTGATTTTAAATACTGAACTGGGTGGTTTAGGTAGTTTGTTAAAATTGTTTGAATCCGGTCGTTCTTCGGTATTATTGGCTGAAGAGTTATATAAGAATTATGGTAATAATTTTGTTGCAGAATATCTTAAAAAGCAAACAATGTAAGGTATGTTAAAAAAATACTGGTTTTTAATATTTTGTATTTTACCAAATTTTTCTTTTGGTGATGATTGTCTGGATTACAAATTAACACCAAATGTAAAAATAAATATGCCAATATGGGAAAAAAGTGTAGTTCAACCATTGCAATCTATGGATGTTTTGCATGGTGATGTTATTGCAACTATGGTTGATAATTATGATATAACCGGTGATATTACATCAATTGAAGATGGTTTTTGTGTTGGATTAAAAGATATAGATGCGACCATAGGTTATTCTGATTTTTTGGTTCAAATAGATATATCACATAAACCAAATACTTGTTCATATAATGCGATTTTATTACATGAAGACGAACATATAAGGGCTTATTTATCAGTCATAGATGATAATTATGATTTAATAAAACAATCTTTGATGTCGGCGGCTAATTCAATAACACCTATATTTGTAAAAAACGAATCTGATGTTGAAAAAGCGCTAGATAAATTAAACGAACAATTACAAAATCATCCAGATGTTGTGCTTTTGAAACAACATTTAAAGGCAGATGAAGAAATTCGTAATAAACGTGTTGATCAAAATGATACAGGTGAAACTTTGAAAAAATGTTTTAAGTAAATTTTGTATGTATGTTTTTGTTTGCAATAAATAATATTTTTAGTTAAAATCAATATGTCAGAAAAAGTCATTTTTCTGGCGGGGTCTCAAAACCCTTGTCAAATAGGCGCTTGGAAAGAAAACAAGCGAAATTATTCTCCAACTATAACCGGTTGGAGGGCCGCTGAATATATTGAATAAAGCGCACAATTTCCTATTTGAATTGTTTTGAGCCTCCAACCGCCTTGGTTTTTACAGTGCGGTTTTCTTTGTTAGAAAGAAAGGAGAGTTTATATGATAAAAATCAGAAATTTAGCGTTTTTTACGGTTATTTTTTCAAACATGTTTTTTTTGTCTTGTTTTGGAGGCAGTGCTCCGGCAGGATATTATAGGTACGGTTCAGTAAATTATCCTTGTCATTCTGGTTGTTATTGTGAGGGTGGTGCAAACCAATTAGCAGGTGTTATGAGTTGCGATCCAGCCAGTGGCACCCTAAAATTTGGTGCACTAACTAAAGAAAACGGTTGGAGAGGAGCCCATCTGTGTCCGAAAGAATTTCCAGAGTCTGACCCTGGGGCAAAAACAATAAACGATTGTTATAAAGATGACAATGGTAAAGCAATTTATTATGGATCTGAAGTTGAATGTAAGGCCGGAAATTATTTACCTAAAAATAGTAAAAATTGCGAATCGTGTTCTAAGGCTGGCTTAGAACCTAATGAATATTGTCCAAAAGGGACATATTATTTTTCTGACACAAAAAATCAAGGAATAACAGATTGTCCATCGGGACAGGTACACAGTGCGGATTTCAAAGAATGTGTGTCTGGTATTGAATGCTATCCGGGTGAATATTTACGAAAAGATTCATATACATGCGAATCTTGTTCCGAAAGAACTGGTTTGAAAAACAATGAATATTGTCCAGGTGGAACCTATAAATATTCAAAAGATAGAGATTCACAACCTGCTACGTGTCCGGCAGGTCAAACACCCAACGCAGAAAGAAGCGCTTGCGGAACATGTAACCCTGGACAATATATAGACAGTAATAGAACATGCCAGAATTGTCCAGATGACCAAGTTCCAAATGAAACTTTGACTGGATGTAAAAAATGTCCAAAGGGACAAATAGTAAATGATGGTCGTTGCGTTGCTGAAGAAGAAGCACCTTTTGAGCCAATTGAGTGCACTACACCAGGCCAATATTACAATGGTGCAAAGAAAGCTTGCGACACTTGCAAGGGTTCAACAAGATATTGTCCTGGTGGAACATATAATAAAAATCTGTCCCGCGACCATGGTATATATGATTGTCCTGCTGGTGGTGTTGTAAACAACACTGGTGACGCTTGCACTATAACATTATCAAAAGATATGATGATATATGGTCCTGGTGGCAAAACCACTGAATCTGTTCGTCAATGTTGGAATTTTCATAATAATATCGGTGATTATACGAAATGTTTATTTGGTGGAGATGTAAAGAAAAAGGAATAAAAAGAAAAATCAAAAAATGCACTATTTTTGTGCATTTTTTATTTAATTTTGTTGTGTTTGATTCGCACTTCTTGAACTCTCTTGTTAGAGATAAGACGAGATATTGATAAGTCAAAAGAATAATATTGACAAATTAAAAAAATTGTCTATAATATTATATATAAATTTTAATAAAAAGGGGTAAAAAATGAAAAAAGTAGTATTTTTAGTAGCTTTAATATCCTTGGTTGGTATTACAGATGCAAATGCTGGTTATTATAGAAACAGAAACTCTTTTACTGGTACATATCAGTCTACTGGTCGTACAAATAATATGGGAATGCATAGGGCACCAGCAGGGTATCATACGACATCCTATGGTACTGTTCAAAAAAATAGTATATGGTAATAATATGAAAAAAATATTAGTTTTTTTGGTTTGTTTGTTTATATCTTGTGGTGCTATGGCACATAGTGTGGCATATAATACAAATTCTCATATTTATCACAAACATTCATGCGAATGGGCTCATAAATGTACTAAAAATTGTATAACAATTGATAGTTCAGAAGCAAAACTTCGTGGTGGGCGTCCGTGTAAAGTTTGTGGTGGATAATGTTTTTAAAATTAACCAGTTCGAAAGTGGTGAAAAATCGCCACTTTTTTGATTTTTACTTTCAAAAAATCTGCGGGAGAAGAAATTCGCTTACGCGGCAACTGCGCTCGTCAACCTGACGGTTGACCGCCATACTTCCGTCTGGCTCTCGCTTGTTGTGAACCTCCTTCTTCGTCGGTTCAAATCCGCCACAACACACATATTTAATAAAAAACATCCACAAGGGATGTTTTTTTATTAAATCTTGGTTGCGGGAGAAGGATTTGAACCTCCGACCTACAGGTTATGAGGGTTTTAAAGCCTGTGTTGAAAAAATCATAAAAAATAAAAATTTTTTCAATTTTCTGAATTTTCAGCGATAAAAATGAGTTCTACAGATATAAGGATATAGATATTTGTTGATATTTATATCTGATTTAGGTTCCCGATAGGTTCCCACAAAGAACCTTTGGAATCCCGATAAATCAAATTATATCAATAGGATTTAAGATATGACGATAAAATTGGTGTTGAATAACAAAGAAATTGAAAAATTAACTTTTGCAGAAAAAGAATATGAGGTTATAGATTCTGAATATAGTTTCCTATATTTAAGGGTTTCAAAAAGAACAAAGACATTCAGATTCATAAAAAAAGATAAATATGGTGTTTTATACAGAATAACCATAGGGTCTTACCCAGCTGTTAAGAGATTAAATGCTATAAAGACATGTTTTGAATATATTGAAAAGATTAACAATGGTATAAGTCCTATGGGCGAAATAAGAACTAAAAAGAATGAATTTACTTTGAGCGAAGCTCTTGAATTTTATCTTCAAAAAAGAAGCCGTAAACTATGTGATAAAGTTTATAAGGATTATCAAAATGATATTCCTAGGATATTTTCTAAATTTATGAATAGAAAATTATCTCTTATAACCGATGATGAGGTTGAAAATATATTTGAAGACCTTACTGAAAATAATGGTCCGTCAGCTGCAAATCATGCCATAGAAAAATTAAAAGCAGTTATAAACTTTTGTATAAAAAAACATAAATATAACGGTGAAAATCCATGCACACCTATTGAAATGAATCCGAAGGGTAGCAGAAGCAGATTTTTGACAGATTCAGAAATCCCTGTATTTCTTGAAGCTGTAGAACAGGAAGAACTGATGTTAAGGTCTATTTTTAAGATGCTTTTGTTTACAGGTGTAAGAAAAACAAATGTATTAGAAATGAAATGGAGTCAAATTAACTTTGAAAACAATATATGGAGCATAGATAAAACTAAAAATGGGGAACCTTTGGATGCTTATTTAGCTGATGAAGCAATAAAAGTTTTAAAATCTCTTCCTAGAATAGATGGGTGTGATTGGGTGTTTGTAAACCCACAGACCAAAGAGCATTATAAAGATTTAAAGAAAGCTTGGAACAGAATCAAAGATAGATGCGGTATTCATAATATTGTTATTCATGATTTAAGACGTTCTTTTGCTACTGTTTTATTATCTAATGGCGTTGAACCTTCTGTGGTAGCAAAGATTTTAGGTCATAAAAGCTTATTAGCTACAAATGTATATGCTAAATTGTTAGATGTTGTAAAAAATAAAGCAACCCAACAAGCTGTTAATAGCATAGAAAAAATGATTAACAAGACAAATACCACCTCTTACACAAATTCCATCTCATCACAAATAGATGTTGGATATAATATATCTTACAATTTATCTGTTAAATGTATTTAATCTTTTTTATAGCTAAATTCTTTCAGAATATAGTGAGTATTACGTCCATCACCTTGTTTTTCCATAATATTTTGATTAACAAGGTCTTGGAGTAAACGTGTAGCCGTATCCTGAGAAACATGTAAAAATTTTGAAACTTTACCAGAGGTCATATTTCCAAGGAATCCATCAAGTATGCGATTTAAGATTTCACGTTGGTTTGTGTTCGTAATGGTTGTGTTATAATGTTTCCAAAATTCTGATTTTTTTATAACAGAAGCAACCATTTCTTGACTTTTATCTAAGGCACGTTCAAGACAGCCCAAAAACCATAAAATCCAGTTTGTTATATCCAAATCACCAGTTGTTGTTCTTTCTAATATTTTATAATAATCTTTTTTATCATGTTGGATTTGAGCAGACATTGAATAAAAACGCAGATTTGAATGTTCTGCACGTGCTAATAACATTTCTGTTATAATACGTGTAATACGACCATTACCATCATCAAAAGGATGTATAATAACAAACCATAAATGAGCGATAGCGGCTTTTATAATAGGATTTTCATTATTATCTGTATTTAGCCATTTTAAAAAAGTTTCCATTTGCTTTGGAACCAATTCTGGAGCAGGTGCTTCATAATAAACACGAGCATTATACAAAGCTGGTGAAACAATTTGCATTTCTTCTTTACGATATTTACCAACATGAATTTTATTCATACCGCTAAAACCTGTCGGAAACAATGCAGAATGCCATCCAAATAATCTGGTTTTGGTTAAATTTTCATTATAATTGTTAATAGCATCCATAGTTGTTTGTACCAGACCATCAATATGGTGTGATTCTTTCAAAGGAAGATTTAATTGAATATTTAGTCTTTTAGCTAACGAAGAACGTACCTGTTCTGAATCTAATATCTCGCCTTCTATTTCACTGGATTTAGTTATTTCTTCTGTTAAGGCATTTAACATGGCTATACGTTGGTCGCCAAAACCAAATTGTTGCATTTTACCAAGTATTTGTCCTTGTTTATTGGCAACAGATGTCAAAGCATCTAAAATTTTAGCTGAATCCCAGGTAAAATGTGGATATTCTTTATATTGGTGAATATATTTGGTCATGATAATCTCCGCAACTTATGCGGAAATTATAACATATAAACTCCGCAAAATCAAATATAATCTCCGCAAATAATGCGGAGATTATTAATTTTGTGATTTCACAGCTGGTGCATAATGATATGTCGACCGAACTGTGATACCAAAATGCTTAGCTATCTGTGAACGGTTATACTTACCCGCCTTTTTAGCAATAGCGACCCCTTCACGAACCCTTTCTAATATAAGGTTACGTTCCAGTTCACTAATTGCACCAATGATGGTCATAATAGCCTTATTTAAGGGGTCCTCGATGTTTGGGGTAAAGGTT
>JAZROL010000001.1:0-1679 GCA_045648665.1 Candidatus Enterousia sp. | reverse complement strand
AAAATATTTTTCAGGGATTTTTTTCTATATTTTAACATGGACCAGATTATGCCAAATAAAAAAAACTTTTGCAATCAATAGTATTCTGAACGCTTTGTTTTTTTGAGTGCTTGACGCTGTGCAAACGTTGGCATATTCTTCAGTTTTATCACAAAATCCTTGTACCCAGATATTGTTTTCAGTTTTTTTTGAAACTCTCCAAATTCTCGTGCTTCCTTGTCACACCATTTATTTACCAACCCAATTAACTTTCCATTATTTTCCTGTTTATATCTCTTTATATAATCCAAGCACTTTCGTTTTAAATTTAACGGTTTATTTTTTACAATCGCATCAACATAAGGTTCTAATTCAACAGTATAATCAGTCCGTTTATTTATATATTCATATATTTCTTCAAGTGGCTGAGGTTTATTTATTAAAACGTTCAAACCATCACCATACCCCAAACTCTCGTCCATAATCTGTCTATGAAAAATCCACAATCTTTCTATTTCTTCATATACAGAATTAGAATGTCCTTTATCAGAAATATTTCCAACCATAGAACGTTCAACCGCCGTTTTTGCAACAGCTTGTGAAGTTTTTGACATATCCCCCGTATCATGTATATATTTATACCCCATTGTTTTTGCCGCCGCTTGCACAGCTAAATTCCTTGATTGTACTTTTAGCATATTATGCACTGCATCCGTATAAACCCCCTTTAAAAAGATGTTTTTATCCGTTGCAGATTTATACATTTCTTTACCACGATCACCCAAACGATAAACTATATCTTCAATCTCATAATCCATAAAATCTGCATTAATATATTTTTCATACAAATATTTTGTTGTGCTACCCATTCGACCTACTAATAATTCTATCTCGTCTGGTGTAAAGTTTTCAGTTTTATAAACTGTTTCATTTCCACGAACATCGTACAATTGTCCATCCGGCAATTCCGATACTGCACGAACAATATGCGTACCTTTTGGCAATAACAACCCCTTTTCAGACTGTGGAAAAAAATAAGTATCATTTATCGACACTTCTTCTGGAAGACTTTTATTTACTCGTTTTGTTTCTTGAAATGGCAACAGCATAACAATATCTGCATCTTCCCAAGAACCTGCAGTATGACTTTTAACAACATGATTTAATGTGAAATGAATTGTTCCACGTGGTATCGCAAAGTCTGTTGCCATCGCTGTTGTTGGGATATACAATTCTCCTTTGTCATTTTTCAATGGCATATATCTGGTCGCATGTACCAACAACCAATTATCCATTGATGACATATACTCAGGCTCTTGTTTTAATTCTAAAACATTATCAATACCGGCATTAAATTTATCTGATAAACCAACCATTACAAAACCTTTTATTATCACGAGATATTATACCACAGACATCTTATAAAAACAAGAACCGCCCAGATTTGGGCGGTTGATTTATTTTTCTTCGTCTTCTTTGTTTAAACCAATTGTATTTTTAATTGGTTCAACAATTGTTTCTTTGGCACTGTCCAGCGTACGAATCAGCGCACGACGAAGTTTACCACTGATTGTCATTGGCAGTGTGTCAACAAACTCAATGATGCGTGGGCTTTTATAGTGCGCAGTATTTGTTTTCACATGGTCTTGCAACTGTCGCACCAAAACGTCATTTGCCTGGAAATATTTATTCAAGACAAT